>CAZVQL010000001.1:0-62330 GCA_964629305.1 uncultured Roseicyclus sp.
GGCTGCTCGATGTCGATTTCGCCCTGTTCTGGGCCATCACGATCGCGCTTCTGAATTACATTCCCTACGTCGGCTCCTACCTTGGCGTGGCCTTTCCGGTGATCCTGTCGCTGGGTCAGTTCGCTTCGCTGCAGACGACGCTGATCTTGCTGGCGCTGCTGGTGGCCGCGCAGACTTGGGTCGGCAACGTGCTGGAGCCGCGCTGGATCGGGCGTCAGCTGAACATGAGCCCCTTCGTCGTGCTGGTCGCCCTGTCGGTGTGGGGGGCGCTGTGGGGTATCCCCGGCGCGATCCTCGCCATCCCGATGACCTCGATCCTGATTATCGTGACTTCGAATTTCGACGCGACGCGCTTTATTGCCGTCCTGCTGTCCGAGCGCGGCACCGCCGAGGCGCGCAGGCCAGTTCAGGAAGATGCGGACTAAACCGCCACAAGGCTTGTCTGCGCGATCAAACGCGTGTCACATCCTTGTGAGAGTGCTTCATCGCGGGAGAAACGCATGCGTTTTCTGAGGGGGCTTCTTAAGCTCGTCATCGTCCTGGCGCTGGCCATCGTGGTGCTGCGCCTGACACACCCGCTTCCCGACCTGCCGCAGGGAGAGGCATCCGCCGCCATCCTCGCAAGCGCAGACACCAGTCTGGGCGCCGCGATCCTGCCGTTGACGGCCGAGCACGAAGGCCTGAGCGGGGTGGTGCCGCTTGCCGATGGTCGCGACGCGCTGGCCGCCCGCATCCTGCTTGCACGCGCGGCGGAAGAGAGCATCGATGTCCAGTATTACATCTGGCAGATGGACACGACCGGCTGGCTGCTGCTGGACGAACTGCGCGCCGCCGCAGAGCGCGGCGTGCGCGTGCGGCTTCTGCTGGACGACAACGGCATCCCGGGCCTCGACAACGTGCTGGCCGATCTCGACGCGATGGAGAATGTCGAGATCCGCATCTTCAACCCCTTCACGATGCGCAGCCCCAAGCTTCTGTCCTATGCCTTCGACTTCTTCCGGCTGAACCGGCGGATGCACAACAAGTCGATGACGGTCGACGGCATCGCGACCGTCATCGGCGGGCGCAACATCGGTGACATCTACTTCGCCTATGGCGAGGGCACCGCCTATTTCGATTTCGACGTGCTCGCCGTCGGGCCTGCCGCGGCCGATGTGTCGGAAGACTTCGACACCTACTGGACCAGCGGGTCGAGCTATGCCGCGGCCGACGTTCTGCCTGCCTCGGACGGCGGGATGGAGGAGATGGCAGCCGCCGTCGCCGAGGCAGAGGACAGCGCACGCGGCTCGGCCTATGCCACCGCGGTGGCCGATGCCCCGGTCCTGTCGCGGGTGCTGGCGGGCGAGGACGTGCTGGAATGGACGACCGTCACCCTTGTCAGCGACGATCCGGCCAAGGGTCTTGGGATGGCCGCCGACGCCGATCTGCTGATCGGGCAATTGCCCGAGCTGATCGGCCGTCCCGCGCGCAGCCTGGACCTGGTGTCGGCCTACCTGATCCCCGGCGAGATCGGCACGTCGCTGATCGAGGGCTACGTTGCCGACGGGATCCGCACGCGCCTTGTCACGAACTCGCTGGAAGCCACCGACGTGCCGGTCGTGCACAGCGCCTGGATGGGGTATCGGGATCGGCTGCTGCGCGAGGGGGCCGAGATCCTGGAACTGCGCGCACGCCCCGACAGGCCCGAAGGCGCGTCGTTGCTACAGCTTCTGACCGGCTCCCAATCGAGCCTTCATGCCAAGACATTCGCCGTCGACGGAGAGCGGATCTTCATCGGCTCGTTCAACTTCGACCCGCGCTCGGCCGCGTTGAATACCGAGATGGGGTTCCTGATCGACAGCCCGAACATCGCGACGGCCCTGTCACGCGCCCTGGACGCGACGGAGACGTTCTTTGTCCTCGCGGCCGGACCGAACGGTGCGATCACCTGGACAGAGGCGGTGCCCGGCGGAGAGGCGATCACGTTCGACCGCGAGCCCAATACGTCGGCCTTCCAGCGTGGCATGGTGACCTTCATGAGCTGGCTGCCGGTCGAGTGGATCCTGTGATGTGGGCGGTCCGGGGTGCGTTCCTGCACCGCTTGCCGGTTTGACCCCGCACAACGCCTTGCCCCCAATCGGCATGTCCTGAACGCGACAGCCCGAACCGCATTGGACATCGCCACGCCATATGCAAAGCTTCCGGAGGCTTTTTTCTGGAGCGGTCATGGGCGGCGAGCTTTCGGGCGGAAAGAACCGGATATCCCCGGATCAGATGACACGTGGCGGCCCTACATGGCCGGACCTGGAACTGGGCCTGCTTGCCGTGGTTCTGGGCCTTGCCGCGGGCGCGATTGCCGCCGTGACCTATTGGGCGATGATCCTGCTGCAGGGGATGATCTGGGGGTCGCTGCCCGATAGCCGTTGGGTCATCCTCCCGGTCATGGTGGCGGGCGGGATGGCGATCGGCCTGACCCGCCTGATGGCGGCCGGTCCCGACCTCGAAGCACAGATCGCACAGGCCCGCGACCCGCAGGCCCTGCACCGCCGCGAGGCGTTCTGGGTCGCGCTCGGCGCGATCTGCGCCGTGGCCTTTGGCGGCGCGATCGGACCGGAGGCGGGGATCCTCGCGGTGACGGCGCAGCTTTCGTCGGTCGTTTCGATCCGGCTTGCGCGGAGCGCCGCGGCCCGCCGGACGCTGGCGGAGGCCGGTATTTCCGGCGCTCTCGCCGGGTTCTACGGGTCGCCCGCGGGCGGGCCGGTCCATGCAGAACCCCGCGATACCGTGCCGAGGCCCGTGTTGTTCGTCGCGGGTCTGGCAGGGTTCGTCGGGTTCGTCTTGGTGGCCGAAACGCTGATGCAGGGCGCGATCGCGATGATGCGGCTTCCCCGTTTCACCGTGGAAAGCACAGTCTGGGATACGGTGACAGCCTGCCTCGCCGCGGGTGCCGGAGCCGCGGTGGGCGCCGTCTTTCTTTATGTTCGGACCCGCGTCTCGGCCGTGGTGGCGACCTCCATTGCGTCACGGTTCTGGCAACCTGTTGCCGGCGGGGCCGCGGCCGGCCTTGTGTGTACGGCGGCACCGATCCTGCTGTTCTCCGGTCACAACGAGATCGGCGAGATGCTTCGGTTGGGCGCAGAGCATGGGCCGGGTCTGCTGATCCTGCTTGGCATCGGCAAGGCGGTGGTCTGTGCGTTTTGCGTGGGCAGCCATTGGCAGGGCGGCGTGATCTTTCCCATGTGCTTTGCCGGTGGCGCCGCCGGGGCGTCGGTGTTGTTCGTGCTGCCGGGGCTCGATCCGGTCCTCGGGGTCGCCGCGGGCATGTCCGCTGCCGCCGCGGTCGGCATGACCCGACCGCTGGTGGCCGGCGCGATCATGTTGTTCACCGTCGGCAGTGGGCTGGCGGTCCCTGTACTGGTGGGCACCCTGATCGGATGGTACGCGCTGCGTGTCCTGCCGCCGACGATTTCGGAGTCCCATTGACCGACGCTCTGTTCCGCGACCGTCGCACGCGGCCAGGCTGCCTTTCTCACCACATTTCCGGAAAGGCCGGCCCGAGGCCCGGGCGGCGCCTGCTCGCGCCCACGGAAATCTTCGCTACGCTCTAGCGTCAAGACTGGCTCGACACAGTGAACACCTGCAGGGTGGAATGGGAAAACGGAGCGCGGGCTACTGCGACGGGGGCAGGGCGGCGCAATGCGCCCCGCCCGCGGCCAGCCCCGACCCCAGCGCCAGCAGGGGCGGGGCATGGAACGGGTTGGGTGTTGCGCTCACCGACAGGTCGAACAGGACCAGCCCGCCAACCATGGCGGCGACGATCAGCATGGTGGTGCGGCGGGTCATCGGCGCCCCTCCAACCCGAGGGCCGGGCGCAGCCGGATGCCCACCCAGGACCCCGCGAAGGCGCAGAGAAACCAGACCCAGCCATGCAGGCTTCCTGTGGAGACGCCGCTGAAGAAGGCACCGACGTTGCAGCCGAAGGCGAGCCGCGACGTGTAGCCCAGCAGAAGTCCCGCGACCACGACCGCGACCCAGGCCCGCCCCGGCAGCGCGGGGAGCGGTTGCGCGAAGCCCCGGCGCCAGATCGACACAAGGAACGCCCCGCCGATCAACCCCAGGTTCGTGAGCGATGTCGTGTCGGTCAGAAGCGTCTCTTGCAGCCGTTCGGCATTGCCGGGTGCAGCCCAGAATGCCGAGGCCGAGAGGTCGAGGCCCAAGGCCCCCGCCCCCTTTGCCGCCCAGAGCCCAAGGCCGTAGACCACGCCCCAGGGCTGGCCCGCCACCACGAGGTTGGCCAGCGCCAGCAGCGCGACGAGGCCCGCGGCGATCCAAAGGCGGCGCGGGATGCGGCGGCGGTCCGGGGCGGCCACGTAAAGCAGGACAGCCGCGACAACCCCAAGGCCGATCAGCGTCGCGGCGACCCCGCCCGTGCCGTCGAAGACGACGACCGGCAATGTCCCGAGGCCCGTCCACCAATCGAGGTGCCAGGCCCCGGCGAAACTGCCGATGGCGAAAAAGGGCAGGGCGACAACGCCGACGGGATTGCCGCTTCCGGCGTTGATCAGCGTGCCCGATCCGCAGCCGAGAACGACCTGCATCGCGATGCCGAAGACGAAAGCCCCGCCGATCATGGCGAAACCGACCGGCGCATGCGCCCCGATCAGCTCGGCCCCGTTCGCCGTGATCAGGGGGATGGCCACTATGGCCACCAAAGCGATGGCGACAAGCTGTGCCAGCACGCCCGCGGGGTCGCGGTTGACGATCATCGCGCGCCACGGCCCGGCAAAGCCGAAGCGCAGCGCCTCGAGCGTGATGCCAAGGCCAAGGCCGACGAGGAACAGAAGCCCGAAGCGCGCGCCCGTCGCCGCTGCGATCGCGAAGGCCACGACCAGCGTCCCCAAGACAAGGATGCCCGCCTCGACCAGCCGGCGCGTGCGGGTCGGAACCGCGATGCCCGTCGCGTCAGAAGGCATCGGCGATCTGCTGCCAGACACGGCGGAAGGGCCCGGGGACATTGGCCATCTCGTGGCCCGCGTTCGACCAGCCGACCATCGACTCGGGGTAGAGGCGCACGTTCTCGATCCCGGCCAGCTCGCTCAGTGCGAACCAGTTGGTCGCAGCCCAATGGCCGGTGTTGCAGAACGAGATCAGGGGGGTGTCACCGGTGTAGCCCGCCGTCTCGGCCAGCGCCCGTGCCGAGGCCGCGTCGACGATGGTGGGGCCGGATCGGAACCAGTTGGAATGGGTGAAGAACTCTGACTGCGGCAGTGTTCCGGGCCGTGCCGCCGCCCCGTGGAACTCGCGCCCGGACCAGAAGGACTCGGGGCGCGCATCGATCAGCCGGGCCTGCGCCTCGCCCTCGACGACGGCCAGTACATCTGCCTCGGTCGCCATCCAGCGATCCGAGAAGACGGCCCGGAAATCGCTTGGCTCGGGCCGTGTCGGTGTTGTGCCGAGCGGGAGGCCCTCGGCGACCCAGGCTTCGATGCCACCGTTCAGGATCGAGAGGTTCCGCAGGCCGCTGGACTTCAGGGTCCAGTAGACCCGCGCCGCTGCGCCGAAATCGGTCGGAGAGCTGCCCTGGTAGGTGATGACCGTCGGGCGCTCCGCGGTCGCGCCAAGCGATTGCAGGACGCGCGTCAGTGCGTCTTCGGTGGGCAATTGGCCAGGGTTCTCCTCGGGGCCGCGGAACAGGGCGTAGGGTGCGGTCACCGCGCCCTCGACATGGCCCGCGCCGTAGCTGCCAGCCACGTTCGGCCCGCCTGTCTCGCGGATGTCCAGGATCAGCGGCGATCCGTCGGCCATGATCCGGCCAAGCTCTGCCGGGGTCACGAGGGGCGGCAGCGGGCTTTGCGCCTGCCCCGGCGCGGCGAGGCACGTCATTGCGAGGGCAAGGGCGGCCATGCGGCGCAAGAAAGTCATTCGCCGGTGGCCCTTGCCGCGATGGCCAAGAAACGCGCGTCGAGTTCGGCCGCGATCTCGGCCAGTTCGGCGCCACCCTCATCAGCGTAGGGGGCGAAGACGAAGCTCGGTTCCTTCCAGCTCAGCGTCGCCGTGCCGTCGGCGTCCTCGGTCACGTAGAACCGGATCGGTGCTTCGATCATCGCGGCGGTGCTGAGGGCAAGGACACGCACGGCGACGTCGTTGTTGAAGACACCGACGACGCGGTTCTCGGGGATCTCGATACCGCGCGCCCGCGCAGCGCCCGTCGGCCCGGCCTGCGTCACGACGCCCATCCCTTCCTCGGGTACGGCTGCCAGAAGCCGCTCCAGAAGCGTTGCGTGAGCCATTTCGGTTTCGACGATCTGCCAGCCGTCGCGCTCGCTGATTTCGGCAAGGGCGGGCGGCGCGGTGGTGCCGATCAGAACGGTCAGAGTGACGGCAAGTGCTCGATACATGTCGGAATACCCCCTACGCGAGACAGAATGATGCTGTTCGGGCTACCACAGTGCTGCCGTGTTGTACCCAACATGGTCGTGAGATCGCGCGACCGTGATCATGGAGGGACCGCACGACCGCCTGCATCGTCGCCTCCGCAATCACGAAAGCGCGACCGGCGGGCTTGCGGCGTAACGACCATGGTCGTGCAGACGAACCGGCAGGGGACGACCTCGTTCAGGGGGCGTTCGTCCATGCACATACAAACCCGCAACAGGAGATCTTCCGAATGCTTCGCAAAACGGCCTTCGCGCTCGCCTTCGCCGCCCTGACCGCCACGACCGGCGTCGCCATCGCCGGTGACCAGTATGTCGATGACACCGGCTTTGCCGTGTCGGGATACGATGTCGTGTCCTATTTCGACCTGCCGCAATCGGCCATCGGTGAGCCGCAGCAAAGCCCGGCCGCGGGTCTGTCCACGATCACCGCGGAATACAACGGCGCGCAGTTCGCGTTTTCGTCGGAAGAGAACCGCGACCGGTTCCTGGCCGATCCCGCCCGCTATGCGCCCCAGTATGACGGGCATTGCGCCTATGGTGTCGCGCAGGGCGGCAAGGTTCCGGGCAACCCGACGCTCTGGCGCATCGTCGATGATCGTCTTTACCTGAACATCACGCAGAACGTCGTGGGCTTCTGGGAAGCCGACATTCCCGGCAACCTGCAGGCGTCCGAAGCCAACTGGACCGGGCTCGAGCCGCAGGCGGCTTCGGACATGGCAATCCCGCAGTTCTCCTCGTCCGCCCCCGTCACGAACTGACGACGTGAGATCACCTTCCGATTCAACCGGCTCTGCCGGTCGTTCTGCGCAGGCCCTGTCGGGCCTGCGCATCGTTGATCTGTCGCGTATCCTCGCCGGGCCGACCGCGACGCAGCTGCTGGCCGATCTGGGCGCCGAGGTCATCAAGATCGAACGCCCCGGCAAGGGCGATGACACCCGCGGCTGGGGCCCTCCCTTCGTGACCGACGACCAGGGCGCGGAGACGCGGGAAAGCGCCTATTTCCTGTCGGCCAACCGCGGCAAGCATTCCGTCGCGATCAACATTGCCGATCCGCGTGGGCAGGATATCGTCAAGGCGCTGGTGGCCCGGGCTGATGTGCTTGTCGAGAATTTCAAGCCCGGCGACCTGGCGCGCTATGGCCTTGATTACGCCACGCTGCAAAAGATCAATCCACGCCTTGTCTATTGCTCGATCACCGGCTTCGGCCAGACCGGGCCGAACGCCGACAGGGCGGGCTATGATTTCCTCGTGCAGGGCGAGGGCGGGCTGATGAGCCTGACCGGCGAGGCCGATGGCCCGCCGCTGAAGGCGGGTGTGGGCATCGCCGATATCCTGTGCGGAATGTACGCGACCGTGGGCATCCTGGCCGCGATACAGTCCCGCCATGCGACCGGCCTGGGCCAGCACATCGACATCGCGCTGATGGATGCGCAGGTCGCCATGCTGATCAACCAGGGCGTGGGCTACCTGACCGATGGCCGGGTGCCGCCGCGGCGCGGCAACGACCATCCGACCATCGTGCCTTACGGAACCTTTCCGGCCCGCGACGGCAGTTTCATCCTTGCCGTCGGCAATGACGCGCAATTCGCACGGTTCGTGACGGCGGCGGGCGCGCCGGGGCTGGCTGCGGACGACCGCTTTGCCACCAATGCCGCCCGCGTGCGCAACCGCGAGGTGCTGCTGCCGCTTCTCGCCGCGCTGACCGCGGGGCGCAGCGCCGCCGAGTGGCTCGCGATCTGCGAGGCCGAAACGGTGCCGGCCGGTCCGGTCAACGATCTGGCGCAGGTTTTCGAGAGTCCGCAGGTGGCCGCACGCGGCATGCGCATCAGCTTGGCCCATCCGGTCGCGGGCGACGGGGAGGTCGAGCTGATCGGGAACCCGTTGCACCTGTCGCGCACCCCTGTCACCTATTCCAAGGCGCCCCCGATGCTGGGCGCGGACACCGGCGCGGTCCTGTCGCGCCATCTTGGCCTCAGCCCCGGCGATCTTGCGTCGCTCAGGGCCGCGGGCGTGATCGACGGAAACACGGACACATGACCACCGGGGCGGACATCATCGGCGAGGCGCTTGCGCGCGCGGGCGCGACCCATGCTTTCGGCATACCGGGCGGCGAGGTGCTGGCGCTGATGCAGGGGCTCGATGGCGCGGGCATCGACTTTGTCCTCGTCAAGCACGAGAACGGCGGCGGCTTCATGGCCGAGGGGCTGTGGCACATGACCGGTGCGCTGCCGGTCCTGGTGGCGACGCTGGGTCCCGGCGTGGCGAATGCGGTCAACGTGGTGGCGAACGCCATGCAGGACCGCGTGCCGCTGATCTTCCTGACCGGCTGCGTCGATGCCGACCTGGCCGAAAGCTATACCCACCAGGTCTTCGACCATCAGGCGATGCTGCGCCCCATCGTCAAGGGCAGCTTCCGGCTGGCCGCCGACGCGATCGGCACCGGCATGGCCAAGGCCATCGCGCTGGCAACCTCGGGCCAGCCTGGCCCGGTGCATGTCGATGTGCCAATCGGCGTGGCCGAGGCGCTGACGCGCGAAGCCGCCTCGCCTCTGCCGCAGGTCTTTGCCCCGGGCTTGCCGCCGACACGCGCGGTCGATGCTGCACTTGCGGCGCTGACACAGGCAAAACGCCCCATCGCCATCGCGGGCGTGGATGCGGTGAATGAGGGTGCGGGCGCGGCTGTCGCGGCCTACTGCCGCCGCCATGCCATACCGCTGATCACCACCTACAAGGGCAAGGGCCTGATGGACGAGGGCGATCCGCTTTGCCTTGGCGGGGCCGGGCTGTCGCCCAGGGCCGACCGTATCCTGATGCCGCTCATGGCAGAGGCGGATTGCATCCTTCTGCTGGGCTATGATCCGATCGAGATGCGCGTGGGCTGGCGCAATCCCTGGACCGCGGGCCAGACGGTGATCGAGATCGCCCCGGTCCCTCGCGACCACGGGATGCACCAGGCCGATCACCTGCTTCTGGGTGGGCTGGCCGAAACCCTCCTTGCCCTCTCTCACGAGGCGCCCGCGCGCTGGGCGGATGGCGCGCCCGCCACGGCCCGCGCCGCGCTGGCCGATGCCTATGCCGTGCCCGACCATTGGGGCCCGCATCAGGTCTTTGCCACGCTGCGCAAGGTCATGCCGCCCGAGACCATCGCCACCGCCGACAGTGGCGCGCACCGTATCCTCTTCAGCCAGATGTGGCCCTGTCCCGACCCGCGGGGGATGCTGCAATCCTCGGGCCTCTGTACCATGGCCTGCGCCGTGCCGCTGGCGGCCGGTGCCAAGCTTGGGCGCCCCGACGCGCCGGTTCTGGCCGTCGTGGGCGACGCCGGGCTCGAGATGGGGGCGGGCGAGCTTGCGACGCTTGCGGCGCAGGGCCTGCCCATCGTGATCTGCGTGCTGGTCGACGACAGCCTGGCGCTGATCGAGCTGAAACAGCGGTCCACGCAGCGCCCCAACCTGGGTGTCGATTTCGGCGGGCCGGACATGGGCACAGATTTCGCCGCGCTGGCGCAGGCGTTCGGTGGTCATGGTGTCGAGGTCGCGGACGCCGATACCCTCGCCCGCGAGGCCGCGGCTGCGCTGAGCCGCGACCGGTTCACCCTGATCGCCGCCCGCATTCCGCGGCGCGCTTATGACGGCGCGTTCTGACGCGATGAGGGTGCTTGTCTTCACGTCCGCGTGAAGTCGGTTTCAGAAACACAAAGCTCCGTAACGGACGCGACTTGCCGAGCGAACCGGAAAGGGCGGGCCACAAAGGCCTCCGCGAAACCCGTCGTCCGAAAGGTGAGCCGATGCCCGTTTCCAATGACCTAAGCGGAATGCCAACCTCGTTGTCCGCCGATCGGATCGAGGGTTGGAACCGGGTCATTCGGGGCATCCTGACCCACGCCGCCTCGACCGGGCCGGACCTGAATGCAGTTCTCGATGGGGCGCCGGATTTCGCCCTTGGGCAAGCGGTGCGCGGCTTGTCCTGCCTTTTGCTCGCCCGGGCCGAGATGGTCGCCGTCGCGCGCGAGGCGCATGGCGCCGCCATCACTGGTGCACCGGCGACGATGCGTGAAATCGCATTCGTCCACGCACTCGGCGATTGGCTTGACGGTCGCCCCAGTCGGGCAGCGGCGCGGTTGCAGATCGTCCTGAACGAAGATCCGCGCGACGCGCTGGCGATGAAGATGATCCAGGCGATCCATTTCGTGATGGGGCGGCCGCAGGCGATGCGGGCCTCGGTCGAAGGTGTCATGGACGCGTGGACGGACCACCCCGCGCGCGGATATCTCATGGGCTGTCACGCCTTCACGCTCGAGGAAACGGGCGATTATGCCAAGGCCGAACGGATCGGGCGCGCCGGTGTCGAACTGGCGCCCGACGACGCCTGGGGGCTGCATGCCGTGGCGCATGTCTACGACATGACCGGCCGCGCGCGCAGCGGGCTCGACTGGCTCTCGGGGCGCGAGGCGTCCTGGGCGCATTGCAACAACTTCCGCTTCCACGTCTGGTGGCACTGCGCGCTGATGCACCTCGACTTGGGCGAGCATGACATCGCGCTGGCCTACTACGACGCCGAGATCCGCAGCGAGAAGACGGATGACTACCGCGACATCTCCAACGCGGCGTCACTTCTGTCGCGGCTCGAGATCGAGGGCGTGGATATCGGCGACCGCTGGGAAGAACTGGCCGCCATCTCGGAGGCGCGTAGCGGCGATGGCTGTCTCGCCTTCGCCGACCTGCACTACATGCTGGCGCTCTGTGGCGGGGCCCGCGAAGACGCGGCGGTCAAGATGATCGCCCGCATGCGGGCCACGCGCCCCTTGCAGGACGAAGCACAGCGCGTTCTCGCGCATCCGGGCCTGCATGTCGCCGAGGGCTTGCATGCCTATGCCTGCGGCGAATACTCGAGCGCGTGGGTGCATCTGCGGGCAGGCCGGGCAGACCTGCAGGCTATCGGTGGCAGCCACGCCCAACGGGATGTGTTCGAACGGATCACGATCGAGGCGGCGCTGCGCAGCGGCTACCTGGAAACCGCCGCCGACCTGGTCCGCGAACGTCAGGCGCGCCGCGGGGGCGCGATGGACGGCTATGCCGAGGCCCGGCTGGGCTTCATCGAGGAAGCACAAAGGGAAGTCGTCTGAGATGACCGCAACGAAGCGGCCGCGCGACCCGAGGCTGGATTTCTTCAGGGGTCTGGGGATGTTCATCATCCTCATCGCGCATATCACCGCCAACCCGTGGACGCTCTGGATCCCGGCGCGCTTCGGCTTTTCCGACGCGACCGAGATGTTCGTCTTCTGCTCGGGCATGGCCTCGGCCCTTGCCTTCGGGGCGGTCTTCGCGCGGGCTGGCTGGCTGATGGGGGCGTTGCAGATCGCGTTCCGCGTCTGGCAGGTCTACTGGGTCCACCTGGGCGTGTTCTTCGTGACACTCTTCCTGATGCTCTGCCTGAACGCGACCGAGATCTTCCCGCGCGACGAGGTGGGGGCGCTGAACCTCTACCCGTTCCTGAACAACACCGGCCCGAACCTGATCGGCCTTCTGACGCTGACCTACGTGCCAAACTACTTCGACATTCTCCCGATGTACCTGGTGATCCTGGCCCTTATCCCGGTCATGATCGCGCTTGCCCAGGTCGACTGCCGGCTGGCTTTCGCGTTCAGCGTGGCGCTCTGGCTCGCGGCGTCCTTCGGCCTGAACCTTCCCGCGGAACTGTGGTTTTCCAACGGGTCCGAGCGGACATGGTTCTTCAACCCCTTTGCCTGGCAGCTCGTGTTTTTTACTGGTTTCGCACTGATGGCGGGTTGGCTGCCCCCGCCACCAGTGCACCGCTGGCTTGTCGTGCTGGCGCTTGTCGTCGTCCTGATCTCGGTGCCCTTCGCGTGGTACAAGATCATCGGCGCGTCCGAGTTCGTGCGCGAGTGGCGGCGCGAGTGGTCGTTTCTGTTCAACAAGTCCGATTTCGGCATCCTTCGCTATGTTCATTTCCTCGCACTCGCCTATCTGGCGTGGGTTGCCGCCGGTGAGGGTGGCAAGCGTTTGCAGCGCGGAGGGATTGCTGGTGCGGTCATTTCCACCGTCTCGCAGGTGGGCCAGCAGTCGCTGGCCGTCTTCGCGGCCTCAATGGTGCTGGCGCGTGTGCTTGGCGCGTTTCTGAACCTGGCCGGTGGGGGCGCCCTGCCTGCTCTGGCCGTGAACCTTGCGGGCTTTGCCGCGATCATTGCGGTCGCGCGGGCGACGGCGTTCTTCAAGGCCAAACCGTGGAAGCAGGCGGCGGTCGCTGCCCGCCCGGTCGGTGTGGACGCACCTGCCACCGGGGTCCGCACATGACGGCCGTCAATCGCCGGGAGGCGCTTTCGATGTTCGGGGCGCTGGCTGCGTTGGGTATGCTGCCTACGCAGGCTGTGGCACAAGGCTTTCCCGGCGTGACGCTTGGTGAGGGCGTGCCCTTCGACGCCGAAACGGTTCTGGCCCGGGCCCGCGCGCTTGCCGCAGCGCCTTATGTGCCCCCGCCGGAAATCAGCCCAGAATGGCGAAACCTGAGCTATGACGCCTTTCGCGGCATCTGGTTCGAGACGCGCAACGCGCTTTACCGCGACACGGATGGTGCGGTTCACGCCGACCTCTTCATTGCGGGGCTCTATTTCCTCCACAAGATCGAGATCAACGCCGTCGAAGACGACATGGCGCGCCCCGTCGTCTTCGATCTCGACCTTTTCGCGCGCACCGACCGCTTCCCCGACTTGCCGCCCGAAGGCACCGGTTTTGCCGGATTGCGCCTGAGGGGGCAGTTGGAAACGCGCGGCATCTTCCAGGAATACGCGGTGTTCCAGGGTGCCAGCTATTTCCGCGCGGTGGGTCGCGATCATGGCTACGGTATCTCGGCGCGCGGCCTTGCCCTGAACACCGCCGAGCCGGGTGGCGAGGAGTTTCCGATTTTCCGCGAGTTCTGGATTGAGGCTGCGCCCGCCGGAGCATCCACGGTCACGGTTCACGCGCTCCTGGACAGCCCGTCCGTCGCGGGCGCCTACCGCTTCGTGATCGCCAAGGGCGAGACCACCGAGATGGAGGTGAGCGCCACGCTGTTCCCGCGGGTCGATCTTCCCACGGTCGGCATCGCGCCGGGGACGTCGATGTTCCTGTTCAGTGACATCAACCGCACGCAGTTCGACGATTTCCGCGAAGCGGTGCACGACAGCGACGGCCTTCTGATGATGAACGGCGCGGGCGAAACGCTGTGGCGTCCCTTGAACAACCCCACCAGCCTGCAGATCAGCGCCTTCGGCGACCGCTCTCCACGGGGTTTCGGCCTGATGCAGCGCGCGCGCGATCTGCAAAATTACAATGATCTCGAGGCGCGTTATGAACGCCGCCCCTCGCTCTGGGTCGAACCCGAGGGGGATTGGGGCAGCGGGTCGATCATCCTTGTCGAGATCCCGACCGACAAGGAAATAAACGACAACATCGTCGCCTTCTGGCGCCCGGCCGAGCCCTTGGTCGCCGGGAGTGAACACCGGATCGACTATCGCCTCTACTGGTGCAGCACGGCCCCTGCCGAGGGTGCGGTCGCGCCCGTGATCGCCACCAGCACTGGTGCCCGCGTGTTCGAGGAGGGGCGGATCTTCTCGATCGACTTCGGGGCGCATCCCGCTTTGGGGGATGACCCCGATCGCCTCGAGGTACGCACCTCGACCACGGCGGGTGCGATTTCCGGCACCGTGCTGCAACGCAACCCGGCAACGGGTGGAATGCGTCTCGATGTGACGCTGGTGGGTGACGTGCCCTTCGCCGAGATGCGCGCCGAGCTTTGGCGTGGTGGGCGGCATGCCGCCGAGGTCTGGGTGAACCGCTGGGTTGCACCATGACACTGACGTTACGCCTGCCCCTGCCGGGCGAAAGCCCGCCGCGCCCACTTGCGATGCCGGACCAGGACCTGAGCATGCCCTTTGCGGACCCCGCAGCGCCGGGTATGCGAAGCGGCGCGCTGACGCGTACGGTCCGCGCGCTTGTCCTGACAGCGCCGCTTGGACTCGCCGGCCTGCTTGGCTGGTCCAGTTTCGGCTGGTTCGCCCTGAACGGTCCGCCAGGCCTTGTCGAATGCCTTCTGATTGGTGTGACGGTCTTCGCCTTCTACTGGGTCGCGCTGTCGTTCTGTTCGGCGCTTCTGGGGCTGTTCTGGCGCCCTTCGCGCGCACCGGCGGCCTCGGTGAACCTCGATGTCGCCATTCTCCTGCCGATGTATGGCGAGGACCCGGAAGCGACCATCGGCACAGCCACGGCGCTTCTGCAGGGGCTCGCCTCAGGCGTTCGGCACCGCTTTTCGCTGCATGTCCTGTCGGACACGCGCGACCCGGACGCGGCGCGCGCGGAAGAGGCCGAGGTGCGCGCCCTGCGCCTCCTTCACCCCGAACTGTCGATCCGGTACCGCCGCAGGGCCGAGAACATCGATTACAAGTCGGGCAACATCCGTGACTGGATCATTGCCGAGGGCGATGCCCATGAGGCGATCCTGATCCTCGATGCCGACAGCGTCATGGGACCCGCCACGGTTATGCGAATGGCCGATCTCATGGCGGCGGAGCCGGGCCTTGGCCTTGTCCAGTCACCGCCGCGCGTTCTGCCGGGTGCAACGTTGTGGCAGCGGCTGCAATCCTTCGCCTCCGAGGTTTACGGGCTGAACCTGACGCGGGGTTTCACGCTCTGGGCGGGAGAGGATGCCAATTTCCTCGGTCATAACGCGATGCTGCGGACCCGCGCCTTCGCAGCGTGTGCAGGCTTGCCCCACCTGGCTGGCCGCGCGCCGCGCGGTGGAGTCATCCTCAGCCATGACTTCGTCGAGGCGGCGCTGTTGCGTCGTGCGGGCTGGGGTGTGCGGATGCTGCCAGAGGCCGCCGACAGCTACGAGGCGACGCCCGAAACGCTGCCCGGTTACCTGCGCCGCGACCGGCGCTGGTGCCAGGGCAACATGCAGCATCTCCGACTACTGGGCGTTCCGGGGCTGCATCCGGTTTCCCGCTTTCACCTGCTACAGGGGGCGATGGCCTATCTGGCGTCGGTCTGGTGGATGGCGCTGTTGCTTCTTTGGGCCTTCAGCGGGCCTGATGGCGCAATGCACGAGTTCTTTACGGGCAACCCGTTGATGCCCGACTGGCCGGATTATCCCGTCCTGTCTCAGACATCGCTGGTTGCACTGGTGTTCCTGATGCTGCTGGGGCCGAAGCTGGTCGGTGTCGTGGCCCATGTCCGCGACCGGGGCCTGCGCCTGGCGCGCCTGCCGGGCTTCGCCCTGTCGGTCCTTGTCGAGGTGGCCCTGTCGATCCTGATCGCGCCCGCCCTCATGGTGCACCAGGTTCGTGCGGTCTTGCGGACGCTCGCAGGTTTCGACGGGGGGTGGATGCCGCATGCGGCCTCTCGGCCGTCGATAAGGACGCTTGCGCGGTTTCACGCGACGGAAACCCTGCTCGGCACCGCGCTGATCGGTCTCGCCGTCATGGGCGAGTTGACGCTTTGGCTCTTGCCCGTTGCGGTCTGCCTTGTTCTGACGGTGCCACTGTCATGGCTCGTACAAAGGGACGTTGGGGCATCGTGGCTGCTGCGCCCCTTACCCGAGCCCGCACCGTGACCATGGCCACGCTCTTGCGCGCTGGCGCTCTCGGGCTTCTGTGCTCCAGTGGCGCGGCGATGGCCGCTTGCGGTGACGATCCCGGCCCCTGCACGTTGACCGGCGGAACCTATCACGCCGTCCTGCCCGAGGCGGCGGCCCCCGGCCTTCCGGCCGTTGTCTTCCTGCACGGATTCGGCGGCAGCGGCGAGGGAACCCTACGCAACACAGGCATGGTCGAGGCGCTGACGGCCCGGGGGTACGCCGTGATCGCGCCCGACGGGCAGCCGCGGCCGGGACGGCAGGGCTTGAGCTGGGATTTTCACCCCGAGCGCCCCGCACGCCGCGACGAGGGGGAGTTCATTTCCGCCGTGGCCGATGACGCCGCTGCGCGTTTGGGGCTCGACCGGTCTGAGATGCTGCTGTCGGGCTTTTCAATCGGCGGGTCCATGACAAGCTACATCGCCTGCGCCACGCCTGACGCCTTCACGGCCTATGCACCGGTCGCCGGCAGTTTCTGGCGGCCCCATCCCGATGGATGCGCCGGACCTGTCGAGATGTTCCATATCCACGGTTGGCGGGATGGCACCGTGCCGCTGGAGGGCCGCGTTCTCGGGAACGCGTTCGCGCAAGGCGATGTCTTTGTCGCGATGCAGATCTGGCGGGACGCCAATGGCTGCCGTTTGCAGCCCGATGGCTACGCCCGCAACGGTGACACCCTCATCCGAAGCTGGACCATGTGCGACAGTGGTTCACGCCTCGATTTCGCGCTCCATCCGGGCGGGCATTCCGTGCCCAGCGGCTGGGCCGACATGGCGCTCGACTGGTTCGAGGCGCTGCCCTGAGCGGCAGCTACCAGCGCAGCACGCGTGCGCCAATCAGCGTGGCGGCCAGCGTCACGCCCGCGATCGCCAAGCCATACCACGTAACGTAGAACAGCGGGCTGTCCTCGGTGCAGTGCAACGCGTAGACCATCGCCGACAGGCCACCGCCGCCAAGGCCCGCGGCGAGGCCTGCGAGAGCGGGCGATGTCGCTGCCCCACGCCGCAGGCTGGCCAGCATCACCCCCACAGGCAGGATGGACATAAGCGGGATGGTCACGAGGCATGTGACCATCGTCTTGCCGACGAGCGCCATCTGGCGACCGCCCGGCGGCGTCGCGATCCAGGCCCATAGGACGGCCGCAGCCGCAGCTGCCGCGATTGCAAGCAATGGCCATAGGCGGACATGGCTGCGCCCTTCGGGACGGGCCAACCGGAAGGCCATGCCCAGACCTGAGAGGCCAAGCGCGCCCGTCAGAACGAAACGCAGCGCAGACTCCGGAACGGTCAGAGAGGCCAAGAGATCCTCACGGACGCCGAGGGTCAGCCACAGACCGGCGAATGCCAGCGCCAGGGAGACGGGCAGGCCCATGGCCGCAAGCTGGGTAGGCCGGCGTTCCACCTCGGTGTCGGCGGCGAGCGCCCGGATCAGGTCGTCGGTTTTCATTCGACATGCCTCTTCCGCAATTGCGCGAGCCGCTTCAGCGCCCGGTGCAGCGCAACGCGCACGGCACCCTCGCTCATGTCGAGGGCGGCCCCCGCCTCGGCGGTGTCGACCCCGTCACGACCGATCATCCGCACGAGATGTGCCGAGCGATCATCGAGCATGCCGATCATTTTCTCCATGTCTGCAGCCTCCGTCGGGTCGGGGGCATCCTCGGCGGCGAGATCTTCGATGAAATCCTCGATTGGAAGGTCGATCCTTCGCCCGCGGGCACGGAACGCATCGGCGACCTTGTAGCGTGTGATCGCGTAGAGCCATGGCCGTACCGGCGTCCCCACCTTCCAGGTGTGGCGCTTGAGATGTACGGCAAGCAGGATTTCCTGAACGACGTCTTCACAGCCAGCTTCCCCCAGGCCGGTTCCACGTGTCCGCACGATACCGCGGAGAACCGGCGTGATGATGCGCAGGAACTGCTCGTAAGCTCGGGGGTCACCGGCATTCGCTTCCGTCAGAAGCTTGCCCCAATCGTCCGTCACTCGTGCATTCCCTGCTTGGCTATTCGTTCCATGGCACCGCTTGTTACATAGCGGCGACAAACGGCTCGCGCGAGTGTCGTCTGACGGTCGCGTCAGAACGTAGCTACGGGTGCTGCAGGAATGGTTGCGACGACGGTTGTTCGTACGCGACACAGAAAGAAATGAGCCCAGCCGTCGCGGCAGGGCTCACCATGAAATACGCGTGGGCGTCTTGCTCAGACGGCGCCGGTGTATTCGCCGCGTGCGGGGTAGGATTTCTCGATCGCGAAATCGATCGCGCCGAGAAGCTCACGAAACGATGGGCGCACGAACGGCATCGACTGCACCGAAAGGTAGTAGACGGTGTTGTCGGCGTTGATCAGGAACAGGCCGGGTTCAGCGAAGAGGGCCGGTTCCTCGATCCCGATCGACGTCTTCCCACGCGAAGTCGAGATGTAGAGACCCCATTCCCGCGCCTTGGAAAGCGAGAGGTCGTAGCCGATCCGCAGCGCGGTTGCACCGATCTTGTCAGCCATGCCGCGCGCACGCTCTTCGCCGTCGGTGCTGAGCGCGATGGTCTCTATCCCGCGCTCGGCGAAGTCGGGGCTCAGCTTCTCCAGCTCGGTAAGGTAGGTGGCGCAGATCGGGCAATGCAGGCCACGGTAGAAACAGATCACCGTGCCGCGGGCGGGTGCGGCCGAAGCCAGATCGAATGTGCCCTGGTCGAGCGTGGGGACGGTCAGCGCAGGGGCGGATTGGCGGGGTAGAAGCACGAGATTCTCCATTGTGTCGGATGATACATCGGCAGAGTATGGGATTCATGGATGCAGATGTGACCGAATATGTTGCCGAGAGTCCCAAGGCTAGAAGGGACCGCCTGACTGCTTTGATCGCGGCGCTCCGCCCGGTCGCACGGCCTTGCCGGTCCGATGACCCTTCGGCAGCGCTGTTCGTTCATCCCGACCGGCTGGTCCTGCGCCTGCGTGGCACTGACCCGGCCTTGCGGGATGCCGAGCTTGCGATCCGCGTCGATGTCGCGATCCCGCTGCATGAGGCGCTTCAGGGATCGCCCGATTGCGTGACGCTCGCAACCGACGACGCCCCCGGATTGCGGCAGCTTGCGCTTGTGCTGCTGGATGAGGCGCGCGGCGCGCGCTGCGGTTCGGGCGAGACAATCGCACGTCTTGCCGAGGCGCTGTTGGTGCTGGTCCTGCGCCGAGTTCTCGACGGCGCACCGCCCGCACATGGCGTCTTGGCGGGCCTGTCGCATCCGCGGCTCCATCACGCGATTGTCGCGGTCCACTCGGATCCGGGCACCACCTGGACGGTCGAGGCGTTGGCGGACCTTGCCGGCATGTCCCGATCACGCTTCATGGCCACGTTCCGCGACCTGATCGGCCTCAGCCCGTTGGCTTACGTCACGCGTTGGCGGGTCGAGTTGGCCCGCGCTGCGCTTGCGCGTGGCGCGGTTCCGCGCGACGTCGCCCGGCAGGTCGGCTATGGCTCGCTCGCATCGCTCAGGCGGGCGATGCGACGCCACGGTGCCTGTTGATCGGTGCGGTGGTGTGACGGGCGTCAGTCGCAATCACGGAAATAGTCGGGACGCGCTTCGCGGATCTTGGGCAAGTCGGTGTGGATACGGCTCAGATGCAGCTCCACCTGGGCTTTCGCAGCCGCGGCGTCACCACGTGCCAGCTCTCGGAGGATATCCTCGTGTTCCCGGTGTGCCCGCGCCGTGTTCAAACTGAGCGACAGAAACCGAGCACGGTCCATGTGACCCTCCTGTTCCGTGATCAGCTGCCACACCTTTATGCGCTCGGCGACCTCTGCTTCGGACAGGCGGGTTCCCGGGGGCAGGTCCAGTCGAACGACTGCAGCATAGAGAGTCTCGAAGACGACATCGGACACCGATTGTGCGGGCGGCGTGGTCAGTGGCTTGAGCTGCAGCGTCAAGCGCGGTCCTTTTCCCCGGACCGGGAGGGCAGTAGCGTACATAAGTCTTTTCACAACTGACATATTAGAATACCAGTTAGGGATGTTTGATTCATGGCTGCTGAAAAAATGAGCCTGACCCACCCCGATCGCTTGTTTCCCGCAGAGGAGCGGTTGCGAGGGATGGCACGCGCGCTTTACGACAGCGTCAAGCACCTTCCGATACTCAGTCCACACGGGCATTGTGACCCGCGCTGGTTTGCCGAGAACGAGCGCTTCCCGAACCCGGCCGAGCTTTTCGTGGTGCCGGATCACTATGTCTTCCGAATGCTCGTAAGCCAGGGTGCCACGCTACCGGAGCTGGGTGTGCCCCGGTCCGACGGGGGACCGGTCGAAACCGACCCGCGCGCGATCTGGCGCCGCTTTGCCGCCGGCATCCATCTGTTTCGCGGCACGCCCTCCGCGATGTGGCTCGACCATTCCTTCGAACACGTATTCGGCCTGACCGAACCGCTGACGCCCGCCAATGCCGATGCGGTCTACGATCATATAGAAGATTGTCTTGCCCGGCCCGAATTCCGCCCGCGAGCGCTCTTCGAGCGGTTCGGGATCGAGGCGCTGGCCACGACCGAAGGCGCGCTCGACGATCTGCGCTGGCACAAGATGATCGCCGATAGTGGCTGGCAGGGCCGGGTCATCACCACCTACCGCCCCGATGCCGTGGTCGATCCTGAGTTCGAAGGTTTCGCCGACAACGTCGCGCAATTCGGCGCGCTGACGGGCGAGGATACGACGACATGGGCGGGCTACATGAACGCACATCGCGTGCGGCGGGCGTTCTTCCGCGACCATGGCGCGACCGCGACTGACCATGGCCACCCGACCGCCCGGACCGAGAACCTGGAGCCGGCCGAGGCCGCGGCGCTTTTCGACAAGGCGCTGCGCGGGGCCTGCACGGCTGACGAGGCCGACGCCTTTCGCGGCCAGATGCTGACCGAGATGGCGCGCATGAGCCTCGAGGATGGGATGACGCTCCAGATCCATCCCGGATCGTGGCGCAACCATTCGCGCAGCGTTTTCGAAGCCCATGGGCGCGACAAGGGCTTCGACATTCCCCGCCGCACCGATTTCGTGGGCAACCTCAAGCCGCTGCTCGATGCCGTGGGCATGGAACGCGACCTGACCGTGATCCTTTTCACGCTCGACGAGACGACCTATGGCCGCGAGCTTGCGCCGCTGGCAGGCGCTTACCCCGCGCTGCGCCTCGGCCCGCCCTGGTGGTTCTTCGACAGTTACGAAGGCATCCGCCGCTACCGCGAACTGACGACCGAAACCTGCGGTTTCTACAACACCGCCGGCTTCAACGACGACACCCGTGCCTTTTGTTCGATCCCGGCCCGCCACGATGTCGCGCGGCGCTCGGATTGCGCCTATCTCGCCACCCTCGTCGGCACGGGAAGACTGAGGGAAAGCGAGGCGTTCGAGGTCGCACACGACCTTACCTACAGGCTGGCTAGGGAGGCCTATCGCCTGTGACCAGTTTACCAAGGGAGGACTGACAATGACTGCACTGAAGACCGCGCTGGCCGCTCTGGCCGCCACAACGGCCATGGCCACAGGCGCACTGGCCTGCGAGATCACCCTGCGCTCGTCGGACACGCACCCCGAGGGGTATCCGACCGTTGCCGCCGTCGAATACATGGGCGATCTTCTGGAAGAACGCTCGGGCGGCCGCCTCTGCGTTGAGGTCTACCACTCGGCCCAGCTCGGGCAGGAGGCCGACACGATCGAGCAGACGCAGCTCGGCGTGATCGACATGAACCGCGTCAGCCTCGGTCCGTTCAACAACATCATCGAGGAAACCAAGGTCTTCTCGCTGCCCTTCATCTTCCGCTCGACCGAGCACATGCACGCCGTCGTCGACGGTGACATCGGCGACGAGGTGCTGGCCGCCTTCGGGAACCACAACCTTGTCGGTCTGGCCTATTTCGACGGCGGCTCGCGCAGCTTTTACAACAGAGAGCGACCCATCCGCTCGATCGAGGATATGGCCGGCCTGAGCTTCCGCGTGATGCAGTCCGACGTTTTCGTCGACATGGTGAACGCGCTGGGCGGCAACGCGACGCCCATGCCCTACGGCGAGGTCTATTCGTCGATCCAGACCGGTGTCATCGACGGGGCCGAGAACAACTGGCCCTCCTTCGAAAGCTCGGGGCATTACGAGGTTGCGGGCTACTACACGTTGAACCAGCACCTGATCGTGCCCGAGGTCCTCGTGATGTCGCAGGCCAGCTGGAACCGGCTCAGCGAGGAAGACCAGGCGCTTGTCCGTCAGGCCGCGCGCGATGCGGTCCCGCACATGCGTCAGCTCTGGGCCGAGCGCGAAGCGGCGTCCGAAGAGATCGTCCGCGCTGCCGGTGTGGAGATCATCGACGACATCGACAAGACCCCCTTCATCGAAGCCATGGTGCCCGTCTACGAGCGCCACGTCACAACCGATGCGCTGCGTGATCTCGTGACGCGCATCCAGGCTGTCCAGTAACAAGTGCAGCTGTTCGGCGGGTCGCCCCCAAGGGGGCGGCCCGTTTTTTCGGTTCGGGTCCGGAGGGGGGATGATGCGCGCATTCGCGGAACGGCTGGCCGTGGCTTTCGGGCTCTTGGCCAAGGTCTCGCTGTACCTGTCCGGGGCGGGCCTCGTGGCGATGACCGGGTTCATCGCGTGGCAGGTCTATGGTCGCTACATCCTCAACGACACGCCCACCTGGACCGGCAACGGATCGGTCATCATCATGGGATGGTTCATCATCCTGGGCGCCGCCGTCGGCATCCGCGAAGGCAACCACCTCAGCTTCGACGTTCTTCTGCATGTGTTGGGACCACGCGCCAAGGCGGTGCTGCACACGGTTTCGGACCTGTTCGTCGCGGCGTTCTCGGGTGGCATGATCGTTTTCGGGGTGCAACTGGCACAGACGACGTGGAACACCACGATCCCGAACATCGGCATATCGGGCGCGTTCAACTACGGCGCATTGATCTGGGGCGGAGTGTTGATGCTGCTCTTTTCGCTCGAGCGCATCCTGCGCCGCCTCGCGGGCCTGCCGACGGCGCGCTTCGGCGAAGCTGCGACCGCGGAGGAGTGAGCGCATCATGGAAGTCTACGTTCTGTTCGGCACTTTCGCCTTTCTCCTACTAATTGGTACGCCCGTCGCCTTCTGCCTTGGCGTCTCGGCCTTCGCGACCATCATCTACATCGGCCTGCCGCCGGTCGTCGTGTTCCAGCAGCTGAATTCCGGGATGTCGGTCTTCGCGCTCATGGCGATCCCCTTTTTCATCTACGCGGGCGAGTTGATGGTGCGGGGCGATATCGCCCGGCGACTTGTCGCACTGGCGGGCGCCGCCGTGGGTCACCTGCGCGGCGGCCTCGGGCAGGTGAACATCACCGCCTCGGTCCTTTTCGGCGGCATCTCCGGCTCGGCCGCGGCCGACGCCTCGGCCATCGGGGGTCTGATGATCCCGCAAATGGAGGAACGGGGCTACGACAAGGATTACGCCGTCAACGTCACGGTCGTGTCCTCGATCATCGCGCTGATGCTGCCGCCCTCGCACAACCTGATCATCTACTCGATCGCGGCTGGTGGGCGCATCTCGATCGCGGACCTGTTCACTGCGGGTATTCTGCCCGGACTCATCCTTGCCATCGCGCTGATGGTCACGGCCTGGTTCGTGGCGCGCAATCGGGGTTATCCGACAGAGCGCTTCCCCGGTGCGGCGGTGATGGGGCGCATCTTCCTCAACGCGATCCCGGGCCTGATCCTTGTGGCGATCATTTTCGGCGGCGTACGCTCGGGCGTCTTCACTGCCTCGGAAAGCTCGTGCATCGCGGTGGTCTACGCCCTTCTGGTGACGCTGGTCGCCTATCGCACACTCGGCTGGAGCGATTTTGTCGCGGCCACGCTGGGGGCGGTGCGCACGGCGTCGATGGTGCTGTTGGTCATTGGCTGCGCGGCGTCTTTCGCGTGGCTTCTGGCCTACATGCGCATCCCGGCCTCGCTCGCCCAGACGATGACCGAGTTGTCGTCGAACCCGCTGGTGATCCTGCTGGTCCTGAACCTTGTCCTGCTGCTGCTTGGCACCTTCATGGACATGTCGCCGCTGATCGCGATTACGACGCCGATCTTCCTGCCGGTGGCGACCGCGGTGGGCGTCGATCCGGTCCATTTCGGGATCATCATGGTCCTGAACCTCGGCATCGGCTTGTGTACGCCGCCGGTTGGCGCGGTGTTGTTCGTGGGCTGCGCAGTTGGCAAGGTGCCGGTGGGGCGGGTCATCCGTACCATCTGGCCCTTCTACCTCGCCGCCGTCGTGACGTTGATGATCGTGACCTACATCCCCGCCGTGTCGTTGTGGCTGCCGTCGCTCTTCTGACAGGGGCGATCGCCCCTGGTACAGAGCACGGCATGATCTGCCGAGACTGACCGTTGGAGACGCCATTGACCGACTTGCCCCGCCTGACGCGAAAGGCACCGGCGCCCGGTGTCGGGATCGTTCATTTCGGCCCCGGGGCCTTTTTCCGGGCCTTCAACGCGATCTGGACGGAAGAGGCGATGGCCGCTGCAGGCGGTGACTGGGGCATCTGCGCCGTCTCGCTGCAAAGCCCCACCGCCCGCGACCAGTTGGGGCCACAGGATGGGGTCTATACTTCGGTCACGCTGACGCACGAGGGGCCGCAACACCGTGTGATCGGATCTGTCGTGAAGGTGCTTGTCGCGCCCGAGAACCCCGAGGCGGTGCTGCTGGCGATGACCGCGCCCGAGGTGCGGGTCGTGTCCTTGACCATCACCGAGAAGGGGTATTGCCACGAACCTTCGACCGGGCGGCTGCGGCTCGATCATCCGGGGATTGCAGCCGACCTGGCCAATCCCACGGCACCTACGACCGCGCCGGGCTTCATCATCGAGGCGTTGGCGCGGCGAAGGAATACGGGCGTTGCGCCCTTCACGGTGCTGAGTTGCGACAACCTTCCCCACAACGGGTCGCTGGTGCGTGGCGTGGTACTCGACATGGCGCGGGCGCGGGATGCGGAACTCGCCCAGTGGATCGACAAGCATGTCCGCTTTCCCGCGACGATGGTCGACCGGATCACGCCTGCCACAACCCCGGCGGATGTCGAGGCGCTGGGCGACGCGCGTGGCTACCACGACCCGGCCTGCGTGATGCACGAGCCGTTTCGGCAATGGGTCATCGAGGATGATTTCATCGGCGGCGCCCGCCCCGCATGGGAAGCGGCGGGGGTCCAGATGGTGCAGGATGTCGCCCCCTTCGAGACGATGAAACTGCGCTGCCTGAACGGCACCCATTCCGCGCTGGCCTATCTCGGCTATCTCGCCGGTCACGAGACGATTTCCGACGCGGTGGCCGACCCTGCCTTTGTGGCCTATTGCCGTCACCTCTGGTCGCGGGAAATCCTGCCGACGGTGCCACAACCCGAGGGTGAGGACCTGCCGCGCTATTGCGAGGCGCTGCTGAAGCGCTATGCCAACCCGGCAATTCGGCACCGGACATGGCAGATCGCGATGGATGGAAGCCAGAAACTGCCGCAACGATTGCTCGGCACGCTCTCTGACGGTCTTGCCGCAGGCAGGCCAGTGCGGGGGCTGGTCCTCGCCGTTGCGAGCTGGATGCGCTACGCTGGTGGCACCGATGAGACGGGCCAGCCGATCGATGTCCGCGACCCCATGGCCGGGCGGCTTCTTGCGGCCTGGGACAGTGCCGATGACGCCGCAGGGCGGGTCTCGGCCTTTCTGGCGATCCGAGATGTCTTCCCGGAAGACCTTGCCCGGAACACCGGGCTGCAAGAGGGTCTGACAGAAGCGCTCGAGGGCCTGACGCGGCGCGGTGCGCGTGCCATGATCCTGGCGTTGACCGATACGTGAGAAGACGCGCCCATGCCCGACCCGATCCTCCTTCATCCCGCTGACGACGTGGTTATCCTGACCGAGAAGCAGGGTGCCATACCTGCCGGCCACAAGCTGGCGCGCCATGACGTCGCCGCGGGCCGACCGATCCGAAAGTTTGGCCAGATCATTGGGTATGCCACGACCGATATCGCGGCGGGCGACCATGTCCACAGCCACAACTGCGCGATCGGAGAGCATGACCGCAGCTACGACGTTGGCGTCGACCTGAAGGCCGCGCAGGCCGCGATCCCCACCGCGTCGCACATGACGTTCAAGGGCTTTCGCCGCCCTGACGGACGGGTGGGCACCCGCAACTATATCGTCCTGTGCGCCACGGTGAACTGTTCGGCGACCGTGATCCGGCAGGCGGCGGAAGAGATCCGTGCCAGCGGCATCCTGAACGATTACGGCAACATCGACGGCATCTTCGCGCTGGCCCACGGCACCGGCTGCGGCATGGCCTCGGACGGGCCGGGCTGGGACAACCTGCAACGGGTGCTCTGGGGCTATGCCACGCATCCGAACGTGGGCGCGGCCGTCTTCGTTGGCCTTGGTTGCGAGGTGATGCAGGTCGCTCGGATGAAGGCGGCCTTTGCCGGAACCGGGCAGGAGCGGTTTCACGGCCTGACCATCCAGGACACCGGCGGCACGCGCGCCACCATCGCGGCGATCCGTGAACGGGTCGAGGCGCTGCTGCCAGAGGTGAACGCGACCGCGCGCAGCGATTGCCCCGCCTCGGCCCTGACCGTTGCGCTCCAATGCGGCGGGTCGGACGGCTATTCAGGCATCACCGCGAACCCCGCGCTGGGCGTCGCCGCGGACAGGCTGGTGGGGCAGGGCGGTGCGGTGATCCTGTCGGAAACCCCCGAGATCTACGGGGCCGAGCAACTGCTGATCCGGCGCGCCGCGAGCCCTGCCGTGGCCGAGAAACTGCTCGAACGCATCCACTGGTGGGAGGGGTACACCGCCATGCATGGCGGTTCGATGGACAACAACCCGACGCCCGGCAACAAGGCGGGTGGGCTGACCACGATCCTGGAAAAGTCGCTTGGTGCCGCGGCCAAGGGCGGGGCCACGCCGCTGGCAGACGTGGTGGGCTACGGCGAACAGGTGACCGCGCCCGGCCTGACCTTCATGGACACGCCCGGCTACGATCCGGTCTCGGTCACGGGGCAGATCGCGGGTGGTGCGCAGGTGGTGGTCTTCACCACGGGGCGGGGGTCGGCTTTCGGCTCCAAGCCTGCGCCGACGATCAAGCTGGCGACCAACGACCGGCTCTTCGCCGCGATGCCCGATGACATGGACATCAACTGCGGCGACATCGTCAGCGCGGGTGTGAGCCTCGAGGACAAGGGGGCCGAGATCCTCGCGGAAATCATCGCAGTCGCCTCGGGGAAGGTCACGAAAAGCGAGGCGCTCGGCCTTGGCGATCACGAGATCCTGCCCTGGCAGATCGGCGCGGTGATGTAAGCCGCGCCCGCCTTATTCGAAATAGTCGGCGTGTTGGCCGTGTATCTTCTCGATCGTGCTTTCGATCCGCGAGAGATGCAGGCGAAGCGTGTTTTCCGCGCCGGCCGCATCTCGAGATCGGATAAGGTCGTAGATCCGGCGGTGATCTTCCACAAGCGCGCGCATCCCTTCGCCGTCCTTCAGACTGAGCACGCAGATGCGATCCACCTGCGCCTTCTTCTCGAGGACCAGATCGAAGGCGAAGCCTGCATCGGCGACTTCGGCGATCAGCCGGTGGAAGTCTTCGTCAAGGCCGTGGAACGCCACGTGATCCAGTTTTTCGACCGCGTCGTCCTGTGCCTCGAGGTTCTTCTGGAACGCGGCGGCGTGGTCATCTGACCATTTCGCCGTCGCGACCTTGAGGATTTCCACCTCGAGAGCGAGGCGGACGAAGCGCGCGGCCGCGATGCCTTGCAACGAGAACTTCTTCACCATCGTCGCGCGCTGCGGCTGGATCTGGATAAGCTGCAGGTTGTCGAGCCGGTTGAAGGCATCGCGCACCGGCTGACGGGAAATGCCGAAACGCTCGGCCACCTCGGCTTCGGAAATCTTCTCGCCGGGCATCAGCCCAAGGGTGATAATCTGATCATAGATTTGTTCGAAGACGATATCGGCGCTGGTGCGCCGTTTTTCGATCATGTCCATAATCTTCATCGTCAATGACCTCTCAGCTTGCCGGAAACTAGGGCAAATGACGTGGCAAGGCTAGACCGGCGTGACCGGCTGTCTTGCCCCTGCATCTTTCAAGATCGCCTCTTCCGTCGTGGGTTCCGCGTGGCGGCCGGAAACTTGCTACCGTCATGAAAATACTAGTATACCAGATTGCTGGCGGTGGCTAGAGAAACACGCCACTACCCGGCTGGAAACAGCCGGACATCTGGTTTCGGAGGGGTAAGTGCAGGCGTCGAGTTGCAGGGAACCGTCAAGCGGTATGGCGCTCTCGATGTCGTGCATGGCATTGACCTCGAGATAGCACCGCGGGAATTCCTTGTGCTGGTCGGCCCGTAGGGCTGCGGCAAATCCACGACGCTGCGCATGATCGCGGGGCTGGAGGAGATCAGCGACGGCTCGCTGACGATCGACGGTCGCGAGGTGAACCGCATCGCGCCCAAGGCCGAGATCGCCGCGCAGCTCGACGAGGTTGCGGGCATCCTGGGGCTGACCGACTACCTCGAGCGCAAGCCTGCCGACCTGTCGCGCGGCCAGCGCCAGTGCGTCGCCATGGGGCGCGCCAGCGCGCGTTACCCCAAGGTGTTCCTGTTCGACGAACCCTTGTCCAACCTTGATGCCAAGCTGCGCACCCAGATGCGGGCCAAGATCAAGCGCCTGCACAATCGGTTGGGCGAAGGGATGGTCCCCTACGGCGACTATTTCTTCGTCGAGGCGCTGATGCGCGCCCAAGGACATACCGAGTTCTGCTGGATCTGAAGGGCCGCAAGCGGGTTCACCGCGCCAGCCATCCGCCGTCGACATTCAGCACCGCGCCGTTGACGTAATCCGACGCAGGTGCCGACAGGAACACCGCCGTTTCCGCGATATCGTCAGGCTTGCCCCAACGGCCCGCGGGGATGCGCTCGAGGATCGCTCTGTTGCGTGCGGGGTCGGCCCGCAGGGCTGCGGTGTTGTTCGTTTCGATGTAACCTGGCGCGATGGCGTTCACGTTGATGCCCCTTGCGGCCCATTCGTTGCAGAGGATCTTCGTCAGCCCGGCGACCCCGTGCTTGGAGGCGGTGTAGGACGGCACGCGAATGCCGCCCTGAAAGGACAGCAGCGAGGCGATGTTCACGATCTTTCCGCGCCCCTTGCGCGCAAGGATCGCGCGCGCAAAGGCCTGGCAGGTAAAGAACACCGCCTTGAGGTTCACGTCGATCACGTCGTCCCAGTCGGCTTCGGTGAAATCGGTGCTGTCATCGCGTCGGATGATGCCCGCATTATTGATCAGGATGTCGATGGGCCGGTTCGAAAAGACATCCCGTGCCGCCATCGGGTCGGCGAAGTCGAGGCTCAGCGCCTCGGCGCTGGCGATCATCCCGACCGTCTCGTCACAGGGGGACCGTCCGGCGCAGATTACATGCGCACCCGCCCGCCCGAGCGCCACCGCGATGGCCTGACCGATCCCCGTGTTGGCGCCGGTTACCAGCGCCGTCTGCCCGTCGAGCGCAAAGGCGCTCACCTCAGATCCCCCATCGCGACCATTTCCACGTCCTTGTAGTCCACGTTGTCACCCGCCATTGCCCAGCAAAAGGTATAGGCACCCGTGCCGCAGCCGCAATGGATCGACCAGGGCGGCGAGATCACGGCATCCTCGTTCTTCATGACGATGTGGCGCGTCTCGTGGGGTTCGCCCATGAAGTGAAAGACGCGGTTTTCCTCGGCAAGGTCGAAGTAGAGATAAGCCTCCATCCGGCGGTCATGCAGATGAGCCGGCATGGTGTTCCATACCGAGCCGCCGTGGAACATCGTGTAGCCCATGACCAGCTGGCAGCTTTCCATCACGTCGGGGTGGATGAACTGGTAGATCGTGCGGTCATTGGCGGTTTCGGGTGCGCCCAGCTTGACGCTGCCTGCATCCGAGATGGTGACGCGCTTCGCGGGCAGCGCCCGGTGCGCCGGTGCCGAGACGATGTAGAACCGCCCGTCGCCCGAAAAGGTCACGGGGCCCGAGCCCATTCCGAGGTAGAGCACGTCGCCGCGGCCAAGCTCGTAGCTGTCGCTGCCCGCGCTGACCTTTGCGGCCGCGCCAACGTTGAGGATGCCCAACTCGCGCCGGTCGAGGATCGAGGCCGTGCCGCATTCGGCCACATGATCCAGAACGAGATCACCGCCCTCGGGCACTGCGCCGCCGACGATCATCCGGTCGTAATGGGTGTAGACCAGGCGGATCTCGCCGGCGCGAAAAAGGTCTCCGGCATGGAAATTGTCGCGCAGCGCGGTGGTGTCCATGGCGCGGGTCTCCGCCTGGCTCACGGCGTAGAGGGATCGAACGGTCAGCATGTCTTGGTCCTTCAAAGAAAATCGTCACGGCGCGGGGTGAAACAATCGATCAGTTCGCCCGCCTCGAGACAGCGACACCCGTGCTGAGCACCCGTGGGAATGATGAAGCTGTCGCCGGGCTGCACGTCGAAGGTGCGGCCGTCGATCTCGAACCGGAAGCGTCCGGATTTCACGTAGGTCGACTGCACGTGCGGATGGCTGTGAAGCTTGCCCTCGGCCTCTGTCTCGAACCGGAAGGATACGACCATCATGTCCGGGTTCTCGGCCAGCACCTGGCGCATCACGCCGAGATCCGCCTGGGTTGCGGGATAGGCGGTCATGGGTCACTCCTATTCGCGGTGCGCCGCGCAGAGGTTTCTCCGCGGAGGGGGGTGATGGTGCTCACAATTGGTATGGTAGTATCCCACTTTGGGCTGTGCAAGTTTCTATTCCCTGTCCAGCCGCGTCGAGGAAGCTTGGTGCCGGGAGCGCGTCACACTCGCTCGACATGACTGGGATACTAGAATATTCAATTGGGCGCAATGTCGAGCAAGACGGCGGGAGGTTCGCGTGCAGGACGTGGCATCATCTGGCAAGGACGCAGGGATCGCGTGGCGTTGGTCGCGCTTCGTGAGCATCGGGGAGTGCATGGTCGAGGTCGCGCCCACGGGTGGCGGCACCCATGCGCTCGGCTATGCCGGCGACAGCTTCAACACGGCCTGGTACCTTCGGCAGCTCTGCAGCGAGGGGCCTTCTGTCGACTACCTCAGCGCGGTCGGTGACGATGCGGTGTCCGAGGCGATGCTGAGCTTCATGGAAGAAGCAGGGGTCGGAACGTCGCTGATCCGTCGCATTCCGGGCAAGACCGTCGGCCTCTACCTGGTGACGCTCGACAACGGGGAGCGGTCGTTCAGCTATTGGCGCTCCGTCTCTGCCGCCCGTGACCTGGCCGACGGGCTTGATGTGCTGGATGGGGCTGGGCCCGACTGGCTAATTTATTTTTCGGGGATCACCATGGCGATCCTCGCGCCTGCAATGCGAGCACGACTGCTCGAGCGCCTTGCGAACTGTCGGCAGGCGGGGGCACAGGTGGTCTTCGACCCGAACATCCGGCCCCGCCTTTGGGAGAACGCGGCAACCCTGCGCCGAATGACTGAGGCCGCGGCAGGTGTGGCCGACCTGGTGTTCCCGTCCTTTGATGACGAGGCGGCTACCTTCGGCGATGCGTGCCCGGCTGACACGGCGAGACGCTACATCGACCACGGAGCGCGGCTGTGTATCGTGAAGAATGGCGGTGGGGCGGTGCATGTAGCGGGGGCGGATATCGTGCCCTTCGATCATGCCGTCGAGCCGGTCGCGGTGCCGGTCGACACCACGGCCGCGGGCGATGCGTTCAACGCGGGTGTTCTGGCTGGGCTCCGAACGGGGGCCGAGCTGAAGCAATGCGTTGCCCTGGGCTGCGCGGTTTCGCGCCATGTCATCGCGGGGCGCGGTGCGCTCGTCGCCCTCGATCCGGTGGCGATGGGCCTCACGATCTGAGCCGTGCCGCGATCAGTGCCTTGGTGCCGAACCGGGTTTCACTGAGTCAGAAACCGTATGGGATAGGTCAGAATCCAAAGCGGCGATAACGCTAGCCTTTCCCGGTACACGGGGGCGGCGATCCGTGGTCCGGGCAACGCGCGTGTTGTCCAAACTGTTGCCCGCCCCTGGACTGAGGAGGGTGCGCAGCATGTCCAAATGGGAACACCGGAGCGTTAAGGTTGGTCTTTTCGGCATCGGCCTCGATGCCTACTGGCCGCAGTTCGAGGGGCTCGAGGCTCGTCTGATCGGCTATGTCGACAAGGTCGAGCAAAAGCTTGCCCGCGACGGCGTCAGCGTCGTGAACCTCGGCCTGATCGACACGCCCGAAAAGGCGGTGCAGGCGGGCCATGATTTCCGGACGGCGGACGTGGATGTCATTTTTCTGTATGTCACGACCTATGCGCTGTCATCCACCGTGCTGCCGGTGGTGCGCAGGGCGGGCGTGCCGGTGATCGTCCTGAACCTTCAGCCGGTGCGCGCCATCGATTATGCCAGCTTCAACCGTCTTGGCGACCGCACCCGCATGACGGGCGAATGGCTGGCGCACTGTGCCGCCTGCCCGGTGCCCGAGATCGCCAATGTCTTCACCCGGACCGGCATCCGCTTCCACCAGGTGACCGGCGTGCTGGAGGGCGACGCCCATGTCGATGCCGCTATCGAGGATTGGATCGAGGCCGCCCGCGTCGCCCATGTCCTGGCGCACAGCAAGCTGGGCGTCATGGGCCGCTACTACAACGGGATGCTCGACATCTATTCCGACATGACCTTGCACAGCGCCGCCTTCGGCACGCTGATCGAGATACTCGAGATCGACGAGCTGGCCGCGATCCGCGCTGCCATTCCCGAAAACGCGGTCGACGAGGTGCTCGATCTGATCAAGGTGCAATTCGACATCGAAGAGGGATGCGACCCCGCCGAACTGCGCCGTGCGGCGCTGACAGCTGCCGCGCTGTTCGAGATGGTCGAGCGCCACGATCTCGGGGCGATCGCCTATTACTACGAATCCCAGCCCGGAACCGTCCACGAGGACATCATCACCTCGGTGATCGTGGGGTGTTCGATGCTCACTGCCGCAGGCGTGCCCGTTGCGGGCGAATACGAGGTCAAGAACGCGCAGGCCATGAAGATCATGGATGCTTTCGGCGCGGGCGGGTCCTTTACCGAGTATTACGCGATGGATTTCGACGATGACATCGTGCTGATGGGCCATGACGGGCCGGGGCACACGAAGATCGCGCAGGGCAAGACCAAGATCCGCCCGCTCGAGGTCTATCACGGCAAGGTCGGCGCGGGTGTCAGCGTCGAGATGAGCGTGCGGCACGGTCCGGTCACGCTTCTATCGGTGGTCGAAACCAGGGGGCGCATCCAGCTGCTCGTGGCCGAGGGCGAGTCGGTGCCGGGCCCGATCCTCGAGATCGGCAACACCAACAGCCGCTACCGCTTTCCCACAGGCGCACGCGGCTTCGTCGAGGCGTGGAATGCCGCGGCACCGGCGCATCACTGTGCGGTCGGTGTCGGGCATATCGCCGGGCGGATCGAGAAGCTGGGCGCGCTTCTGGATCTCGAGGTCATTCGGATCTGCTGAGCGCCTCGCCGTTCCATCGCGTGGGCCTGGCCCGCCAGTCCGATGGTGGGCATCCCGCGATCTTGCGGAACTGGTTCGAGAAGTGGAAGGCCGAGCTGAACCCGAGCTTGCCGGCAATCTCCTTCACCGAGAGATCGGAATTGTCGAGCATGTCCTTGGCGCGCTGGATGCGCACCGACAGCTGGAACTCCTTCATGGAACTGCCCGTCGCGGCCCGGAAACTGCGCCGAAGGTAGGAATAGCTGACGTTCAACTCTTCGGCGACCGCCTCCATCGGCTGGTTCTCGGCGCAGCGCTCCATCAGCAGCATCCGTGCCGCATCGACCAGGCGGGCCGACCCGTCCGAGCCCGCCTCGTTCGGGGCAGTCAGAAGCGCCAGCAGCTTGAGGCCCAGCATCGACAGCACCGGCTGGTGTCCGAGCACGTCCTGCCGCGCGAGGTCGTGGATCTCGGCGAAGGTACTGGCAATCGCCTCGACGTTGGGGTTGCGGAAGATCGGGCGGTTGATGTCGATCAGCCCGCTGCCCTGCGCCATGTCGAAGGCGCTGCCCTTGCACTCGATCCAATGCTCGGTCCAGCCGGTCATCGGGTCGGGAGCGTATCGGTGCCAGACGTTCGGGAACAGCATAAAGACCATGCCGCCGCGGATCTCCTGTTCGCGCCGTTCACGGCCCAGTTCGGCGCGCCCACGCCCCTCTGAGATGAACACGATCTGGTAGGCTTGAAGGATGCGCCCCCGGCTGAAGTTGAAATGATGGTCCTTGGGATGGATCGCCACGGGATAGGGCGAATGGCGCCTGACTTGCGTGAACCCCGAGGATTGCATGGTGCAGCCCAGCGTCTTGCACAGCCGACTTTCGGGGATGTAGCAGAAATAGTCTTCAGGCGGCATGGCGGGCATAGCCTACCTTGTCAGAGGGTCGGTTTCGAAATCAAGGCGATGATTGGTGACGTGTTCGTCAACCTGTCCATGTCGCCTGATCGCCTTCTGCAAAAGGGCTTTCCATTCACTTGGCCCGTTTTGGCTAAAGGCGTGCGCGCCGTTCTGCGTTTGATCATTTTCCATATGTTTTTGGTCAGAAACCGAAACCGCGGGTGGCCTACGCTTGTCTTGCGCGGTGCCGCATGACCCGGGAGGGGTTCGACCGGTCGCCGCGACAGGAGGAGGATAATCCATGAAGAAGGTCTTGCTGGCTGCCACGGCAGCATTGGCGTTGAGCCTGTCGCCCGCCGTCGCACAGGATTTCCACGGATTCGACCCGGCCACTCACGACGGGACGATGTTCCCGGTCGATAACCTGATGGCCATGGTGCAGGAAGCGATGTCGGTGACGCCGCCGCGCAACGGCGAAAACTACGTCATCGGGTTCGCCAACCTGCAACGCGACATTCCGTTCTGCGCCCTGGTCGAGGAAGGCATCCTTGCCAATGCCGAGGCCGCGGGGATCGAGGTGGTGGTTGCCGACAATCGCCTCGATGGCGCGACCGCGCTTGCGAATGCAGAAAGCTTCATCACCCGCAACGTCGATTTCGTGATCGAATTCCAGACCGACGCTCAGTTCGGCGCGGTCATCATGCAGCGCCTGAACGATGCCGGCATTCCCGTCGTCGCCATCGACATCCCGATGCCCGGCGCCACCTTCTTTGGCGTGAACAACCCGCGCGCGGGCTTCATGGGCGGGTCCTATCTCGCGCAGGCGGCGGTCGAGCGCTATGGGCTCGAGGCCGTGATGAACGGCTATTTCATCGAGGGTGAGCTGCCGCAATCCGGTCCCATCCCGGCGATGCGCACGGGCGGCCAGATCGCGGGCTTCCTTGCCGCGCTGCCCGGCTTCCCCGAGGATCAGGTGCTGACCTTCGACAGCAAGAACACGCTCGAGGAAAGCTTCACCCAGACCCGCAGCCTGCTCAGCCGCATACCCGAGGGCGTGCCGATCATGGGCACCGCCATCAACGACCAGGCCACCACCGGCATCCTGCGCGCCGCCCAGCAAGACGGGCGCGACATGATCACGGTCGTGGGCCTTGGCGCGGACGAGGCGGAGACGCTGGTGACCGAAGAGGATTTCGTCGCCGCGGTCGGTTCCTTCCCCGAGCGCTACGGCAACTCGCTGATCCCCATCGCGCTGGCGACGCTGGCCGGTGTGGACCTGCCCGATGCGGTGCTGATCAACCACCAGATGGTCACGCCCGCCAACATCTGCGAGTTCAACGCGAATTTCGACTGTGCGGATGTCGAGACCATCGACTATGTCTTCCCCGAAGACGGGTTCCAGGCACATCTTGCCGCTTTGCGGGACGATCCGTCGCTGGCCGACGTGCAGAACCTGATCCCTGACGAATAACAAATTCGTCGAGTAGCCAGTGCCGCCCTGCGCATCATATTGCTGCGCGGGGCGACCCCACGGCTAAGATTGTTATACAAGAAAGAGCGGTGATGACCGAGGCCGAGATCCCGCGCCTAAGAATGCAGGCGATCCGAAAGAGCTTCGGTCAGGCCCGCGTTCTGGACGACGTCGCATTCCACGCAAAGCCCGGCGAGATCGTGGCGCTGCTGGGCTCGAACGGGGCCGGGAAATCCACGCTGATGAAGATCCTCACCGGCGTCTATACCCGCGACGGCGGCGATATCGAGGTGAACGGCACCCCGGTCGAGATGGCATCGCCCCGCGACGCGCTGCGTCTGGGCATCACCTTTTTGCCGCAGGAAATCTCGGTCTTTCCGGAATTGAGCGTGGCCGAGAACGTGTGCCTGTCCGGGCAGGGGGGCGGCAGGGTCGATTGGGCCGGGATGGCGGTCCGAGCCGGGCGCGTGCTGGACGAGCTTGGCTTTGGCCATATCCGCCCCGACATGCGCGTGGGCGACCTGGGCGTCGCTGAGCAACGCATCGTCGAAATTGCCCGCGCGCTGGAAGGCGAGGCGGATATCCTTGTGATGGACGAGCCGACCGCCGCGTTGTCCGAGCAGGAGAGCGAGCAGATCTTCGAAATCCTGCACCGCCTCAAGGCGCGGGGCACCGCGGTGGTCTACATCTCGCATTACCTCAACGAGGTGTTTCGCATCGCCGACCGTATCGTCGTGCTGCGCGACGGGCGCAACGCGGGCGAATTCAGCCCGACCGCGACCGACGTGGCCGAGGTCGTCGCGGCCATGCTGGGGCAGGCGGCGGGGCACCTGTTCGAGGATCGCCCGCCGCTGCCGCCCGATGCTGCGGTTTTGTTCAGCGCGCGCGGCCTGCAGCTGCCGGTACGGATTGCGGATGTGTCCTTTGACCTGCGGCAGGGCGAGATCCTGGGCATTTTCGGGCTGATCGGATCGGGCGTCGAGGTTCTGGGCCGCATGCTCTTCGGGGTCGAGGGACGGCTGCCCGGCGGAGCGATGACGCTTGCGGGCGCGCCCTATGCCCCCGCCTCGCCCCGCGCGGCGCGGGATGCCGGCGTGGGCTTTGTCACCGCCGAGCGCAAGACCGACGGCATCCTTGCCGACCTGTCGGTCGCGCAGAACCTTGTCGCGCCGTTCCAGGGCGATTTCGGGCGCGGCGCCTTCCTTGCCCCCGAGCGCGAGCGCGCCCATGCCGCCGATTGGATCGCGCGCATCGGCATCCGCACCTCGGGGCCGGATCAGCCGATCCGCCTGTTGTCGGGGGGCAACCAGCAAAAGGTCTGCGTCGCACGCTGGCTGAACCCCAAGGTGCGCATGCTGATCCTGGAGGAGCCCACGCGCGGTGTCGATGTCGGCGCGCGGCGCGAGCTCTACGGCCACCTCGCCGCGTTCGCGCGCGAGGGGCTGGCCATCCTCGTCCTGTCCTCGGACGTGGAGGAGGTGGCGGGCCTGAGCGACCGGTCGCTCGTCATAGACCGCGGCCGCATCACCGCGGAATTCGCCCGTGGCGCCACGGCGGCCGACCTGATGGGGTCGGTCGCGGGCGATCACGCAACCCCGATGAAAAAAGAACAGGTCAGCCCATGAGCGACAGCACAGCCCGAGACAGTCTTTTCAAACGCCTCTTCTCGGGGTCGGGTGTCGGCACGACGGTGCTGATCCTGCTTGTCTTCTACGTGATCCTGATCGTCGTCTTCTCGGTCCTTTCGCCGTTCTTCTTCACGATGCGCAACATGATGTCGATCGGCTCGAACGTGGCGCTGATCGGGCTGATGGCGGCGGCGGGCACGCCCCTGATCATCGCGGGGGGGCTCGACCTGTCGGTCGCGGCCGTCGCCGGGCTGACGGGCGTGCTGATCGCGCTGATGTATGCCGCGGGCATCCCGATCTGGATCGCGGTGCTGCTTGCGGTGGGCATCGCCGCGCTGATCGGGCTGGTGAACGGGCTCCTGGCGACATTCTTGCGCCTCAACCCGCTGATCGTGACGCTGGCGACCATGTCGATCGTCACCGGTGTCTCGCTGATCCTGACGGGCGGTCTGACCCGGCCCTTGCTGGTCGATGGGTTCAACTGGCTGGGACAGGGGCGCGTTCTGGGCGTGCCGGTGCCCGCGCTGCTGATGCTGGCGGTTTATGTCGCGCTCTACATCGTGATGCAGAAGACGCATTTCGGCCGCTACGCCTATGCCGTCGGCGGCAACCCCGAGGCGAGCCGCCTGATCGGCCTTCCGGTCAACCGCACGCAGATCACCCTTTACGTCGTCTCGGCCATGTCTGGCGCGCTGGCCGGCACGATGCTGGCCGCGATGCTGGGGGCGGCCGCGCCGAATGCCGCGGGGCCGCACCTGTTGACGGTGATCGCGGCGATCATCCTCGGCGGCACCTCGCTGCAGGGCGGGCGCGGGTCCGTCTGGGGCACGCTTGTGGCGGTGATGATCCTCGGCACGCTCAACAACGGGCTGACGCTGATGAACGTGTCGAGCTTCTGGCAGGACGTAACACGCGGTGTCGTCCTGATCCTTGCCGTGGGCTTCGACGGGCTAAGGCAGCGGATGGGCTGAGGCAGTGGATGGGCTGAGGGCTCAGACGATCCCGCTGGAGCCTGGCGCCACGGCGGGGCGTTCTGCCGCCACCTGCGCGCGGTAGCCCGCGGCGCGGAAGGTGGCAACCGGGTCGACCGCCCCGCCTGAGCGCAGGCGCGCCATTGCGAGGATCGGCTCCACATCCGTGCGGAACCCCGCCTTGAGCGTTGCGGCGGCCATCAGCGCATCGTTTTCGTCCTGGAACCCGGCGAGTGCGGCACGGTCCACCAAGAGCGCCTGCGCGTAGGCGCGGCAGACCTCCATCGCCGAGGACATCAGGCTTTCGATCGGGTCGGTCACGTTGTGGGACTGGTCCAGCATGTGGGCGGGGGAAAACCCCGGCGTCCCCTCGGCCGCGACCAGTTCGTTGAAGACGAGGAACAGGCGGAACGGGTCGATGGAACCGGTGTCGAGATCGTCGTCGCCGTATTTCGAGTCGTTGAAGTGGAAGCCGCCCAGCTTGCCGAAGCGGATCAGGCGGGCGACGATCATCTCGATGTTCACGTTGGGCGCATGGTGGCCCAGATCGACAAGACAGAAGGCGCGCTCGCCCAGTTCCCGCGCGATCAGGTAGTTGGTGCCCCAATCCTGCACGACCGTGGAATAGAATGCGGGCTCGTACATCTTGTGTTCGGTGAAAAGCCGCCAGTCGGCGGGCAGGCCCGCGTAGATATCCTTCATCGCGTCGAGGTAGCGATCGAACTGGCGCGACAGGTCGGTCTGGCCGGGAAAGTTCGAGCCGTCGCCGATCCAGACGGTCAGGGCCTTCGAGCCGATTGCCTGACCGATCTCGATGCATTCGAGGTTGTGCTCGACCGCTTGCTGGCGCGTGGCCGGATCGGTATGGCTGAGCGAGCCGAACTTGTAGCTCTGCGCCTGTCCCGGCTGGTCCTGGAAGGTGTTTGAATTCATCGCGTCGAAGCCGAGGCCGACCTCTTTGGCCTTGGCCTTCAGGTCGGCGGGCGGCGCCTTATCCCACGGGATGTGCAGCGAGACCGAGGGTGTCGCGCGTGTCAGCTGGTGGATCACGCCGCAATCGTCGAGCTTGTCGAAGACATCGCGCGGCTCGCCTGGGCCGGGAAAGCGGGCAAAGCGCGTGCCGCCGGTGCCCACACCCCAGGACGGGACCGCGACGCCATAGGCCGCGACCTTGGCCGTCACGGCCTCGATATCCACGCCGCGCCGGGCAAGTGCCGCACCGAGCGCGTCATAGTCTTCCTGCAGCGCCGTCATGCGTGCAGCGTTCTGCGCTTCGATCACCGATCCGTCGATCATGTCCGTCTCCCCTCGGTCATTCAGCGCGTGAAGGCCTGCACGTTACCGGCATCGACGTTGACGATGTTGCCGGTCGATTTGGCGGATTGGTCCGAGGCGAAGAAATAGCAGGCCTCGGCGATGTCCTCGGGAAAGACCGAGCGTTTCAGAAGCGAGCGCTGGCGGTACATCTCTTCCAGCCCCTCCTTGTCGGTCTTGTAGGTGTCTGCGCGCTGTTCCAGCCATTCGCCCGACCAGATGCGCGAGCCGCGCAGCACTGCGTCGGGGTTCACCACGTTGACGCGGATGCCCGCCTCGGCCCCTTCGAGGGCAAGGCAGCGGGCAAGGTGGATCTCGGCGGCCTTGGCCGTGCAATAGGCCGAGGCGTTGGGCGAGGCGGCGAGCCCGTTCTTGGAGGCGACGAAAACGATGGAGCCGCCGATGCCTTGCGCGCGCATCAGGCGGAACGCCTCGCGGCTGACAAGGAAGTAGCCGGTCGACAGGATATCCATGTTGCGGTTCCACAGCGCCAGCGTGGTGTCCTCGACCGGGGCGGAGGAGGCGATGCCAGCGTTCGACACAAGGATGTCGATGCCGCCAAACTCGACGGCCGCGCGCGCGTACCCCGCCGCGACGGTCGCCTCGTCGGTCACGTCCATCACCACGCTGCGCACCACGTCGCGGCCATGGGCCTGGGCCAGGCTGTCTTCGACGCCCTTCAGCGCGTCACCGTCGATGTCCGACAACACCACGCAGGCCCCTTCGGCAAGGTAGCGCGCGGCGGTTGCCGAGCCGATCCCGCCCGCAGCCCCGGTGACCATCGCGATGCGGCCGGCCAGCGCCTTGGGCTTGGGCATGCGTTGCAGCTTGGCCTCTTCCAGAAGCCAGTATTCGATGTCGAAGGCCTCCTGCTCGGGCAGGCCGACATAGGTGCTGACCGAGGATGCGCCCCGCATCACGTTGATCGCGTTGGTGTAGAACTCGCCCGAGATGCGGGCCGTGGCCTTGTCACGGGCAAAGGTGATCATCCCCACGCCCGGCACGAGATAGACCACCGCGTTGGGGTCGCGGATCGGCGGGCTGTCGGGGCGCTTGCAGCGCTCGTAATAGGCGGCGTAGTCGTCGCGGTAGGCGGCGACCTGTGCGGCCAGCCCATCGAGCACCGCGTCCACGTCCGGTTTCGCCGGGTCGAAGTCGACCACCAGCGGGCGGATCTTGGTGCGCAGGAAATGGTCGGGGCACGATGTGCCAAGGGCTGCCAGCGCGGGCATGTCCTTGGCGTTGACGAATTCCAGCACCGCGTCGCTGTCGTCGAAATGGCCGACCATGTGCTGATTGCCCGATACGAAGCCGCGGATCGCGGGCATCAGGCGGGCGGCCACGGCGGCGCGCTCGGCCGCGGGCAGGCTTTTGTGCTTCCCGCCGCCGAAGGCCGCCACATCGGCGGTGCGGTCCTCGAACCAGTCCATTGCGCGCTGGATCACGCGAAGCGTCAGCTCGTAGCAGGTCTTGGCGTCGTCATCCCAGGTGAACAGCCCGTGCGATTCCAGCACGACGCCTTTGGCATTGGGATTCTCCAGGCAGAATTTCTCAAGCCACAGGCCCAGCTCGTAGCCCGGCCGTTTCCACGGCAGCCAGCCGATCTCGTCGCCGAAGATCTCGGCGGTCAGCGCGCGTGAGTTTTCGGACGCTGCGATGGCGATGATCGCATCGGGGTGCATGTGGTCGACGTGTTTCTTCGGCACATAGGCGTGCAGCGGCGTGTCGATGGACGCGGCGCGCGCGTTCAGGTTGAAGGTGCAATGCGGCAGGTAGCCGACCATCTCGTCTTCATGATCGGGCCCGCGATAGAGGCCCTTCAGAGCCTGCAGCTTGTCCATGTAGAGCGTCGCGAATCCATCGAGCTTGATCGACCCCACGTCGCCGCCCGAGCCCTTGACCCACAACACCTCGACCGTGTCGCCGGTGAGGGGGTCGGTCTCCATCACCTTGGCCGAGGTGTTGCCGCCGCCGTAATTGGTGATGCGCTTGTCCGCGCCAAGCAGGTTGGACCGGTAGAGGAGTTTCTCCGGCTCGGACATGGTGCGCGCCTTCGCGTCATCCCACGCATTGGCGAGCCGCCGGGTGCCGGTTTGTTCAAGCATGAGATCCTCCCTGATCCGCTGCACGCCGAAGCGCGTTCGCCTTTGTTGTGTGGCAACCGGAACGGGAAAGTCAATCAGGAACAGTCAAGGCCAATCATTCTGCGACGCAGCATGATTGAACATGATTGAAACTGATTGACAGCTCGCCCGAATCTGAACAACGTCGATGAAGGGAGGACGGTATGCACGAGAAAGAACGCCATGGTGTGATCCTGTCCGCGGTGCAGGAGCGGCCGGTCGCCACCGTCGCGGACCTCTGCGAGTTGACGGGTGCTTCCGAAGCCACCGTGCGGCGCGACATCGCCACGCTTCATGTGCAAAAGAAACTGCGTCGCGTCCGTGGCGGGGCGGAGGCGATTGCGCCTCCGCAATTCGTGGGCCTTGCCGGCCGCCCGTTCTCGGTCAACGCGACCATGCGCATCCGCGAAAAGCAGGCCATTGCAAAGGCCGCCGTCGCGCTGTGCGAAGATGGCGATCCGATCATCATCAACGGCGGCACGACCACCTTCCAGATGGTGCACCCGCTGGCGTCGCGCCGGATGCAGGTCTTCACCAATTCCTTTCCCATCGCGGAGCACCTGCTCAAGCATTCGCGCAACACGGTGATGCTGTCGGGGGGCACGATCTACCGCGAACAGAACATCATCCTGTCGCCCTTCGACAATGACGTGACGCGCAACTTCTACGCCAAGCGCATGTTCATGGGCGCGCAGGGCATCGGGCCGCTTGGTCTGATGGAGGCCGATCCGCTGATCATCCAGGCCGAACAGAAGCTGATGGGGCAGGCGGACGAGCTGGTGGTGTTGGTCGACAGTTCCAAGTTCCAGAACCGGTCAAGCCTCGTGCTTTGCCCGCTGGCGCAGATCGACGTCATCATCACCGACGAAGGAATGTCCGACAAGGCGGCCGCGATGCTGGAGGCATCGGGCGTCAGGCTCGTGATCGCCCCGATAGGGGCGGCCGAGTCGAAGGAGGGCGCGGCGTCCTGAGTTGTTTCACGCCGTCAATCACGATCACGCAAGGGAGGATACCGAAGTGAACGTATCAAGAAGACTGTTCGCGGCGCTTGCCGCATCCGTCGCTTTCACCGGACCGGTGATGGCACAAGATGACACGATCCAGATTGCCCTGGTGGTCAAGGCCCTGGGCATCGGCTTTTTCGAAGCCGCCCACGAGGGCGCGATGGAAGCCGCGGAAGAGCTTGGCAATGTCGAGATCATCTACACCGGCCCCACCTCGACCACCGCCGAAGGCCAGATCGAGGTGATCAACTCGCTGATCGCGCAGGGTGTCGATGCCATCGCGGTCTCTGCCAATGACCCCGACGCGCTGGTGCCGGTCCTTCAGCGCGCCATGCAGCGCGGCATCGCCGTGATGTCCTTCGACTCCGGCGTGGCCGAGGAAGGGCGGATGATGCACCTCGCGCCGTCCTCGGACGCGCTGATCGGGCGCACGATCATCCAGCTGGCCGCCGATCACCTGCCCGATGGCGGTCAGGTCGCGGTGCTGTCGGCGACCGCCACCTCGACGAACCAGAACACCTGGATCGCCGAGATGGAGGCCGTGATGGGCGACTACCCGAACATCGAGGTGGTGGCGACCGTCTACGGTGATGACCTGGCCGACCGGTCCTATCGTGAGGCCGTCGGCCTGATGCAGACCTATCCCGACCTCGACGCGATCATCGCACCGACCTCGGTCGGGATCGTCGCCGCGGCGCAGGCCGTCGTCGACCAGGGCCGCGTGGGGCAGGTGAATGTCACGGGCCTTGGCCTGCCGTCGGAAATGGCCGGTGCCATCGAAAGCGGCGCAAGCCAGAGCTTCGCGATCTGGAACCCGATCGACCTGGGCTATGCGGCCGCGATGCTGTCGCACCAGCTGGCGACCGGGGCCGCGGTTGCCGAGCCGGGCGCGTCGATCCCGATGGGCCGCATGGGCGAGGTGCAGCTGGACGACACCAATTCCGGCGCGATGGCCGAGCCGTTCACCTATGACGCCTCGAACATCGAGCAGTTCCGCGAGATCTTCTGATCGCGTGATCTGAAAAGACCGGCGCGCCCTTTTGGGCGTGCCGGACCATTCCCCGAGCGACGGACAGCGCCCCAGATGCAGCAGCTTGCCATTGAGCCCGCCGTGACGCCCGACGCGGCGAAGCCGGTTCTGCGCCTGTCGGGCATCAGCAAGTCCTTTCCGGGGGTCAAGGCGCTCGATGGCGTATCGCTCGAGCTTTTCCCGGGGCAGGTCACCGCGCTGATCGGCGAGAACGGTGCAGGAAAATCCACCATCGTGAAGGTGCTGACCGGCATCTACCGCGCCGACGAGGGCCGGATCGAGATCGACGGCGCGCCGGTTCATTTCGCCACCCCGCAAGACGCCACCGCCGCGGGGATCACGGCGATCCATCAGGAAACGGTGCTGTTCGACGAGCTGTCGGTGGCCGAGAATATCTTTATCGGCCACGCGCCGCGCGGGCGCTTCGGGCTGATCGACAAGGCCGAGATGACACGGCGCGCGCGCGATATCCTCGAGCGGATCGACGCCCCGCTCGACCCCGCGACGCCGCTGAAGGATCTGGGCATCGCCTCCAAGCATCTGGTCGCCATCGCCCGCGCGCTGTCGGTCGACGCCCGCGTCGTGGTGATGGACGAACCGACCGCCGCCCTGTCGCAAAAGGAGATCGAGGAGCTTTACGAGCTGGTCGAGCGCCTGAAATCCGAGGGGCGGGCGATCTTGTTCATCAGCCACAAGTTCGACGAGATCTTCCGCATCGCCGACCGCTACGCGGTGTTCCGCGACGGTGCCCATATCGGCGCGGGCCGCATGGCCGACGTGACCGAGGGCGACCTGGTGCAGATGATGGTCGGCCGTGCCGTCGACCAGATCTTTCCCGAGCGCTCGCACCAGGCGGGCGACGAGGTTCTGCGGGTCGAGGGCTTTTGCCACCCGACCGAGTTCGACGGGATCAACCTGAGCCTGCGGGCGGGCGAGATCCTGGGCTTCTACGGGCTTGTCGGGGCAGGGCGGTCGGAACTGATGCAGGCGATTTTCGGCATCACGCGGCCCTCGATGGGCAAGATTCGCGTCGGCGGTGCCGAGGTCACGATCCGCTCGCCCTCGGACGCGGTCGCCAATGGCATCGTCTACGTGCCCGAGGATCGCGGGCGGCAGGGCGCGATCCTGGGGTTGCCGATCTTTCAGAACGTCACGCTGCCCTCGCTGGGTCAGACCTCGCGCGCGGGGTTCCTGAAACTGGCCGAGGAATTCAACCTTGCCCGGGACTACACGAAGCGTCTCGATCTGCGCGCGGCGGCGCTCGATCAGGACGTGGGCAACCTCTCGGGTGGCAACCAGCAAAAGGTGGTGATCGCCAAGTGGCTGGCGACCAAGCCAAGGGTCATCATCCTCGACGAGCCGACCAAGGGGATCGACATCGGGTCCAAGGCCGCCGTCCACGCCTTCATGGCGGAACTCGCCGCCGAAGGGCTGGCGGTGTTGATGGTCAGCTCGGAAATCCCCGAGATCATGGGCATGTCCGACCGCGTCATCGTCATGCGCGAGGGGCTGATCGCCGCCGAGCTGTCGGGCGAGGCCTTGACGCCCGAGGCGCTTGTCCGCCACGCCGCCGGCATCGGAGCGACACGCACATGAGGCAGATCCTGAAATCCCGCGAGGTGCTGCTGGTTGGCGTGATCCTTGCCCTTCTTGCGCTGATCGCCAGCCGGTTTCCTGCCTTCATCCGGCCCGAGAACCTTGTCGGTGTCTTCACCGACACCTCGCCGCTGATCATCCTGGCGCTGGGGCAGGCGGTGGTGATCCTGACGCGCTGCATCGACCTGTCGGTTGCCTCGAACCTCGCGCTGACCGGGATGGTGTGCGCGATGCTGAACGTCGCCTTCCCCGGAATGCCCATCGCCGTGATCCTCGTGGTCGCTGTGTCGCTCGGCGCGCTTCTGGGGGCCTTCAACGGCATCCTCGTCTGGAAGCTGGACATCCCGCCGATCGTGGTCACGCTGGGCACGCTCACCATCTACCGCGGGCTGATTTTCGTCATTTCCGACGGTGCCTGGGTCAACGCGCACGAGATGAGCGCGGCCTTTACCGGCGTGCCGCGGGCCGAGATCCTCGGCCTTCCCGTGATGGCCTGGCTTGCGGTCCTTGCCACGGCGGTCCTGCTGGTTGTCGTCGCGCGCACGCCTTTGGGCCGCGCATTCTACGCGGTGGGTGGCAACCCCCATGCGGCGGTCTACACCGGGCTGAACGTCGGGCGCACGCAGTTCTGGGCCTTTGTCATCTCGGGCGCTCTGGCAGGGTTGACCGGCTACCTCTGGGTTGCCCGCTACTCGGTGGCTTACGTCGATATCGCCCGCGGCTTCGAGCTGGAGGTGGTGGCCGCCTGCGTTATCGGCGGCATCGCCATCGCGGGTGGCGCCGGCACGCTGGTCGGCGCGGTCCTCGGCGCGCTCTTCCTCGGCATCATCAAGAACGCGCTGCCGGTCGTCGGCATCTCGCCCTTCTGGCAGCTGGCGATTTCGGGGGCGGCCATCGTCATCGCCGTCACCTTCAACGCACGGGCTGCGCGGGCCAAGGGCCGGTTGATCCTGAAACGCGCCGAACAGGAGGCACAGGCATGACCGACACCAGCCGTCACGTCCCCGACCGGTTGCAAAGCCCGGTGCTGAAGGCGCTGAAGTCGTGGGAAAGCCTGCTGCTGGCCGTGGCCATCGCGATCTTCATCACCAACAGCTTCACCTCGCCGTTCTTTCTGAACGCCTGGAACCTGAGCGACGCGACCTTCAACTTCACCGAAAAGGCGATGATCGCCTTCGCCATGGCGCTCTTGATCATCGCGGGCGAGATCGACCTGAGCGTCGCCTCGATCATCGCGCTGGCCTCGACCGCGATGGGCTGGGCGCTGCAATTCGACGTGGGCACATGGGGCCTTGTCGTGATCGGCCTGACCACGGGCCTTCTGTGCGGGGCGTTCAACGGGTTCCTCGTCACGGGCCTTGGCCTGCCGTCGATCGTGGTGACGATCGGCACGATGAGCCTGTTTCGCGGCATTTCCTATATCGTGCTGGGCGATCAGGGCTTCCGCGGCTACCCGAGCGATTTCGCCTTCTTCGGCCAGGGCTATGTCTGGTGGGTGATCTCGTTCGAATTCGTCCTCTTCGCGGCGCTGGCGGTGATCTATTACGTGCTGCTGCACCGCACAAATTTCGGCCGCGCGGTCTATGCCATCGGCAACAACCCCACTGGCGCGCTGTTTTCCGGCATCCGGGTCGCGCGGGTGAAGTTCATCCTGTTCCTTCTGACGGGCCTCATGTCGGGGGTCGCCGCCGTCTGCCTGACCTCGCGGTTGGGTTCCACCCGGCCCACGATCGCGCTGGGGTGGGAGCTTGAGGTCGTGACCATGGTCGTCCTCGGCGGGGTCAGCATCCTGGGCGGGTCGGGGTCGATCCCCGGTGTCGTCATCGCGGCCTTCGTCATGGGTCTTGTAACCTTCGGGCTGGGGCTACTGAACGTGCCGGGGATCGTGATGTCGATCTTCATCGGCTGCCTGCTGATCGGGGTCATCGCGCTGCCCCGCCTGTGGTCCATGTGGAGACGCTGATGGAAAAATACGCCTTCAGGATGCAGCTGAACCCCGGCTGCCGCGAGGAATACCGCAAGCGTCATGACGAGATCTGGCCCGAATTGGTCACGCTTCTGCGAGAGGCAGGGGTGTCTGATTACTCGATCCATCTCGACGAGGAGACGGGGCTGCTCTTCGGCGTGCTCTGGCGGACCGAGGATCACGGCATGGACGCGCTGCCTGATCACCCGGTGATGAAACGCTGGTGGGCCCACATGGCCGACATCATGGCGACGAACCCCGACAACTCGCCTGTCGCCGTGCCGCTGACGCCCGTCTTTCACATGCCATGAGCCACGTCGCTGTCATCGACATCGGCAAGACCAACGCGAAGCTTGCGCTGGTCGACATGGCCGACCTGTCGGAAATCGCGGTGCGCACACGGCCGAACACCGTGCGCCCTGGGCCGCCCTGGCCGCATTTCGACCTGGAGGGCCATTGGGATTTCCTGATCGCCGGGCTGGCCGAGATGCACCGCAGCCACGGGATCGACGCCATTTCGGTGACGACACACGGCGCCGCGGCGGTGTTGCTCGACGCGCAGGGAAACCTGGCCGCGCCAATGCTCGACTACGAGCATGATGGCCCCGACCGGATTGCCGCCGACTATGACGCGATCCGCCCCGAGTTCGCACAGACAGGCTCGCCGCGCCTGCCGCAGGGCCTGAACCTTGGGGCGCAGCTGCATTGGCAGCTGGGCGAGGAGCACGACCTTTTGCAGCGCACGGCCCATGTGCTGACCTATCCGCAATACTGGGGCTACCGCCTGACCGGCGAGATGGCCTGCGATGTCTGTTCGCTGGGGTGCCACACCGACCTGTGGGACCCATTCGCCGTGTCCTTCACTGATCTGCCCGAGCGTCTTGGCCTTGCCGGGCGGTTTGCCCCGCCGCGGCGACCGGGCGACACGCTGGGTCACCTCCGCCCCGAGATCGCGGCTGCGACGGGCCTTCCCCGCGGCCTTCCGGTGGCGGTCGGTATCCATGATTCGAACGCGTCGCTCGTGCCGCATCTGCTGTCGGCGGCACCGCCCTTTTCCGTGGTCTCGACGGGAACATGGGTCGTTTCCATGTGCATGGGTGGTGATTTGGTAGCGCTTGATCCCGCGCGGGATACCTTGGTCAACGTGAACGCAGAAGGCCACCCGGTGCCCTCCGCCCGCTTCATGGGCGGCAGGGAATACGAATTGATCCGAGACCCCGACGCCGCCACCACGCCCGAGGATATCGCGCAGGTGCTTGCAGAAGGGGTGATGCTGCTCCCGTCCGTCGTGGCGGGATCGGGGCCCTTTCCGGACCGAGGGGCGCGCTGGATCGGCGCGGAGCCCAAGGGCGGGGTCCGCAACGCGGCGCTCGATCTCTATCTCGCCCTGATGACCGCGTCCTGCCTTGGGCTGATCGGCCACCGCGGTATGGCCATCGTCGAGGGGCCATTCGCCCGCAATCCTGTTTTCCTCGACGCGCTCAGTGCGGCGACGGGCGGCCCGGTCGCTCCCTCGCATGGCCAGACGGGGACGAGCCGGGGGGCGAGCCTGCTCATCGGCGAGGCGTCGGCCGGTGCCATCGCGCGGCCTGATCCGCATGTCGCCTCTGCCCTCGACGGGTTTGACGCCTATGCGCGAGCTTGGCGCATGGCATAGCCGTTTTTCGGCACGCGACGGACCTGTCCCTTCGGCATCACTCAATCTTGATACGGGCTTGATTGGCTTTCTCGGTCGACCTGACCAACGATCGCGACTTGATCGCGCGCAAAACTGCGGCGTTTTAGGGGGTACGGCATGTCATCATCGTTGAGCGTTCGGTCACTGGTTGTTGCGACTTCCATCGCCTTGGCCCTTCACGGGGGCGACGGACTTCAGGCCCAGACGGCCGACAGCCTTCCCGACTACGTGATCGCCGAATTCGGGCGTCCGCCGCCCGTACCCGCAGGTCCGCTTGCCGATGGGCTGGCACAGGATATCCGCACCGCCTTCATCGACAGCATTACCCAGTCGCAATGGGGCGATGCCCAGACCGAGGCGCTGGCGCGGATCGCCGCCTCGGACGATCCGCGGATCGGTTGGCTCGTCAGCGACATGATGCGCTTCGTCAGCAGCGGTCGGTTGACTGTCGCGCTGTCCGAGACCGCCGCCGATCTGCTCGGGATCGACCCGCCGCGGAGAAACCATTGGGATGAGATCACCAACCATCTGATCGCCTGGGATATCCCGGCGCCGCCGGATTACCTCGCCACGAAACGTGCCATCTTCACCACGATCTTCCCCGGCTGGGAGCGGCTGTTCGTAGAGGGAGATATCGACTGGCGGCTGGTTTCGTGGGGTGGTGTGCCGATCGACGCACGGCCCTTCGGGCGCACCGACGAGCCGTGCAACTGCATTCCCGCCGCAGACAATCCGGCAGTAACCACCGCCGCCGAGGCGACCTGGCTTTCCGATGATTCCATCGTCTTCGGGATTGTGGTGAACGGCGAGGCCCGCGCCTATCCGCGCCGCATCATGGAGGTGCGGGAGATGGTTAACGACACGCTGGGCGGGCGTGACCTCGGGATACCCTACTGCACCCTCTGCGGCGCGGCACAGGCCTATTTCACGGACAATCTGCCAAGGGGAATGCGGCGCCCGGTCCTGCGTACCTCGGGTCTTCTGATCCGGTCCAACAAGGTCATGTTCGACCTGAACACGTATTCTGTGTTCGACACGTTCCTCGGGCGGGCCGTCACCGGGCCGCTTGGCGCTCGTGGCCTCCAGCTCGAGCAGGTCAGCGTCATCACCACCGATTGGGGCAACTGGCGCAGGGCGCATCCGGACACCACTGTTCTGGTAGAAGAGTTGGCTCTGGGCCGCGACTTCGACTTCCGCAACGGGCGAGATGCGGACGGGCCGATCTTTCCGGTAGGGGATGTCGATCCGCGCCTGCCGGTCCACGAGGATGTCATCGGTGTGGTGACCGCTTCGGGGCAGCCTGTCGCCTTCCAACGCAGCGCGGCAATGGTGGCGCTGGCGCGTGGTGAACAAATCGGGTTCGAGAACGTGCGCCTCCGGCTCGAGGCGGGCGGCATCCGCGCGGTCGATGCGGTCGGGTCCGACCTCGGCAGTCATCAGGCCTTTTGGTTCGCCTGGTCGCAGTTTCACCCCGGCACCGCCCTCTGGCCGGGCTGAGCCTGCGCTGCACTGTTTCGCCTGCCCGAAGGTCGTGTAAAGCTGCAGCCAAAGCCAAAGGTCGGCACCGTCACCCGTGTCGATGGCGACCTCGGCAGCGGAGGGATCATGAAGGTTCTCATCATCGGTGCCGGCGGCATGATCGGCACCAAGCTTGCGGCGCGTATCGCCGCCGACGGTGTGCTTGCCGGGCAGGCTGTCAATCGGCTCGACCTTGTGGATGTCGCGGAGCCCGTCGTGCCGGCCGGGGCAAGGGACATTGGGCGCGCCATGGCGCTCGACCTGACGGAAGACGGTGCAGCCGAAAGCCTCGTGAAGGATCGCCCCGATGTGGTCTTTCATCTTGCCGCCGTGGTATCCGGCGCGGCCGAGGCGGATTTCGAACTGGGCTACCGCGTGAACCTCGATGCCACGCGGGCCCTTTTCGAAGCGATCCGTCACGCGCACCTCGCCGATGGCTATTGCCCCCGGCTGATCTTCACCTCGTCCCTCGCGGTCTACGGCGCGCCGCTGCCGGACCTGATCCCCGACGATCACATCCGCGCCCCGCACACGAGCTACGGCACCCAGAAGGCAATCACCGAGTTGCTGCTCGATGACTACACGCGGCGTGGCTTTCTCGACGGCCTCGGCCTTCGCCTGCCGACCATCGTGATCCGGCCCGGGCTGCCCAACGCGGCGGCCTCGGGGTTCTTCTCGGGCATCCTGCGCGAGCCGCTGGCGGGGCAGCGCAGTGTGCTTCCCGTTGCGGACAGCACGCGGCATTGGCTGGCGAGCCCCCGCGCCGCGGTAGGGTTCCTTGTCCATGCGGCGGGCCTTGATGGGGCGGACGTTGGCCCGCGACGGACACTGACCATGCCAGGCGTCGATTGCACCGTCGCCGACCAGATCGCGGCGCTTGAACGGCGCGCGGGGTCCGAGGCCGTGGCGTTGATCGACCGCGTGCCGGACCCCGGCATCGCGGCAATCATCAACAGTTGGCCGCGCGCCTTTGCGCCAGATGCTGCGCAGCGGCTGGGGTTCGTAGCGGAAACGACCGTAGACGAATTGATCGACGTTTATCTCGAGGATGACGCGCCAAGGGCGTAGCGCGGCTAGCGCAGCGTCCCCATCCAGCCCAGCGTCGCCTCGGTCGGGCCGCCCGGCTTGTACTCTGCGCCCAGCGGCTTGTTCCATCCGAGCGCGGCGATCTCGGCAAAGACGGCGCCATAGTCGACCTCGCCATGATCCGGTGCACCGCGGTCTGGGACGGCGGCGAACTGGATATGCCCGATCAAGGGCAGAAGCGCGCGCAGGCGTCCGATCACGTCCCCCTCGGTCCGGCCCACGTGGTAGCAATCGAACATCAGCCGCAGGTTCGGCGCGCCGATCTCTTCGATCAGATCGGCGGCCTGCGCCGTGGTGTTCAGGAAATAGCCGGGCGCGTCGAAGCGGTTGAGCGGCTCGATCAGGATGATCCGATCCGACGCGGCGGCCCTGTCACAGGCATAGGTCAACGTATCGACAAAGGCTGCGCGGGCGTCCTCGCCAGCCGCGAAGCCGGCCATGACATGCACGGCACCCGCGTCGACGGCCTCGGCATAGCTCAGCGCTTCGTCAACGGCGGCGCGTGCCTCGGTCGATCGACCGGGCAGGGCGGCCAGCCCGTTTTCGCCCACTGTCACGTCGCCACGTCGGGTGTTGAGGCCAAGCATCGGCAGCCCTGTCTCCTCCAGCGCGGCGGCAACCTCGCCCATGGGCACATCGTAGGGCCAGTGGCACTCCACCGCGTCAAAGCCCGCCTTGGCCGCGGCGCGGATCGCGTCGGGCAAGGGGCGGTCAGTCCAGAGAAACCCGAGATTGGCGGACAAGAGCGTCATGCATCCCACTCCACGTTGAAGGCGGTGACGACGGCGCGCACCTGCTCATCACTCAAGGCGCGGGCGTTGGTTCCGCGCAGAAGCAGAGCAAGGCGCGCGGTCGCCTCCAGCTCTTCGATGGCGGTGCAGGCGGCCTCCACGTCCTTGCCCGCGACGACGGGGCCATGATTGGCCAGCATCACCGCGCTGCGCTTGCCCGCCAGTCCGCGCACGGCCTCCCCCATTGCGGGATCGCCCGGCACGAAGAAGGGCAAGAGCTTCACTCGCCCAAGCTTCATGATCGCATAGGGCGTGAGCGGGGGCAGGAAATCGTCGGCATCTGCATCGGGCATCATCGACAGCGCGACGGAATGACAGGAATGCAGATGCACCACCGCGCCCGCGGTGCTCCGCGTGTCGTAAAAGGCGCTGTGCAGCGGCATTTCCTTGGTCGGCGGATCACCCCCGATCAGGCGTCCGGCCGCGTCGAACCGGCTGAGCCGCGCGGGGTCGAGGCGGCCGAAACTGCTGCCCGTGGGTGACACCAGAAGCCCCCCGTCCTCGGTACGGGCCGAAATGTTTCCTGTGCTGCCGTGGGTCAGCCCCCTGTCGAAGAGCGAGGCGGCCAGCGTGCAGATCTGTTCGCGCAGCGCGGTCTCGCTCATGGTGCACCTGCCAGCAGGCGATCGGCCTTTTCAAAGAAATCCTCGGTGCCGAAGTTGCCTGATTTCAGCGCGACGACCAGGTCGGGCAGAGCGCGCAGCGCGGGGACGCCCGGGTCGATCTCAGGCCCGATCTCGAGCCGTTGCAGGTTCAGTCCCTCGACCACCGCGCCCGAGGTTTCGCCCCCCGCGGTGATGACGCGCGTCGCACCTGCGGCCACGCAGAGGCGGGCGACCTCGGCGAAGAAGTCTTCCAGTGCGGTGGCGGATGCCTCGCGGCCGAAACGGTCCTGAACGCGGGCGACCTCGGCCGGGTCGGCGGAACTGTAGGCTAGCGGCAGGCCGCCTGCGCTCATCAGCCAGTCGGCGATGTCGCTGGCGGCAAGCCGCCCCTCGATCACGTCGGCGGCGACGATCTCGCGCGCGGGGTGGCGGGCGGCGTGGTAGGCCACCTGCGCCCGGGTTGCCGTCGAACAGGAGCCCGATAGGACGATCGCGCGCCCCGGCTGCCCCTGCCACGGCACCGGTGCGGGCGTGCAGCCGAAATTCGCGGGCAGGCCAAGCGCCACGCCCGAACCGCCCGTGATCAGCGGCAGCCCCTTGGCCGCGCGCCCGATCTGGGTCAGGTCTTCGTCGCGGATCGCGTCCACCACGATCAGGCGATGGCCGGCGGCGTCCTGTTCCGTCAGGGCCGCGGCAATCCGATCCGCGCCCGCGAAAACGTCGGCGGCGGCCACATGCCCGACCGTGTGCCGCGTCTGCGGCGCGAGCCAGCGGCGGATGTCGGCATCTGTCATCGGCGTCAGCGGATGGTTCTCCATCCCGCTTTCGTTCAGCAGGCGATCCTTTACGAAAAGATGCCCCTGGTAGACCGACCGCCCGGTGCCGGGAAAGGCTGGGCAGACGATGACCTGTCGCGCGTCAAGCGCCTCGGCCAGCGCGTCGGCGACGGGGCCGATGTTGCCCTCGGGCGTCGAGTCGAAGGTCGAACAATACTTGTAGAAGATTTGCGTACAGCCCTGCGCGAGTAGCCAGTCCAGCGCTGCGAGCGATTGCCGAACGGCCTCGGCCGGGTCGATCGAGCGGGATTTCAGGGCGATGACGCCCGCGTCCGCCTCGGGGTCTGCGGGGCCGTCGGGGATGCCGGTGTATTGCACCACCCGCATGCCGCCCTTGGCGAGCGTGTTGGCCAGGTCGCTCGAACCGGTGAAATCATCCCCGATGCAGCCCAGACGCATCATGCCTCTCCCGGCAGTTTGAGTTGCGCGTTGCGGGCGTAGACCTTGGCCACGGCGGCGTCGTCTTCGCGCCCCAGCCCCATGCCGGACGCGGCGAGGTATTGCTGCATGGCGGCGGCGGTCAGCGGCGCGCCGAACCGCGCGCTCCGCGCGATGTCCAGCACGATGCCAAGGTCCTTGGGCCAGATATCCACCTGGCTCAGCGGCGTGTAATCACCCGCCACGATATGCGGCGCTCGGTTTTCCAGCATCCAGCTTGTCCCGGCGCAGCGCGGGATCACCTCGAGGAATGTCTCGGGCGAGATGCCCTGTGTCATGCCAAAGGTCATGGCCTCGGCCATCGCGGCGATATGCACACCGGCGAGCAGCTGGTTCACCGCCTTCATCGCCGAACCCGCCCCCGCCTCGGGGCCAAGCTCGAAGACCGTTTCGGCCATTGCGTCCAGCACGGGCCGTGCCGCGGCGAAGGCCTCCGGCGTGCCTGCGGCCATCACCGAGAGCGTGCCGGCCGCCGCCTTGGCCGCCCCGCCAGAGATCGGCGCGTCGAGGTAGTGCACCCCAACCTCGGCGCAGCGCGCCGCCATCTCGCGGGCAAAGGCGGGCGGCACCGTCGCGCAGGACAGAACAACCGCACCCTTGCGCAGACGCGGCACAAGACCGTCCTCGCCGAAGAGCACAGCCTCGGTCTGAGCCGCTGTCAGAACCACGACGACCGCGGCGTCGAGCGTTCCGGCCGCCTCGGACAGGTCACCGGGCGCGCCGCCTTCTGCGCGGAAGCGCGCCATGGGTTCGGGGGCGATGTCGACGCCAAGGGTGACATGGCCCGCCCTGAGGCAGGATTGCGCGATGCCATATCCCATGGCCCCTAGGCCGACGACGGCGATGGTCCGTTGATCTGGCATGGTGCGGTATCCGTGATGCGAAACTTGACGACTGGTACCGATACCGGTACCGATACCAACCGTCAAGACCAACCCCAAGGACCGACCTATTGGAGAGCAGACGGCGTGTAACCCTGGCCGATGTCGCGGCCCGTGCGGGTGTCAGCAAGATGTCCGCGTCCCGCGCGATGCGCGGCGCGGGCGACGTGTCGCGCGCCACGCTCGACAAGGTGCTCAAGGCGGCCAACGAGATCGGCTATACCGGCAACCCCCTTGCCGCGTCGCTGTCCGGTCAGCGCTCGGACCTGATCGGGGTCGTCGTACCCAGCGTCTCGAACATCGTCTTCGCCGAGGTGCTGGCAGGCATCGCCGAAGGGATCGAGGGCAGCGGGCTTCAGCCCGTCTTTGGCGTGACCGACTATGACCCGGACCGCGAGCATGCGGTCATCGCCAAGATGCTGTCCTGGCGGCCATCGGGCCTGATCGTGACGGGGCTCGACCAACGGGCTGACACACGTGCCCTGCTGGAGGGAAGCGACATCCCCGTCGTACAGATCATGGATCTGGACGGCACGCCGGTCGATGCCTGCGTCGGCTTTTCCCAAGCCGCCGCAGGGGCGGCGATGGCCGAGGCGCTGATCAAGGACGGCCGACGCCGGTTCGGCTATGTCGGTTGCAACCTCGGGCGCGACACCCGCGCGCGCAAACGTTTGGCCGGGTTCACCGAGGCGCTCGCTCGCCATGGACTGCGCATCCTGGCCAGCGCGCAGCGCGATGCGGCCTCGACCACGACACTGGGACGGGAGTTGACCGCGCAGCTGTTGCACGACCATCCGCAGCTCGACTGCATCTACTATTCCAACGACGATCTCGCCGCCGGCGGTGCCTTCCATTGCATGGCCGCCGGGATCGAGGTGCCGGGCGCCCTCGGGCTTGCAGGGTTTAACGGGCTGGACCTGATCGAGAGCCTGCCTGTGGCGCTTGTAACGTCACGCACCCCCCGCCGCGAGATCGGACGCACGGCGGCCCAGATCCTGCGCGACGGGGCGCGCAAGGGTCGTCACGAGACGGGCCAACGGGTGGAGCTGGTCCCCCACCTGACGCTGGGCGACCGGACCGGGTCCACCGCCGGTCAGTAGGGGTTCTTGGCCGATCTGTCCGACGAGAGCGAGGATTGTCCCCGCGCAACCAGTAATTCGATCGCGTCGGCCAGGTGGACCTTGTCGATGTTGTGATCGCCGCGTGCCACGCGGATCTTGTGCGCCTCGATCATCACGTCGGCGTGGCGGCACCCCTCGGGCGGCTCGAAGCGGTAGGAGGCCAGTTCGATCCTGAGGCCCAGAGGATCCCGGAAATAGATCGAGTCCATGAAGCCCCGGTCCACCGGACCCGAATGCTTCACGCCCCGTGCATCCAGCCGTTCGGCGATCTGCCAGAAGGTCGCCTGGCTGACCGAAAGGGCAAGGTGATGCAGCGAGCCGGTCGCTTCGGGCACGGGGGCCGCGTCGGGCTTGCGCGTCTCGTTGGTGAACACGGTGATCAGCCGCCCGTCGCCCGGATCGAAATAGAGGTGCCCCTCGTTCCCGTCGTCGAGGTTTGGCTGGTCGAAGACAAAGGGCATTCCCAGCACGCCTTCCCAGAAATCGATGGTCGTCTGACGGTCGGCCCCGATCAGCGTGATGTGGTGCACGCCCTGGGTCTGGATCTTGCGCAGTTGCGTGTCGGTCATGCCGCTCTCCTGTGTCTCTCGATTCAAACATAGGGCAAGGCGCTCGACACGTCCCGTGCGGCGTTGCACAGATGCTGTGACGCAAGCCGGGTCGCCGCGTGGCCCGAGGCGACACAGGAGGGACCATGACGACCGAGCACCAGACCACCCACGACGCCGAGGACGATCCGCGCAACCGCGATATCCTGATCTACGTGAACGGCGACCTGAAACACCGCGACGAGGCCAAGGTGTCGGTCTACGACAGCGGGTTCCTTCTGGGCGACGGCATGTGGGAGGGGATGCGCCTTTATGATGGGGTCTGGGCCTTCTTCGACGCGCATATGGATCGGTTCTTCGACTCGTGCCATGCGGTCAGCCTCGATGTGGGCATGGACCGCGCGGGCATCGCCGCGGCGATGGAGATGACGCGAACCGCCAACGGGATGGAGACGGATGCCCATTGTCGTTTGATGCTGACGCGCGGTGTGAAGGTGCGGCCGTTCCAGCACCCCTCGCTCAGCCGCTCAGGGCCCACGCTGGTGATCATCATGGAACATTCGAAGCCGGTGGACCGGCTTCATTCCGCGGGGATCAGGCTGGCCAGCGTGCCGCAGGTCCGGGGCCTGCCGCATAGCCAGGACGCCAAGTTCAACAGCCATTCCAAGCTGAACTGTGTCATCGCCTGTCTGCAGGCCGAGCAGGCGGGGGCGGATGAGGCGCTGATGCTGGACCCGCATGGGTTCGTGAACACGACGAACGCCTGCAACTTCTTCATCGTGCGCAAGGGCGAGGTTTGGACCTCGACTGGGGATTACTGCATGAACGGGGTGACGCGGGCCAAGGTGATCGAGCTTTGCCGCAAGGACGGCATCCCGGTCTTCGAGAAGAACTATTCGCTTTACGAGGCGTATTCGGCGGACGAGGCCTTCCTGACCGGGACCTTTGGGGCGCAGACGCCCGTGGCCTCGATCGACGGCAAGCGGATCGGGGATGGCTCGCGGCCCATCACCGCGCGCATCCAGGGGCTCTACAAGCAGGCCGTGGCCGAGGACGTCGCGGCGCATCGGTAGGGTGGGCAATTCTGCACACCGGGCCGGAGCGGTGGGCAGGTCTGCCCACCCTACGCTTTTTCCACCTCGACCAGCGCCGAATGGGCGCTGGTGCCCTGCCCGAGCCGCGATGTGCCGACGTCGCGCGTCAGGACATTGGGGTTGCCGTTCGGGTCGATGTTGCCGCCCGGCGGGCCGACCCATGCGCCAGTGGGCAGCGCCACGACGCCGGGCAGGATATCCGCCGTCACCCTGGCCCGCGCGCGAACCGCGCCGCGGGTGTTGAAGACGCGGACAAGATCGCCGCTCGTGATGCCACGGGCGGCGGCGTCAAGTTCATGTATAAGAATAGTCTCGGGCCGTGCGCCTTCTACATCGGCCAGCGCCGCTTCAAGCTGGGAATGCAGCTTGTCGCCCGGTTGGGGTGAGACGAGATGCAGGGGCGCCTCGGCCGTCGCCGCGCCGGGCCATTCGGTGGGCGGCAGCCAGACGGGGTGGCCGGGGCAATCGTCGTAGCCGAAACCATCGATCCGCTCGGAAAAGATCTCGATCCTGCCCGAGGGTGTTTTCAGCGGTGCGCTTTCGGGGTCAGCCCGGAACCGGCGGAGAAGCGGGTTCGGCTGTTCCTTTGCCGCGATGTCGAGCTTCACCCAATTCTTCGCGCGGAGGTCCTCCAGCGTGGGCACCGCGATGCCCGAGGCGGTCGCGCGGTGATGGAATCCTGCATAGAGGTGCTCGACCCACGCGCCTGCATCGCGCCCCTCGGTAAAGGCCTCGCCCACGCCGAGGCGTTCGGCCAGCCCTGCGAAGATCGCGTAGTCATCGCGCGCCTCGCCCACAGGCGGGATGAGCCGTGGCATGTGGAACAGGTAGTTGTCGAGCGGGCTGCGCCCGATATCCTCGCGCTCGTAGGGGGTGGTCGCGGGGAACACGATATCGGCGCGCTGGGCGGTGGCGGTCCACCACGGTTCGTTGACGATGGTCGTCTCGGGCTGAAGCCACGCGCGGTGCAGGCGGTTCAGGTCCTGGTGGTGGTGGAACGGGTTGCCGCCTGCCCAGTAGACGAGCCTGATATCGGGGTAGGTCCGGCGTTCGCCGTTGAAGTCGTAGGGCTGACCGGGGTTCAGCAACATGTCGGCCACGCGAGCCACCGGGATCACGTCGGCCACGGGATTCGTGCCCTGCGGCAGGGTCATGCCGCCCACGCTTCGGAAATCTTTGCCGATGCCGCCAATGGCGCCGTAGCCATAGCCGACCCCACCGCCCGGCAGGCCGATCTGGCCCAGCATCGCCGCCAGCACGGCGGACATCCAGTAGGGCTGTTCGCCATGCTCCTGCCGTTGCAGCGACCAGGCGACGGTCATGAGCGTGCGGGTTTCAGCCATGCGGCGGGCAAGCGCGCGGATGGTGTCGGCGGGCACGCCTGTCAGTGGCGCGGCCCAGCCGGGGGATTTCGGTGTGCCGTCGCTTTCGCCCATCAGGTAAGGGCGGAAGCGGTCGAAGCCTGTCGTGTAGCGCTCGAGAAAGGCGTGATCCGTCAGCCCCTCGGTCTCCAGCACATGGGCCAGCGCCAGCATCAGCGCGGTGTCCGATCCGGGCCGGCAGGGGAGCCACTCGCACCCGTCGGGCGCATCGCCACGCTGGGGGCCGATGTTGATGCGGGTCATGCCCGCCTCGGCGAAGCGGTCGAACCAGCCGGCGGTCTGATGTTCGGTGATGCCGCCCATCGAAACCATGGAGTTCTTGGGGTTGATCCCCCCGAACATGACCAGCGTTTCGGTGTGTTCGGCGATGGTGGCGTAGCTGTCCTGCGCCTCGTAGGTGAGGGTCAGGAAGTTCTCGCCGAAAACATGGGGGATGATCGACTGCGCGCAGCCGGTGGAGTAGCTGCCGAAGCTTGCGACATAGCCACCGATGCAGTTGAGAAAGCGATGGACCTGCCCCTGAGCATGGTGGAACCGCCCGGCCGAGGCCCAGCCGTAGGAGCCGCCGTAGATAGCAGTATTGCCATGAGTCTTGCGGATGCGGTCGATCTCGGCCGCGGCGATATCCAGCGCCTCGTCCCAGGGGGGCGTGACGTAGTCGCCATCGCCCCGCCCCGCGCGGTCGCGGGTGGCAAGCCAGGCGCGGCGGATGGAGGGGCGGGCGATGCGGCTTTCGTGATGGACTGCGGCGGGCAGGATCGCTGGGATGCCCGGCGGCGCGGGGTCCGGGCCAAAGGGTCGGGTTTCGACGATGCGGTCGCCTTCGGTCACGACCTCGAAGGCGCCCCAGTGGCTTGTGGTGACGCGGGTTGCGCGCCCGGTGTCCGTGTCGCTCATCAGGTCCCCTCCGACATTCGCGCGGCACAGTCTAGCTTGGTGCCGGGGGCGATGGAACGGATCGTCGTTCCGATTTCCGGTGATGATCCAGTTCACCAAGCCTCATGGAGCATGCCCTTGCGCCCGGCACGGGGCAGGGGCATCACTTGGGCCTGCAAGGGAGGATGGCCATGACCATCAGGGTCGCGATCAACGGGTTCGGTCGGATCGGGCGCTCGGTCCTGCGGGCGTGGCTCAAGGGGGGCTGGCCCGAGGTCGAGATCGTCGCGCTGAACGATATCGCGCCGCTCGGCACCTGTGCGCATCTCTTTGAATACGACAGCGTCTTCGGGCCATGGCCCGAGAGGGTTACGGCGGGCGAGGGTGTCTTGCGGATCGGCGAGCGTGCGATCCCCTTCACGCAGGTGGCCGACCTTGCGCTGCTGGACCTGTCGGGTGTCGACGTGGTGATGGAATGCACCGGCCTTGCCCGCACGCGCAGTTTCGCCGAGGCGGGGCTCGACGCGGGGGCCGCGCGCGTGCTGGTCTCCGGCCCGTCGCCCGAGGCGGATGTGACCGTGGTGACCGGGGCGAATGACGACGCGCTTCAGGCGGTCCACCGGATCGTGTCGAACGCGTCCTGCACGACGAACGCGGTGGCGCCGCTGGCCGCGATGATCGACGCGGAATGGGGCCTTGAAAGCGCGTTGATGACGACGGTGCATTGCTACACGGGCAGCCAGCCCACGGTGGATGCGCCGATGGGCGACGACCTTGCGCGCAGCCGGGCCGCGGCCCTGAGCATGGTGCCGACGACGACCAGCGCTGCGCAATTGGTGGACGTGGTGCTACCGCATCTCGCGGGGCGCATCACGGGCTCGGCGGTGCGGGTGCCCGTCGCCTCGGTCTCTTGTGTGGACCTTGCGGTGATCACGGGCGCGCGCCCGTCCGCCGAGGAGGCGAGGGCCTTTTTCGCAGACCATGCGGGGCCGATTGTCGGTTACACGGACCGGCCGCTCGTCTCGACCGACCTGCGCGCGCGGCCCGAGTCGGTGATCGTGCAAGGCCCCGAGATCCGGCGCGCCAAGGGCGGCATGCTGCGCGTCTTTGGCTGGTATGACAATGAATGGGGCTTTTCGGCGCGGATGCTGGATGTGGCCCGCAAGATGGGAGAGATGGGATGAGCGACTGGCAAAGCTGGATGCGTGAGGCGAATTTTGTCGGCGGCGCCTGGATCGGAGCTGACAGCGGGAAAACCATCGACGTGTCGAACCCGGCAACGGGTGAGGTGATCGGCACGGTGCCCGCCTGCGGCGAGGCCGAGACGATGCGCGCCATCGACGCGGCGGCGGGGGCCTTCGCCGATTTCGCGGCGATGGACCTGATGAGCCGTGTGGGCCTGTTGTGGAAGCTGCATGACGCGCTGATGGACAACCAGGCGGCGCTGGCGGAGCTGCTGACCATCGAGATGGGCAAGCCCTTGGCCGAGGCGAAGGGCGAGATCGCCATTGGGGCGCAATACGTCCGTTGGTTCGCCGAAGAGGCGCGGCGCGCCAAGGGCGAGATCGTGCCGGCGGGCGTGAACGGGCGGCGGATCCTTGTCACCAAGCACCCCGTGGGCGTGGTGGGGATGATCACGCCGTGGAACTTCCCCTCGTCCATGCTGGCGCGGAAGGTCGCGCCGGCGCTTGCCGTGGGCTGCCCTATCGTGGCCAAGCCCGCGACGGCGACGCCCTATTCCGGTCTCGCCTGGGCGGCGCTGGCCGAAGAGGTGGGCTATGCGCCCGGTGTGGTGAACGTGCTCACGGGCTCGGCGCGGGCCATCGCGGGGGCGATGATGGCGCGGCCCGAGGTGCGCAAGGTGACCTTCACCGGCTCGACCGAGGTCGGCAAGGAGCTGATCCGCCAATCGGCCGACACGGTGAAGAAGGTGTCGATGGAACTGGGCGGCAACGCGCCCT
>CAZVQL010000002.1:0-17732 GCA_964629305.1 uncultured Roseicyclus sp.
GTGGCATGTGCCGGTTTCGCTCGCCGCTTACAGTTGCGGGGGCAGTCGCGGAGTTGCACCGCGTTCCCTTTTCACCGAACGGTTGAACCGTCCGGACCGAAGCACACCCTTGGTAGCGTCGCGCCGGGGGAGTCGGCAAGGTCGAAGGCGACCTGTCGTGGTCCGTTTCCGAAAATGCCGCAGGTCGCGATGCACCTGCCCACGCGTGTGAGCCAACCGTGCACATCGCCGTTCTGGCGAAGCGCGGTGGGCCGTGGTGGACGGGTCGTTGCCCCGTTCGGGGCACGCATGACCGATCGGACTTCCGGCTTTGCGTTGGCCGGCCTTCCCGGATCGCTTGAGAGGCTTCGCCAGCGCTACTTGCGGCATCCAGTTGTGGGGATAGCCGAATGTTTCGGCTTGCACGCATATCCCGCAGCGGTCCCGCTTGCCTCGAACGCATGACGGCATGGAACCGGGCACGGGCCTTTGGTACGTCGCGCGGCGTACCTCGATCCATCCTTAATCGAGCCGAGGTCTCAGACCGCGATATCGTCGGTGCGGTCCTTGAGCGCGGCGATGATGGCGTCCAGCCCGTCGGTCAGTGCGGCAGGCCCGGGCTGAAGGATCAGCGGCGATTTGATTTCATGGATGCGACCGCTGAACACGGCAGGGATCGCGCTCCAGCCCGGACGTGCGGCGATCCGGTCGGGCCGCACCTTCTTGCCGCACCAAGATGCGAGGATCACGTCGGGCGCTGCCGCGACGACCTGCTCCGTGGTGACGATGCGGTCCAGCGCCTTGTCCCTGGCGGCAAGGTCCGGGAAGGCATCGCGCCCCCCGGCGATCCCGATCAGCTCGGACACCCAGCCGATGCCCGAGATCATCGGATCATCCCATTCCTCGAAATAGACAGTCGGCCGCGTGCGGCTCTCGGCCTCGGCGGCGATGCGCGCCAGCCGGCGCTCGTAGTGATCGGCCAGCCGCGCGGCGCGGCGTGCCTGGCCCACCGTCGCGCCAAGATGGCGGATCATCGCAAGAATGCCCGCGATGTCGCGCTGGTTGTAGGTCATGACGGTGACACCCGAGCGTATCAGCTCGGCCGCGATCTCGGCCTGGAGGTCGGAAAACGCCAGCACCAGATCCGGTTGGAGCGCGAGCACCTTGGGTATGTCAGCCGATGTGAAGGCCGACACACGCGGCTTTTCCCGGCGGACCCGTTGGGGACGCACGGCATAGCCGGACACGCCGACGATCCGGTCCTCTTCCCCCAGGAGGTAGAGCGTCTCGACCGTTTCTTCTGTCAGGCAGACGATCCGTTCGGGCGGGAAACGTTTCATCGCCTACGGGACCGCGCGGCGCCCCTTTGCGCCGCCTCTCCGCATTCGGGCCGGCAGCGACAGCGACAAGGGATGCAGCGGCGTCCGCGTGGAGGCGACCAGGAGGTCACAGAACACCGCGACCGCCGGCGAACTGCGCACAAAGGGTTGCGCGACCGCGTAGGCCCGCATGGCCTCGAGCCGGTAATTGGCCTGCGGATGCAGCCCACCGAGCCATTGCATGTACCCAAGCTGTCCAAGCTCGCTTGCCCGTGCGTGCGGCAGCGGTCCTATGTCGAGTTGAGAAATCGTGCGTTCCAGTAGCATCGCGCCCTCCGCGCAAAGGGGCGGAGTTGCAGGAGCATCGGCAAGGTCGCGAGGCGCGTAGCGGCCATCTCGGTCTCTCCGGCCCGTGGCACCCCGCCCGGGATAAAGGTGACTGCGGCACGTAGACTACGCACCGGAGATGGCAGGTCTCCTGACTTGCGGGTCACGGCTTCCCCGAACCTTCCCGAACCGCCCTTCACAGGTCTTCGGTCCAGTGGTGTTCATCGGGGTCGCTCGCCGCTCACAGTTGCGGGGGCAGTCGCGGAATTGGGCCGAAACCCGCACCGCGTTCCCTTTTCATCCGACTCGTGCAGAGCCGGACACCATCACCTCGAGCCTCGCACGAGAGGGCGACGCCGTCCATCACGATCACGCCGATGCGACGTTCCGGCGGCTCTGGCGCTTCGAAGGTCGGGGGTCGAAATGGCAGATGCCTCTGGCCTGTCTCCATCGTTTTCGCAGGTTGCGTCTTTGCGTGTGTGACCCGGTTTCACGCGACGGCTCCCCGGGCTTTGCGATGTCGCACCCACGTCCGGTCCGGTCGCACGGGAACAAGGCGGTGACCCGAACGGGTCTAGACTGAACCATGGCACGTCGCTCGTGCCGATCCGTCAGATCGAAAGCCTGCCCATGCTTGATACCGCTGTCCATCCAGCCCCAGCCGGCCCGCATTTGCGCTTCAGCCGCCAGGAATTCGCCGATCGCCTTTCAAGGACCCGGCGTGCGATGGAGGCGCGGGGCATCGAGCTTTTGATCGTCACCGATCCGTCGAACATGAACTGGCTGACCGGGTATGACGGCTGGTCCTTCTACGTCCACCAGTGCGTGATCGTTCCGCCCCATGGGGACCCGCTCTGGTACGGGCGGCTGCAGGATGCGAACGGCGCGCGGCTGACCAGCTACCTGCCCGAGAGCAACATCCTCAGCTACCCCGACCATTACGTGCAGAACCCCGACATGCACCCGATGGACTATCTCTCGGCCATACTCCGCGACCGGGGCTGGGGCGGCCTGCGGGTCGGGGTGGAGATGGACAACTACTATTTCTCCGCCGCGGCCTTTGCCAGCCTGACGCGGAACCTGCCTGCGGCGCGGTTCGTCGATGCCACGGCGCTGGTCAACTGGCAGCGGGCGGTCAAGTCCCCGGCCGAGATCGACTACATGCGGCAGGCGGCCTTCATCGTGGAGCGGATGCATCAGCGCATCTTCGACGTGGTCGAGGTCGGAATGCGCAAATGCGATCTCGTGGCCGAGATCTACGATGCCGGGATCCGTGGCGGCAACGGTCCGGGCGGGGATTACCCGGCGATCGTGCCGCTCTTGCCGTCCGGTCGTGACGCGAGCGCTCCGCACCTGACATGGGACGACCGACCGCTGCGCGAGGGCGAGGGCACGTTCTTCGAGATCGCGGGCTGCTATCGCCGCTACCATTGCCCGCTGTCGAGGACCGTCTTCCTCGGCAAGCCGACGCAGGCCTTCCGCGATGCCGAGGCCGCGACGCTGGAAGGCATGGAGGCCGGGCTGGAGGCCGCGCGCCCCGGAAACACCTGCGAGGACGTGGCGCTGGCCTTTTTCGCCGTGCTCGCGCGGCATGGCATCGTCAAGGATAACCGCACCGGCTATCCCATCGGTATCAGCTACCCGCCCGACTGGGGCGAACGCACCATGAGCCTGCGCCGCGGTGACCGGACGGTGCTTGAGCCCGGCATGACGTTCCATTTCATGACCGGTCTCTGGCTCGAGGACATGGGGCTCGAGATCACGGAATCGATCCTGATCACCGAGACCGGCGTGGAATGCCTCGCCAGCGTGCCGCGCCAACTGCTCGTCAAGGACTGAGGCGGGTGACAGCGCCGACCAAGCCCTCACCCGTTACCGCATCGGTCGACTTCGACGCTGACGGCGTTCAACACGGGTTCCTGACCCTGCCGTGGAGCAGGGACGACTCCGCCTGGGGCTCGGTCCTGATCCCGATCACCGTCATCCGGAACGGGGCAGGGCCCACGGCGCTTCTGGTCGGTGGCAACCACGGTGACGAATACGAAGGCCCGATCGCGCTTTATGACCTGGCCCTGACCCTGGACCCGGCCGAGGTGACGGGGCGGATCATCCTTTTGCCCGCGCTGAACGCGCCCGCCTTTGCCGCGGGCAGGCGCACCTCGCCCATCGACGGCGGCAACCTCAACCGTGCTTTCCCGGGGCGTCCGGACGGCACCGTAACCGAGAAGATCGCCGATTACGTCACCCGCGTGCTGCTGCCGATGGCCGACGTGGTGCTGGACTATCATTCCGGGGGCAAGACACTGGATTTCCTGCCGTTCTGCGCGGCGCATGTGCTGCCCGACAGACCCGGCGCCGCTGCGCAGGAGGCCCGCGCCTTCGAGCTTGTGCGCGCCTTCGGCGCACCCTTCTCGGTGCGAATGCTGGAAATCGATGCCGAGGGGATGTTCGACACCACGGCCGAGGACATGGGCAAGGTCTTTGTCACCACGGAACTGGGCGGCGGCGGAACCGCGCGGGCCGAAACGGTCGAGATCGCGCGCCGCGGCTGCCGCAACCTTCTTATCGCGGCCGGGTTGCTGAGCGGCACGCCAGAAACAGCCGAGACGCAATGGCTCGATATGCCCGACGCGACCTGCTTCGTCTTTGCAGAGGACGGCGGGCTGATCCGCTTTCTCGTCGATCTCGGCGCACGGGTCGAGGAGGGCCAAGCCCTGGCCCGCGTCTATCCCCATGGTCGCACCGGGCAGGTGCCGCTCGATCTGTGTGCCCGACGCTCCGGCCGCGTCGTCGCGCGACATGTTCCGGGGCTGGTAAAACCCGGCGATTGCGTGGCCGTTGTCGCGTCGGAAATCGATCCCTGAGCCGCGAAACGCGCCCAAAAACCCGCTCGCAGGGTCTTTAAAAAACATATAAAACAATGATTTGCGTTGGGTTCTGCCTAGTGCGGGCCTTGATTGGTTGTGTTTCCGGCATAGGGTTGGTTTACTGAAAACGACACGAAAATGAGCTGAAAACGACATCCGGGGTTACACCGGAGCAGTGAACAGGGATCGGGAAGTGGATTCTCACACGCAAGACGCGTTCGTCGCATTCGACCGCGTACAAAAAAGCTATGACGGCGAAACGCTGGTCGTGAAGGATCTGAACTTGCACATCGGCAAGGGCGAGTTCCTGACGATGCTTGGACCGTCCGGTTCGGGCAAGACCACTTGCCTGATGATGCTGGCCGGCTTCGAGACGGCGACGCACGGCGAAATCACGCTGGACGGCAAGCCGATCAACAACATCCCGCCGCACAAGCGCGGCATCGGGATGGTGTTCCAGAACTACGCGCTGTTTCCGCACATGACGGTGGCCGAGAACCTCGCGTTTCCGCTGGAAGTCCGCAAGATGGGCAAGTCGGAGCGCGAGGCGAAAGTGGCCCGCGCGCTCGACATGGTCCAGATGGGCGATTTCGGTGGCCGCAGGCCGGCGCAACTGTCGGGCGGTCAGCAGCAGCGGATCGCGCTGGCGCGCGCGCTCGTCTTCGAGCCGGAGTTGGTTCTGATGGACGAACCGCTTGGCGCGCTCGACAAGCAGCTGCGCGAGACGATGCAGTTCGAGATCACGAACCTTGCCCATCGCCTTGGCATCACTGTCGTCTACGTGACCCATGACCAGACCGAGGCGCTGACCATGTCGGACCGGGTCGCGGTCTTCGATGATGGTCGCATCCAGCAGCTGGCTGCGCCCGACACGCTCTACGAGGCACCGCAAAACAGTTTCGTGGCCCAGTTCATCGGCGAGAACAATACGCTGTCAGGCCGGGTCACCCGGATCGAGGGCGACCTCTGCGAGGTGACGCTCGACGATGGTGAGGTGATCGACGCGGTCGCCGTCAACGTGAGCGAGGTGGGCGAGCGGACGCTGGTGTCGATCCGTCCCGAGCGCGTCGAGATGAACAAGGAACGCCTTGCCCCCGACGCGCATACCCTCAAGGCCGAAGTGGCCGAGTTCATCTACATGGGCGACATCTACCGCACCCGACTGCGCGTGGCGGGGCGCGACGATTTCATCGTCAAGACCCGAAACGCCCCCGATCAGCGTCGGCTGAAGCCCGGCGAGCAGATCGAGATCGGCTGGCGCCCGCAGGACTGTCGCGCGCTCGACGCCTGACAGATGGCCCTCGACCGGGCCCGCACGGCGGGCGCGGCGGCCCAAGATCAACAACAAGAACCAACTCACGGAACGCAAGAACCGAACGTCCAACACAAAGGAGAGACGCACATGAAACTCAAGAGTCTTATGCTGCTTACCACCGGCGCGGCGCTGGCAGCGCCCGCAGCCATGGCGCAGGACATGGCCGACAGCATGACCCTGGTCAGCTGGGGCGGCGCCTACCAGACAAGCCAGGTGCGCGCCTACTCGGACCCCTACACGGAAATGAACCCCGGCGTGGAGATCGTCTGGGACGAAAGCTCGGCCGAGGCCGTCGCCCGCCTGCGCGCCATGGACGAGGCAGGCAATGTCACCTGGGATCTCGTGGACGTGGTTGGCGCCGACGCCATCCGTCTCTGCGACGAGGGCCTCGCGATGGAAGTCGACCACGACGAGATCCTTGCAGCGGCCCCCGATGGCACGCCCGCGAGCGAGGACTTCGGCGACCTGATCGTGTCGGACTGCTTCATCCCGCAGATCGTCTATTCCACGACCGCCGCCTACCGCACCGGCGTCGAGGAATGGGAGGGCCGCACGCCCGAGAACATCTGTGCGCTCTTCGATACCGAGAACTTCCCCGGCACGCGTACGCTGGAGCGTCGCCCGATCAACAACATGGAATGGGCGCTTCTGTGCGACGGTGTCGCGATGGAAGACCTCTACGACGTGCTCGAGACCGAGGAAGGTATCGAACGCGCCTTCGCGATGCTCGACACGATCAAGGACCAGACCATCTGGTGGTCGGCTGCCGCCGAGCCGCCGCAGCTTCTGGCCGATGGCGAGGCCGTGATCGGCACGTCCTACAACGGGCGCTGGTTCTCGGCGATCGAGGAACAGGACCAGCCCATCGCGATGCTCTGGGACGCGCAGGTCTTCGACCTTGATGGCTGGATCATCCCCGAGGATCTGCCGGAAGAGCGCCTGAACCGTGTGCTGGACTTCGTCAACTTCGCGACGGACACGCAGCGCCTTGCCGATCAGGCGGCCTACATCTCCTACGGCCCGGCGCGCAACTCTTCTGCACCGCTGGTGGGTGAGCATGCCGACCTGGGCATCCCGATGGGGCCGCACATGCCGACCGACCCCGCCAACTCCGAGCGGACGATCCTGTTCAACTACGAATGGTGGGCCGACTACCGCGACGATCTCGACGCCCGCTTCCAGGCGTGGCTGGCACAGTGATCGGCTGAGCCTTTGAAACCGACCCGGGGCGGCATCCTCCGCCCCGGGTCTCATCCCATCCGAGAGGGCATCGCGCCAGGCAGGCGCCCTGTCGCAGGGGATGACGGCTCCGAACGCAATCTTGCGAAGACCGAGAGAGAGGGGCGCCGAATGGCCCGACGCGACAAGTCCCGACCCGGCCCCGACCCTGTGCACCCCGGTCCCGCAGCCGGTGGACCAAGCGATCTGGAGAGTGCCCAATGACTGATGTCAGCACCGGAAACATAGGCCGCGCCGCCGCCGAGGCCCGCCGAGAGGACGCCGAGCAGACGGGGCCGATGATGGCCGCCGACGGCCGCCCCCTGAAGCAGAGCCTGAACCGCGCGTTGCGCGCGCAGAAACTGAGGGCGCTCGCCCTGATCGCGCCGCTTCTGCTGTTCCTGCTGGTCACCTTCGTCGCGCCGATCTTCGACATGCTGTTCCGGTCGGTCGAGAACCAGATCACTTCCGAGACGCTGCCGCGCACGGTGGTCGCGCTGGAAGACTGGGACGCGCAGGACCTGCCGCCCGAGGACACGTTCGCGGCCCTTGCCTATGACTTCATGGAAGCCTCCGAGCGCCGCATCCACACGCGCCTCGGCAGCCGGCTCAACTACGAGACGACGGGCATCAGCTCGGTCTTCCGCCGCTCCGGGCGTGGCATCGACGAGGTCGGCGAGGTCTATGCCGACCAGTTCATCGATCTGAACCCGCAATGGGAAGAACCGGGCCACTGGGTTTCCCTGATGGCCGACCCGGCGTGGATCGACGCGCAGGCCGACTGGGCCGAACGCGCCGAGGCAGCGGACGCCGCCGACCGCGACTTCGATGAACTTGAGCCTGGTTTCCGGCTTGCGCCGGGCATCGCCGCGGTGCTGCCGGAAACCGCCGACGCCTATCGTTCCTTCGCCACAACCATCCAGCAGGAGGACGAGGACAGCCCGACCGCGGAGGAACCGTGGACCACGGTCTACCTTGGCCTCTACCGCGATCTCATGCGCCAGCCGCCGGCGACCATCGCCGCCTACAGCGGCCCGGAAGCCGCCCTGTTGCAAGAAGCAGCAGGCGCCGTGGACGGGTTCGAGGCGGTCGACCTGCAGGCGTTCTTCATCGACATGGAAGAAGGTTGGGGCGAGGTGCGGATCTGGGAAACGATCCAGACTTTCTCCGACCCCTACACGGCCGGCTACTTCCTTGCCGCGCTCGACCTGCAGCTGACCCCGCAGGGCATCGAGATGCAGCCCGAGGATCAGCAGATCTACCTCATGCTCTTCTGGCGCACCATCGTGCTGTCGCTCACGATCATGGGGCTTTGCGTGCTGCTGGGCTACCCGATCGCGTATCTCCTGTCGAACCTGCCGATGCGCACGTCGAACCTGCTTCTTATCCTCGTGCTGCTGCCGTTCTGGACCTCGCTCCTGGTGCGTACGAGCGCCTGGAAGGTGCTGTTGCAAAACCAGGGGGTGATCAACGACACGCTGGTCTGGCTGGGCCTGGTGGCCGATGACGCGCGGCTTGCGCTGATCAACAACCAGGTCGGGACCGTGATCGCGATGACGCATATCCTGCTGCCCTTCATGATCCTGCCGCTCTACTCGGTGATGAAGACGATCCCGCCCTCCTACGTGCGCGCCGCGAAATCGCTCGGCGCGACCAATTCCACGGCCTTCTGGCGGGTCTACTTCCCGCAGTCGGTGCCCGGTATCGGGGCGGGCTGCATCCTCGTCTTCATCCTGTCCATCGGCTATTACATCACGCCGGAACTGGTCGGCGGGCGCACGGGCATTTTCATCTCGAACCGGATCGCCTTCCACATTTCGGACAGTCTGAACTGGGGTCTTGCGGCCGCGCTGGGATCGATCCTGCTGATCCTCGTGCTGGCACTTTATTGGCTCTACGACCGGTTGGTCGGCATCGACAACGTGAAGTTGGGATAGACGCGATGGACCTGAAACTTCCCCCTTATGCCACCACGGGCCAGCGGATCTGGTTCTATGGCTTCCGTGTGCTTTGCGGTCTGATCTTCTTTTTCCTGATCGCGCCGATCCTCACGATCATCCCGCTCAGCTTCAACGCCGAGGACTTCTTCACTTTCACCCCGGGCATGCTGGCCTTCGAGCCCGAGGCCTACAGTCTGAAGCACTACGAGGATTTCTTCACCAATCCCGACTGGCAACAGGCCCTGCGCAACTCGGTCCTGATCGCGCCCATGGCAACCCTGATCGCGGTCTCCCTCGGGACGCTCGCCGCGATCGGCCTCAGCCAGAGCCATGTGCCCTTCAAGGGGGCGATCATGGCGATCATGATCTCGCCGATGATTGTGCCGCTCATCATCTCGGCGGCGGGAATGTATTTCTTCTACTCCCGCGTCGGGCTTCAGGGCACCTACTGGGGCGTCGTGCTGGCGCATGCGGCGCTCGGCATTCCCTTTGTCATCATCACCGTGACGGCGACACTGGTCGGCTTCGACCGCTCTCTGACACGCGCCGCGGCGAGCCTCGGGGCGAACCCGGTCACGACCTTCTTCAAGATCCAGATGCCACTGATCCTGCCCGGCGTGATCTCGGGCGGGCTCTTTGCCTTCATCACGAGCTTCGACGAGGTCGTGGTGGTCATCTTCGTCGGCTCCGCCGGCCAGCAGACCTTGCCGTGGCAGATGTTCACCGGCCTGCGCGAACAGATCAGTCCGACGATCCTTGCGGTGGCGACGATCCTTGTGGTGATCTCCATCCTGCTGCTCACATCGGTCGAACTTCTCCGCCGACGGTCGGAGCGGCTGCGCGGCATGAGCCCCGGCTGACGCGCTCAGGGCGCGACGGGCAGTAGTGATCGACCCGATGGCGGATCCCGCGTTGGTGAGCGTCCGACCTTAGGCGGGGGAGGGGGCAAGCTGATGCGGGCAGGCGCAGATGCGGCGTCAGCAGGCGCAAGACCTGGCTGAGGTCGCGCGTCGATGACACGGTGGCCTGCCCGAAAACGCGAGCGGAACTGGCCCATTGCCACACGTCCCCTTTTGGGTGCTGCCCATGCCGCGCAGACCGGTCCAGCGTCCCGGGTATGCTTGGCACCCTGCCGCAGAAGAACGCCAGTTCATCAGGTACAGGAGGTGGCATTCGCCCGTTTCAACCGCGATGCAGCGGCCCGAGCACCATGAGCATTGCCGCGAGGTAGTTGATGCTATGCGAACTCGCAGCTTCGAGATCGCTGGCAGCGCCGCGCCCGATGCCGAGGGTGCCGTCCGGGTGGCGTTCTACCCAGCCTTTTCGCTCCAGGATGCCGATCTTGCGGCGCACGGTCTCCCGAGGGATGCCCGAGAACTCGGCCACGGACTGGAGGTTGATCGGAAGCTGGTGATGCTGGTCACCCTTGCCGCGGGTCAACTGCCGGTAACTCAGAAGCTCCGGCGTCCAGCCGCCCGGGCGCGTCCGGTCCGCGATCACGGCAAGGACAAGCATGAGGTCGAGGTCGCCATCGAACTCCGCCCGCAGGGCCACCAGAAGATCCGTGAAACCGCTCAGGTGGATCGGCCAGACCAGACCGAATGCATCCTCGATCTGTTCAACGGCTTGTCTTGATTTCGACGTCGGCATTGGGCCCTCGCGCCTCGATGTGCGGACACCTGCCGCCCATTTTGGGCCGCCAGCCTGTTGCCTGCTAGTCGGACGTACCTTCAAATGCAATAGTGGTCGCAATCCATGGTTGTGAGATGAAAGCTTTCAGACCCGGTCAGGCGACGGTGACTTGCACAGGAAGCGCGCGCGGCCCGGATCACCCCCCGCGGCGCACACAATGGGCACCGGCAGTGCTCTTGCTGTTCACGGCCTCGGCCGCCAGCGCCCAGACCACGGATCCATTCCTGCTCTATCGAGATGCCAGCACGACAGTGCGCGCGACCCTCCAGTTCGGGGCGAACCTGGTCAGTGAAGGCAACCTGTTCTGGAACCTCGCCGAGTCCGCCGCCCCTGGCTCGAGCTTTGACTCCGATGCAACCTGGCTCGAGGTTTACGCCAAGCCGGGTCTCAGCTTCGAGACCGCGCTGGACAACGGGGCCGAGATCTACGGGCGGGTGTCCGCGGTCGCGTCCTACACTTTCGGGACAGATGCCTTCGACGCTTCCGATACCGGCCGATTGACGCTTGAAGAAAGCTACGCCGGCATCCGCCTGCCACTGGGCAACGGGCCGGTGCTTGATGTCTCGCTCGGTGCGCGCGAACTGCGGCTCGGGACCGGGATGCTGATCTCGGACGGCGCCTCGGACGGGTTCGAGCGGGGCGCGCTCAAGTTCGGCCCCCGCCGGGCCTGGGAACTGGCCGCGATCGCGGAACTGACCAGCGGCGATTATACAGGGACGCTGTTCTACATCGACCCGCGCGAACTGCCGGGGAGCGACAACGGCAATGCGCTCGCGGGCTTCGATGTCCGCTACGATGATCCTGCGGGCGGTTATCTAGGGCTGACCTATGTCAACGTGCTCGACTCCCGCGCGCCTTACCCGCGGGTGGTGGGCGGCACGCCCGATATCGTCGCGGGCGCCCGGAACGGCACCAACACGCTGAACCTCTACGCGGGGACGAACCCCTTTGCAGGGGCGCTGGAGGGCCTCTCGCTGACGACGGACCTTGCTTACCAGTGGAACGACCGCATCGACCTTGGATCCTGGGCGGGGCGGGTTCAGGTGGCCTATGCCTTTGCCGACGCGCCGTGGACGCCCACCATCAGCTATGGTTTTCAGACCTTCTCGGGCGATGACCCGGCGACGCCAGGTCTGGAACGCTTCGACCCGCTCTACTACGACGGCTCACCCAGCGCCTGGGCGACGGGGTCCAAGTCGGCGATGGTGTTCATCAATTCCAACGTGCAGGCGCACAACCTTGCACTGTCGCTGCAGCCGACCCAGCGCGACACTCTCACGTTCCGCTACGCACACGTGCGGGCGAACGAGTTGGGAAGCCCGATCCAGTTCGGGCAGGCGACCCGTCCGGCTGGCGGCGACCTTGTGACCGGGGTGACCGACGCGCATCTCTCGGACGATTTCTTTATCGAGTACCGCCGCATCATCAATCGCAACACGTTCCTCACCGCGGGGGTCAGCCTGGCTGTGCCGGGGGAGGGGATCCGCAACGCATTCCCCGGTGAGGACCCGAACTGGGTAGGAGGTTTCGTCAATGTCGTTTACAATTTCTAGGCTTGGCAGCGTCGTGGCCGGCACCGCGCTTGGGCTGTCGGCGATGGTAACCGGGCTGCAAGCACAGGCCGACGATTTCCTGTCGGCGCAAGAGTCGGACCCCCGCGTTATGGGCTGGATGGAGGGCTTCCCGCCGCCACCCGAGCTGCGCATCACCAACCCGGACTCGGTCTTCTTCAGCTTCCCGCGCATGCGCTGGTCGGTCTGCCATCTAAGGGAGTTCCTGCCGACCGAGCAGGTCAGCCGCGGCCTTGGTGCGCCGACACCTTTCGAATATGTGATCGACGACGGGATCGACGCCGTCACTTTCCGTCCGCTCCGCGGCGATGTCCAAGAGATGACCTGGGAAGAGTCGCTCTGGGCGAATTACACTGACGGCATCCTGATCCTGCACCAGGGCAGGATCGTCTATGAACGCTACTTCGGCTGCCTCGAAGAGGCTGGCCAGCACGCCGCGATGTCGATGACCAAGTCCTTCACCGGTACGCTCGCCGAAATGCTGGTGGCCGAAGGCGCGCTCGACGACTCTCTTCTCGTCAGCGAGATCATCCCTGAGCTCGAGGTCAGCGCCTTCGGCTCGGCCACCGTGCGCCAGGTCATGGACATGACCACCGCCTTCGAGTTCAGCGAGGATTACGGCGACCCGAACGCGGCGATCTGGGTCTACAACGCGGCCGCAAGCCCGTTTCCGCGTGCGGCGGACTACACCGGCCCGAACGGCTATTTCGAGTATCTCCAGACTGTGGGTCCCGACCCCCAAGGCATCCAGCACGGGCAGGAATTCCACTACCGCACCCCGAACTCGGACGTGTTGGGCTGGATCGTCTCGCGCGTCAGCGGGATGGAGGTCACCGAGCTCTTGTCCCAGCGGATCTGGAGCCGCATGGGCGCCGAGCAGGACGCCTACATGACCGTCGATGGCGTGGGCACGCCCTTTGCCGGTGGCGGCCTGTCGGCCGGCCTGCGCGACCTCGGCAGGTTCGGCCAGATCGTCCTGAACGGCGGTGCATGGCATGGAGAACAGATCATCCCTGCTGCTGCGATCGACAGCATCCGGGGCGGCGGCAGCCTCGAGGCCTTTGCCGCGGCCGGTTATGCCGACCTCGCGGGGGGCAGCTATCGCGGACAGTGGTGGATCTTCAACAACGCCCACGGTGCCTTTGCCGCCCGTGGCGTCCACGGTCAGACGATCTACATCGACCCCACCGCCGAGATGGTGATCGTGCGCTTCGCGTCCTATCCCATCGCCTTCAACAGCCGGATCGACCCGACCTCGCTGCCGGCCTACCAGGCGGTGGCCGAGTACCTGATGGCGCAGGATTGATTGACACAGCCCCGGGACGTCGACCCACAGGCCAAATCCGTGACCATGCCGCCCGGCTTCACGCTTGTGCACCCGGCCGGTGGGTGCGGTTGGCTCCGCTCAGGCCGGGATGTGCAACGATGCGATGGCGTCGTGCCCGGCTACCGGCACACCCACCAACACGGGCATGTCGGGGCTGACATGTGGGATCGTGACGAGGGGCGTGCAACGCATCCGCTTTGACATATCCGGCCCGTGCGGAGTGGTGCCCGCGCAGCCGGGCAACAGGACCTCACCCCGCCGAATTCCCTCTCGGGAGGTTTTGATCCGTTGTGACTACAGGGCCAGACGTACCGCTTGCCGGAGTTCCGGGTGCATGATCCAATTGCCCGTACCGTCCTCGGTTTTCGCAGGCCCCCTGAAACCCAGAAGCGCGGTGCCCTCCGAGGTGCCCGAGGCGGTGTCACCTTGGGAACCGGCAAAGAGGTACTCGACGATCAGCAAGCCCGTCGCCACGAAGGACCTGTTGGCAGAAGCCTCGGACTTGTAGCCCGCAGCACGCGCCATTTTCGCGTCGGGCAGCCCGTCCTCGCCGGCCAGAGACAAGGCCGTCAGCATGGCACATTGCGGACCGGACAGGGTGATCTGGCGAACCGCCTCGACATATTCCTCGATGCTCGGGACGTCGACGCCGGTGAGCGGGTCCTTGCGCCGGTCTTCTGTCCTTTGGTCGTCGCGTGCGTCGATGACCTCGTGCAATGCGGCGATTGCCGCTTCTTCCGTTGCGCCGGTGGCCTCGGCGATCATGCCGCGTGCCGTCGTCGGAGGTTTCGGAAAGGCCCGGGCGACGAATGTTCCCGCAAGCCAGCCAGACTTGATCTGGTAGCGGCTGTGTTCGCCGACCAGGATGGCGGGCGCTTCCTTCTTCGCTTTCTCCACGGGGCGTTTGGCTTTCGGCATGCTCCGGAAGGGGTCTTGGACGGCATTCGCTTGGCGTGTTGAACCGTGGGTTGGCATGGGTGGGCTCCTATGAATTGAAACGCAGAAAAGGCTTTGCGCGGGCGCGCAAGGTCAGGTCAGGCAGCCCGCGGGTTACGGAGCCAGACGGATAGGTTCAGCGCGAAGGCCACCGTGGTCCACGCCAGGTAGAGACCGAACAATGCACCGGCGATCACGTCGGCCTGCCAGAAGGCGACCGTGGTGATGAGGACCGACAGCCAGAGCGCGGCCATGATGAACAGCCCGGCCCGGATATTCCTCAAGCCGAAGAAAACGCCTGACCACAACGTGTTGAAGGCGATCTGTGTCGCCCACAGGGCGATGAGGGCCGCACCGTCAGACGAGGCGGCCACTCGGGCGGCCGCGATCGACATGCTGACGTAAAGGATCAGCCAGACGACGGGAAACATCCAGTTCGGCGGCGTCCACCAGGGCTTTGCCAGTCCGGCATACCAAGCGCCGGGTTTGAACAGCATACCCGAGATGGCCGGGGCGCCACATGCGGCAAGGCAGGCCACGAACACCAGCCAGTTCATTCCTGCGCCTCCCGTGGTCGGACGTGGCGCAGGTCATGGCGGCGCGGGTTGGCACGGGCACGACCCGGACCGAGTGCAAGCCTGCTTGAGGTCGGGCCATGCGCGCAAGGGTGCGCCCACGGCCCTTGATCATTCACGCCAGGGCGAGATTGGTCGCGCTTTCGCGGCCATCACGGCCGGTTTCGACCTCGAAGGTCACCTTCTGCGCGTCCGAAAGGCCGGTCAGACCGGCGCGCTCGACGGCGGAGATGTGGACAAAGACGTCCTTGCCGCCTGTCTCGGTTTCAATGAAGCCGAAGCCTTTTTGGGTGTTGAAAAATTTCACGGTGCCATTGGCCATATCCGTGGTCTCCTGTTCAGGTGCTGCCCACAGAATGCGGCAGCCCGGCAAAGTCAGACTGAGAGAACGACTGAAGCCGGATAAACGGAAGCAGAAGGTCGCAGAGAAAAACGATCGCCTGACTCACATGCGCTTTTCCACGGCAACTTACAAGGGTTGTCCTGTGAGGTTGCAAAATTGCTTCATGGATGATGATGGCTGATGGGGCGGCATTCAAACGCCATTGAAGGCTTGCCGTGCTTGAACGCCGCCCCCGGTCGTGGCGCACCGGGCTTCGAGATGACGACGGGGGGCGCTGCCCAAGGCTGCTCCGGGCACAAGGCAGTGCCGAAGTGTTCGCCTCGGATAAGGGGTCCTAGACGAGATCGCGCGCCGGCAGCACCTTGCCGACACATTCCCCGAAGCCGATCCGAAAGCCTTCGCCCTCGGCATGGCCGCGCAAAGTGAGTGTGTCCCCATCCTCGACAAAGCTGCGGGTCTCGCCCGTGTCCAGGGTCAGCGGCTCTTTTCCGCCCCAGGTGAGTTCGAGAAGCGCGCCACGGCTTCCCTTGTCCGGACCCGATATCGTCCCCGAACCGAGCAGGTCGCCCACCCGCATCGGGCAGCCGCTGGAGGTGTGATGGGCAAGCTGCTGGGCGGCGGAATAATACATTTCGCGGTAGTTGGTTCGGGCGATCACCGTTTCGGGCTTGCCGTTCGGAGCAAGGCCGATCTCGAGCGCGATATCGTAGAGCATCGGGCCGGGTTCCTGCAGATAGGGCAAAAGCGGCTTTTCGCGCGCCGGGGTGGACGTGCGGAACGGCTCAAGCGCCGCGGCAGGCACGATCCACGGCGAGATCGTGGTTGCGGTCGCCTTGGACTGGAAGGGCCCGAGCGGCTGGTACTCCCACGCCTGTATGTCGCGGGCCGACCAGTCGTTGAGCAGCACGTAACCGAAAATGTTCTCGAAAGCCTGCGCCACGCTGATCGGCCCGGACGAGGGCTGCCCGACGATGGCGCCCATCTCAAGTTCGATGTCGAAGCGCTGCGATGGACCGAACCGCGGAGCGTTGTCATCGGGGCCCTTGAGCTGGCCGTTCGGCCGGATGACCGGCGTGCCCGAGACGACGACCGATGACGCCCGCCCGTTGTAGCCGATGGGGATGTGCAGCCAGTTGGGGGGCAGGGCGTTCTCGGGCCCGCGGAACATGGTGCCTACATTCGTCGCGTGATGGCGGGACGCATAGAAATCGGTGAACTCGGCCACCCGGAACGGCATGTGGAGCGTCGCCTGTGCCATCGGGACAGAGCAGGTGGTGATCTGGTCGCGTGCCGCTTCGGGCGCGTCCTCGGCAAGCAGTGTGGTCAGCGCCGCACGCCAATTGGCCCAGGCATCGCGGCCCAGCTCCATGAAGTTGTTCCAATGGGCCGCGTTCAGCACGTCCGATACCGGATCGGCGCGCAGGACGCCCGCCGCCTCCAGCGCGCTCGCGTCCACGATGAGGTCGCCGATGGCCACACCGCAGCGCCTTTCGCCGTCACCGATCGAAAAGACGCCGTAGGGCAGATTGTTCAGGGGAAAATCGCAGTCCGGCGCATTGGCGGTGGCGATCCACGAGCGAAGCAATCGGGTCATGTCGGTCTCTCGGCATCTGGTTGATTTTCGGGGCGGGCGCCGTCAACGTGTTCAGACGCGCACAGCATGACAGGGACCATGCGGCGCCGAACCCCGAGGTGGTCGATAGGTGCCCCCTTGAGGGTTAGCGCGAACCACACCCGGTGGGAGGTGTTCGAATGCCAGTCGCCATAAAGCTTCATGTCTTGCCCGGCATTCCGTCGACCTGACCTGCCCCAATCCTGGGCCCGGTTTCAGTCTTAGTGCATGACGGGTTTCGGGGCTATGGTCGGAGTAGCCGACGAAGCGGCCTCGGATGGCCGAGCCCGCCTATGCGCGACCGCTGGAGCTGGAAACCGATAGCCTCGAGATGAGTGCCGGCGCTTCGTGTCTTGATGCTTACGGCCGCGCTGGCCTGCCCCGGGACGAGAGCAGATCGTTGACCCCCGCCTGACCGGGATTTTCTGCAGCGCATGGAAAGGGCTGACACCCGATGAATGCGCCGCGGGATGGCAAGACCTTGCCGCGCGCTGCCATGGCGACCTCGACCTTTACGAAAAGGCACCGGGGGCGAAGGGTTCGACGGCCTCCAAAAGCGCGTGCCCGCGTTTCTCTCGGAAGCTAAGGGCCCGGCCGTCATCGTGGCCCACAAGGTTGTTCTCCTGCTACTCTGGGGCATGCTGTTCGGTTTCGGTGCCGCCGCCCTGCACAAGCGCGATGCGCCGCAAGGCGTCGTCATCTCCGTCAGCG
>CAZVQL010000002.1:17742-42170 GCA_964629305.1 uncultured Roseicyclus sp.
GCCATCAGCCACTCCTGGACGAGCGCCTCGAGCTGCGCCGGGGTCGGCGGCTGGAATGTGCCCGGGCCCACGTGCAGCGTGACCGCGGCCATGTCGACGCCACGCTCCCGCAGCCGGCGCGGGAAACCGGGCCTCGGGAATGATCGCACCACGCCGGAGGTGGAGTCTGAAGTGATTCGGGTCGCGCCCGACGCGCGCGGTGGGTCCCGGGTCGTCATCGCCGTCAGCGATGGCCGAGAGACCATTCTACACTGATCCCGTTTCCCCGTGGCGCAGCCCCGTCGCGCCCTTGCGCGCGTCTTCCTCGTGTCCCGGAGCCTGTTCACATGACTTCGATCTCCGACCGCAACATCCGCAATGTCGGAACGCTCGGCCCCGTCAGTTCCGACGAGGCGATCATCCGCGCTTTGGAAGCTGAGATTGACCGGCCCATCGGCCTTTTCGCCGATTTCCAGGGCCCAAAACTCCGCATCGGGCGGATCGAAAGCGGGCGCATGCTGCTCGAGCCGGGGTCAGCGGCTCCGCCTCGACCTCGATCCCGATGAGGGCGGGGAGGGCCAAGGAGCGGGCCGACCTTGCTTTTGCCTGCGGTCTCGGCATCTCAAGGCGGACCTCTGACCGCAATGCTCAGAGCAGGGTCGTTGGCCACTGTGTAAGGTGATCAGGCCCCCGATGCCGTCAACAATGGGCGGCGACGCGCCTACTGCCCGGGCGTTCAAAGTACTTCCGAGCGATCGGTCGCAGGTGGCGGTGTCGGGGTAAGGGCAGTCAGGCGTGCATAGGTTTCGTCATCGAGTTCGAAACCGATCGCGTCAAGCGATGGTTGCAACTGGTCCGCCGAACTGGCGCTGAGGATCGGGGCGGAGATGGCCGGGTTCCTTGCCACCCATGCGATGGCGAGCGTGCTTGCGGACACGCCCAGCTCTGAGGCAAGCGCGGCCACCGACCTTGCGGCCTCGTGCATCCATGCCGCGCCGTATCGGGATTTGTACATTGGATCATGGGTCAACCGACCCTCTTGTCCGGCTGCGTACTTGCCGGTCAACAGGCCGCCGCCAAGCGGCGAATAGGGCACGACAGCAATCTTTTCCGACATGCACATCGGCAGGATTTCCACCTCGGCCTGACGCTTGACAAGGCTGTACATCGGCTGAAGCATATCGATCTTCAAGCCGAGGGATGCCGCGACGCCGCCTGCTTTCATCACCTGCCAGGCCGCGTAGTTCGACACGCCGATGTGGCGGACATGACCGGCCTCCACCATGTCGGCGAGCGCCGTATAGGTCGCTTCGAGCGGCACCTCGTCCGACCAGCGGTGCATGTAGAGCATGTCGATACAGTCGATCCTGAGCCGTTCGCGGCTTTCCTCGACGTCCCGTTGGATCGCGTCGGGGCTGCAATTGCCGGTCGACGCGCATTTGGTGGCGATGAAGAGCGCGTCACGATCTGCGGCGGCGAATTCCCCCAGCAAGGTTTCGGACGCGCCGCCGGTGTAGCCATGTGCCGTATCGAAGAAGTTGATACCGGCAGCCCGCACCGCATCATACATGGCTCGGCTTTCCTTGAGGTCGGCTTTGCCCCCCCACTGCATCGTCCCGAAGCAGAACGGGGAAATAGGATGGCCGCCGGGTGTGCTGAATTCTGCTCTCATGGCTTTCTCACGTCCTGCTGTCGATCAAGGGGGCGGCGGTGCGTTCCGCCCTGTGGGGACGGCGCGTTTTCGCGCGGAAGGCTCAAAGATCGAAAGGATGGACACCGCATCCCCGCTTCGGTCCTTCTGCAAGTGGTGGCGCCGTCATCCGCTGCTATCTCTCGCTTCACCGAGGAACCTCTCGCACTGGACCGCGGTCAAGACGGTGGACGTGGTCCGCCATCCCCTGCGGGAAATGGGCGCGCACCAGAGGGTCATGGCCCGGGATGATGAGCGCGGGGCTGGAGGCCAGGCGCTCCAACGTGGTGAAGCCGTCAAGCATGTCCTGCAGGTCGACCACGATGGGAAAGGGTTTTCGTGCGAACAGGTTCTCGTAGAAATGCGCGGCGTCGGACGCCAACACCAGCCACCCCGCCGCCGTCCTGACGCGCACGCATTGCAGGCCCCGGCTGTGGCCGCCGATGCGATGCACGGTGACACCCTCGGCTACCTCGGCGTCGCCATCGTGAAAGATCACCTTGCCGGCATAGAGCCTGCGGATCGCCTCGCAGACATGACCGGCGGTGAACGGCATGCGCAGCGTGTCGTGGCACATGCAGGGACCGGTGGCATAGGCCATTTCCGCCGCTTGCAAATGAAGCACGGCATTCGGGAAAAGGTGCAGGCCGCCCGCATGGTCATAGTGCAGGTGGGTCACGATCACCCGGGTCACATCCTCGGGGCTGAGGCCAAATGGCGCAAGCGCCGCGCCGGGATCCATCCGGATCGGCCGCGCGCGGGCCGTCCCCTCGGCCGCGTCATAGCCAGTGTCGACGAGGATCACCTCCGGGCCGCGACGCAGCAACCAGATGAAGTAATCCATCGCATGTGGCGCGTCATGATTGTCGTCGAAGAGGAAGCTGTCGGCCCGCTTGCGCGCGTTCCGGTCGGCGTATTTGAGGCTATAGACCTCCCACTCGGTCATGGACTTACCTCGGCGTAGGTCCGGAGCTGGCGGCCAAGGATCATCGGGCCGGCGGCTGCGTCGAAGGCCTTGAAATGCGGGGTCTGAAGATGCGCGTCGAAGGCGGCGCCGTCGGTGTAGAGCTCGTAGAGGAACACCTCGCCCGGGCGCGCGGGGTCGGTGCAGACATCGAAGCGGTGGCAGCCGGGTTCATCGGCCAGCGAGGCCTGCGCATTCTCGTGCATCAACGGCAGGAACGCCTCAAGATGGGCAGGATCTACCTCCAGCCTCACGGTGACAGCAAACATCAGGCGGACCTCCCCTTAAGGCGAGCGTATGCCTGTCGCGCGACGGGCAGCTGACTCACGATGAGAGCAATGTTGAGCATCAGCAAGATGGCCGCAACCGGGCGCGAGACAAAGACCGACAGATCACCGCCCGAGATCAGCAAGGACCGGCGGAAGGTCTCGTCGAAAAGGCCGCCCAGGATCACGCCGATGACGAGCGGCGCGATGGGAAACTTCAGCAGGTTCATGAAATAGGCGACCCCGCCCACGCCGAGCATCAGGTAAAGGTCGTTGATCCCACCCCCCACGCTGAAGGACCCGATCGCGGTCAGCACCAGAACGATGGGCAGGAACACCACCTGCGGGATGCGCAGGATCTTGATGAAGATGCGCGCCGTGAAGAGCCCCATGACGAAAATGGTGAGTGAGGCAAGCACCATGATCGCGACCACGCGGAGGATAACCTCCGGATCGATGGTGGGGCCCGGGATGACATTGTTGATCTTGAAGGCGCCCATAAGGGCAGCGGCGGGCGGCGAGCCGGGGATGCCCAGGACCAGAAGCGGGATCAACGCGCCGCCGATGCAGGCGTTGTTCGCCGTCTCGGAACTCAGGAGGCCATCGACGGAGCCCTTTCCGTAGAGGTGCCCCTCGCGGCTTACGGTCTTGCCGACGCCGTAGCTGACCCAGCCGGCCACATCCTCGCCTACGCCGGGCAGGGCACCCACGCCGGTGCCGATGACGCCCGAGCGCGCGATGGTCGGCATGTAGCGTCGGATCGTTCCGATATTGGGCAGGATGCGGCCCTTGAGTTGCGCCATGCTGCCCACCTCTACATGTCGCATCCCCTCAATGATCTGCGGGATGGCGAAGGCGCCCATCAACACCGGCACGACCTGGAACCCCGACAGCATGTAGGACCAACCGAAGGTGTAGCGTGGTTCGCTCAGCAGCGGGTCGAGGCCGACCATCGCCATGGCAAGACCGATCAGGCCCGCGATCCAGCCCTTGATGACAAGGTCCTCGGACATCAGCGTGCCCGACAGCAGGATGCCGAAGAGCGCGAGCAGCGCCTTTTCCGGGCTTGCGATGTTTTGCGACAGCAGGAGCAGCAGCCAGACGAAGATCAGGAGGGCAAGCGTGCCGATCAGGGTGCCGATGAAACTGGCGGTCGTGGTCAGACCCAACGCCTCGGCCCCGCGGCCCGCCCGCGCCAGCGGGTAGCCGTCCATCGCGGTGGCGGCACTCGCGGCCGTCCCGGGGATGTTGAGCAGGATCGACGGGTAGGACCCTCCGTAGATCGCGCCGACGTAGGCGCCCAGAAGCGCGATCAGCGAGTAGTCGAGCGGGATCTTGTTGCCGAAAAAACCGGTCAGGATCGTTACTGCCAGCGTCGCGGTCAGACCCGGCAACGCGCCGAAGGTGATGCCGAGAAAGACCGAGATGATGAGGTAGACATAGGTCAGCGGGTCGATGACCAGCCCCAGAAGGGCGTCGCCGAACCCGGCAAGCTGCGCAAGAACGAAATCCATTCTAGCCCCTCCAGAGCGGGCGAAGGGTGACGAAGTAATGGTATTCGATGTGGCTGAAGATCAGACCGCCTCGGTTCGGCACGTTTTGCCGAAAGCCGAAAGCCATGGCGCAGACCAGCAACGTCGGCGCGATCAGCGCCATGACCGGGGCCACGCGCAGCACCCGGTCGCCCTTCGCCACCCGAAGCGTCCAGAGGGTGAGGCCGAGCCATGCCACGAGTGTCACGACGTCGTCATCATGACGCGCCCATTCGGACTGTGGCAGGTGCGCGATCATGGCGTAGAGGCCGCAGGCCGCTACGGTCGCGGCAGACAGCATCATTCGCCCCGGCCGCCCGAGGTAGAAGCCGAAGGTCAGGGCAAGGATTGCAAGGCCGCTGGCGAGGATGAAATCAACCCGCGGCACGAGGGCCGCCACGTAGAAGAACACGATCACCGCGATCATCGCGATGCGCAGCACTTCGGCCCGGTTCCAGCCGATGCCGACCGCGCTGAGCGCCCTGCGCGCGCCGCCCGCTCGGATCGAGATGGTCAGAAGGAAAAACGACAGGACCACCAGGGCCGAAAAGATGCCTAACGGCACGATGGCCGCGGAATTGTACCAAGCGGCCCCGCTGACGCCGGCGCGGTTGCCGCCAAAGAGCGGGATGTCGAAGGTCCGCCAGACAAAGAAGAGTGACAGCGCCAGAAGGGTGAGAGCAGCCCAGAAATCGCGGGCGCGCAGTACCTGTTTTTCCTCGTCGGTCATCGCCCGTTCCCCCCTTTGTCTTGCCGGTTCGTGACGGCGGAGCGGGGGTGACCCGCTCCGCCCATGGTCGCCTTGCCCGTCGCGAACGGGTCAGGGGCGTTCGATCCCGAGCGTCGCGGGGTCGACCGTGGTCGCGCCAAGTTCTTGCAATGTATAGGCGAAATTGGCCTCGAGGTTGGCGAAGATGGCTTGCGCCTCGGGTCCATAGGCACCACTGAGCGTGTAGTTGTTGCTCCCAGCCCAATCCTCCACCACGTCCGACGCCATCGCCGCTTCAAAGGCCGCGCCGAGCGCTTCCTTGACGTTGTCCGGCGCAGTATTGTGGACGGCGAAGCCGATGGCCTGGCTGAGCGGCAGATAGGCGTCGAGACCAGCGACCGTATCGAAGGCCGAAGGCACGACGATACCCGCGATCTCGGCGCTGTCTGGGGTCAGCATGGCCAGCGGGCGCAGCTGCCCACCTGCGATCAGGGGCGCCTGTTCCGCAAGCGAGGTGACGACGAGGGCGACCTCGCCGGCGAGCGCGGCCTCCTGCGCGGGCGCGGACCCGCCGTAGGGGATGAAGTTGAACGTGACGCCCGCGCCGTTCTCGAGCGCCAGAAGGTTCAAGTGATGGATCGAGCCCGCGCCCGAGGCGGCCGCGGGAATGCTGCCCGGTGCGGCGCGCGCGGCCTCGATCACCTCGGTCAGCGTGGTGTAGTCGCTGGCCGCGGGAACCGAGAGCAGCAGGGGCGAACCGGCGACGATGAAGGGATACCAGAAGTCGAAGCGCTGGTCCCAACCGCCCTGAACCGCCGCCGTGACGTTCGACTCGGACAGGCCGACCAGCGTGTAGCCGTCATCGGGCTGGTTCATCACGTAGACCATGCCGTTCGACCCGGCCACGCCGCCGGTCTGGTTGATCACGTTGATCGAGACCGGCAGGTGCTTCTCCATCTCGGACATGATCATGCGGTTGATCGTGTCAGTGCCGCCGCCCGCGCCCCAGACCACCGCCGTGGTGATGTCGCGGAACGGATATTCCTGCGCGAGCGCAGGTGCGGCCAGCCCCACGGTGATCGCGGCTGCGGCCGCCAGTTTCCCCAGTTGGAACCTCATTGGTCGTCCTCCCTTTTTGCACGTGTTCGATATTGCATTTATTTGCGTATGCGTTAATGCATTAGTTGTCAACGATCCGATGAAGCGCAGCGCAGACCTCGCCGGCATCGGATGAAAAGAGAGAGGCCAGCGATGACCAAGACCTTCGACATTGCCGTATTCCACGGGGACGGGATCGGGCCGGAAATCATGGCGCCGACGATCGACATTCTGCGCCGGATGGCCGATGCCTCACCCGATTATGCGCTGGCCTTTCACGATGCGCCCGCCGGGGCCGCCCACTACGCCAGAACCGGTGAAAGCCTACCCGAGGCTTCGATGGCGGTGGCCCGTTCGGCGGATGCGATCTTGCTGTCCGCCATGGGCCTGCCCGATATTCGCTATGCCGACGGCACCGAGATTTCGCCCCAGATCGACCTGCGCAAGGCGCTGTCGCTTTTTGCCGGCGTGCGCCCGGTGACGGTGCTTCAGGGGCAGGACACGCCGCTACGCCTGCCGCCCGGTCGGGGGATCGACTTCGTGCTGATCCGCGAAAGCACCGAAGGGTTGTTTTTCACGCAAGGCAGGGGCGAGGTGACGCAAGACGAGGCGCGCGAGACCCTGCTGATCACCCGCGCTGTGTCTGAAAAGCTGTTCCGCTTCGCCTTCGACGTTGCCCGCGCGCGCAAGGCCGAGGGGCGCGGGCCGGGGCGCGTGACCTGTGTGGACAAGGCCAATGTCTTCCGCGCCTTTGCCTTCTTCCGCGAGATCTTCGATGCCGAGGCCACGCGCCACCCCGACCTGAAATCCGACCACGCCTATGTCGATGCGACGGCGCTGAAGATGATCCAGAAGCCCTGGGACTTGGACGTGCTGGTGACCGAGAACATGTTCGGCGACATTCTTTCGGACCTCGGCGCCGGGCTGATGGGGGGACTTGGTCTCGCGCCCTCGGCCGATATCGGGCTGGAGCATGCGGTCTTCCAGCCTTGCCATGGTTCGGCGCCCGATATCGCGGGGCAGGGCGTGGCGAACCCGCTTGCCATGATCCTGTCGGCCGCGATGATGCTGGACTGGCTTGGCCTGAGGCATGACATTGCCGCCCTGAACAGGGATGGCACGAGGCTCAGGCAGGCCGTGGAGGATGTGGTGGCTCACAAGCGCGCGCTGACGCGCGATCTGGGTGGGCGCGCGGGCACCGAGGCCGCGGCGCGCGCCGTGCTCGACGCGCTTTTCGTGGCATGACCGGGGCGGCGCCTTTGCGGGTCGCCTGCGTCGGCGCCGGGTATTTCAGCCAGTTCCATTACGCCAGCTGGGCGCGAATGGAGCAGGTCAGCCTGGTCGCTGCCTGTGATACCGAGATCGGAAGGGCGCGGGCCACGGGCCTGCCCGCTTATTTCGATCTGGGCGCAATGCTGGCCGAGACATCCCCCGACCTGCTCGACATCATTCTGCCGCCCGCGGCCCATGCGACCGCGATCCGGACGGCGCTGGCGGCCGGGGTCATGTGGATCATCTGCCAGAAACCCTTCTGCACCGATCTGGACGAGGCGGGCGCGATCATTCGGGAGGCCGAGGCCGCAGGCGCCACCATCGTCGTGCATGAGAATTTCCGCTTTCAGCCTTGGTATCGTGCGATCAAGGCGGCGCTCGACCGCGGCGAGATCGGGCAGGTTCTGCAGATGACGTTTCGCCTGCGTCCGGGTGACGGGCAGGGGCCGGACGCCTACCTTGCCCGCCAACCCTATTTTCAGAAGATGCCGCGGTTTCTCGTGCGGGAAACGGCCGTCCATTGGGTCGACACGTTCCGCTACCTTCTGGGCGATCCTGTTGCGGTCTATGCCGACCTGCGCCGCATCAATCCCGTGATCGCGGGCGAAGATGCGGGCCATATACTGTTCGAGCATCCCGGCGCGGTGCGCGCGCTGTTCGACGGGAACCGGCATCTCGACCACGCGGCTGACAACCTGCGCCGTACGATGGGCGAGGCGCTGGTCGAGGGCACGACAGGCACGATCACGCTGCATGGCGACGGGTCCGTCCGGCTGCGTCGCTTCGGGCAGTCGGCAAGCGTGCCGCTGTTGCCGCCCGACACCTGGGACGGGTTCGGCGGCGATTGTGTCCACGCCTTGCAGCGCCATGTGGTATCGGGTGTGCTGCATGGAACGGTGCTGGAGAACCGGGCGCAGGATTATCTTGAGGTGATCCGGCTCGAGCAGGCAATCTATGCCTCGGCCGACCAAGGGCGCAGGATCGTGTTGGGAACTGATTGAAAGCATGACGGACAAACCCCTTTCCACCTCGCAGCGCGCCCTGAGGGAGCTGCGCGACAAGATTTTTTCCGGCGAGTTGGCGGCCGGATCCGACCATCTTGAATCAGAACTGGCCGATCTGCTCGAAATGTCGAGGACACCAGTGCGCGAGGCTGTTCTGACGCTCGAAAGCCAGGGGCTGCTGGAACTGCGTCCCCGCAAGGGCGTGCGAATCCTGCCGCTCTCACCCGAGGACATGAGCGAGGTTTACGATGTGCTTACCGAGCTTGAAAGTCATGCCGCCGAGCGCGCGGCGCAGTCAGGATATGCCGAAGACGACCTGGCTGATCTGGCCGGTGCCATCGACGACATGGATGCCGCACTCGCGAGCAATGATCTCGATGCCTGGGCTGAAGCGGACGACCGGTTTCACCGCGAGTTGGTGCGGCTTGGAGGCAACAGCAGGATTGGCACCATCGTCGACATGATGAGCGACCAGGTTCGCCGATCGCGCATGACAACGCTTTACATGCGTCCCTTGCCGACCCGATCGAACGAGGATCACCGGGCCGTACTGGAGGCGATCCGCCGCAGCGACGCGGAAACTGCGCGCCAGGTCCACAGGCATCACAGACAGCACGCCAAGTCGATTCTGGTGGATCTCCTCCAAAAACATCGGTTGCGCTTCCTCTAGTGGTATCAGGCGCTGGCCCGCCCACTGGAGGCATGATCGTCTGCCTTTGCCTTTTCGCCGGCACTAGGGGTGGGATCAGGTTGCAGGCGTGGTCGACCATGCCTCCCGTCTGATCACGCGGAATCGTCATGAAAAAGCTCCGTGGCAAGAGTTTCGCAATGGTGACGTCTCGAATCGGAAAAGGCTGGGAGCAAGATCGCGCTTCGGATCCGCTTTCCGAGGAGGGCGCTCAACCCTTCCCAAACACCTCCGAACTCCTGCCTTTGTGAGGGGCCGCGGGGCGGCGGGTCCCTCGTGTAGGTAGATCTGCACTGCGGGTTCGGCCTGGTAGCAGGCGACCCCGAGGAGAGCGCTGAATGCCCTTGAACGCAGCCACCGCGGCGGGGGACCTTTCCGTTGCGAAGACGGTGGAGGGTGACGATTTTGACGTTACTTCAGAGGCTTCGGGGCTTCCACGTGCCGCCCATGCTCATGTTTCGGTCGCGCAATCTCGTGTCATTTCGCGTTGATTTCGGGCGCACTGGAAAGATGTCCCGGCTTGGGCCTCATGCAGCGACGGCTCCCTGGCCCCTGTAGAAACTGCCAGGCTCGCCCGACGTCACGGACATCTTCACGAACTCCAGCCACGATCCTAGAAGAGCGCGCTGGGAAGCCAGGTGGCAAGGAACGGCAAGACCCAGACAAGCAAGACCCCCAACGCCTGCAGGCCGATGAAGGGCACGACGCCCTTGTAGATCTGTTCGGTCCGGATCTCTGGCGGGGCGGCGGCGCGCAGGTAGAAGAGCGAGAACCCGAAGGGCGGCGTCAGGAAGCTGGTTTGCAGGTTGATCGCCAGAAGGATGCCCAGCCAGATCGGATCATGCCCCATCAGGATCAGTGACGGTGCCACGAGCGGCAGCACGATCACCGAGATCTCGACGAAATCGAGGAAGAAGCCGAGCACGAAGACGAAGAGCATCACGAAGAGCAGGGCACCCGTCGGCCCGCCGGGCAGGTTCTCGAGCAGGTGGGCGACGCGCTCCTCTCCGCCGAGGCCGATGAAGACCAACGAGAAGAACCCGGCCGCAAGGATCGTGGCGAAGATCATCGCGGTCATGGTCAGGGTGGAGGACAGCGCGTCGTGGATGATCCGCTCGCGGATGGCAGCCCGCAGCGCGAGGCCCACGGCGACAAGGCCGATGAGCGCAAGAATTGCGTAGAAGCCACCCATCATCCATTCCATCGCGCCGTTGTCGGTGCGTTGCAGGCGGACCGGAAAGGCGCCGGCCACAAGCCCCAGCACGATCAGCGCGGCAGCGCCCAACAGGATCAGCCGCGGATTGATGCCGATCTTGCGCCCCGCCATCAAGAGCGCGCCGATGGCACCGACCGAGGCGGCCTCGGTGGGTGTGGCGATGCCACCGAGGATCGCGCCCAGAACCGCGAAGATCAGCAGGACCGGCGGCACGATCGCGCCCAGCACCTCGCGGTGGTCCGGGCGGGCAAGGCCGATGTCGGCCGGGGGCAAGTCCTGCGGGCGCAAGGCGCCCCGGATCAGGATGTAGACGAGGTAAAGCATGACCAGCATCAGGCCCGGAACGAGTGCCGCGGCAAAGAACTGGCCAACCGACAGCGCCTCGACCGAGAACCGGCCCTGCTCGTACTGCGCCTGCTGGTAGGCGTTCGACATGACATCCGCGAGGATGATCAGCAGCGTCGAGGGCGGGATGATCTGCCCCAGAGTGCCCGCGGTGCAGACGATCCCCGAGGCGACCGAGGGGCTGTAGCCCGCGCGCAGCATGCTGGGCAGCGCGATCATGCCCATGGCGACCACGGTCGCGCCGACAATGCCGGTGGAGGCCGCCAGCAGCGCGCCGACCAGGACGACCGAGATGCCAAGCCCGCCGCGCAACTGGCCGAAGCTGCGGCCCATCGTGTCCAGCAACTCTTCGGCGATCTTGCTCTTTTCGAGGATCGCACCCATCAGGACGAAGACCGGGATCGCGATCAGCACGGTGTTGGTGATCAGGCCAAAGGCCCGCTGGGCCAGCGCGCCCAGCAACGAGACGTCCATCACCCCCAGCATCCAGCCGAGATAGGCGAAGATCACCGCGACCCCGGCGATGCTGAACGACACCGGAAATCCGGACAGGACGGCCAGCATGAGAGCGCCGAACATGATCAGGTCGAGATACTCGGTCATGCCTTTGTCCTTTCATGGAACAGGCGCACCAAGAGCGACACGGACTGGAGCAGGATGAGGATGCAAAAGGCCGGGATCAGGGATTTGAGCAGGAAGACCGCCTCGATCCCGCCGACCGAGATGGGGCCTTCGAGGATCGCCCAGGAATTGCGGACCGAGGGCCAGGACCAGTAGAGCAGCGCCAGCATCGACGGGATCAGCAGGAAGACATGGCCGAAGATGTCGATCCGCCGCCGGGCGGCATCGCTGACCTTGGCATAGAACACATCCACGCGGACATGCTTGTCGACGAGCAGCGTGTATCCTGCCCCCAGCATGAACAGCGTGGCGTGCATGTAGAGCACGCTTTCCTGCGCCGCGATGGAGTTGAAGCCGAAGACATAGCGCCCGATGACGATGCAGAACTGCACCAGCACCATGATCAGGGCGAGCCATTTGACCACGCCGGCGACCGCGACATTCATCCGGTCGATTGCGTTCGCAATGCCAAGCATCCTCAGGCCCCCGTTCTGGAAGGCGGTGCGCGACCGGGGCCGCGCACCGCGGTCACATCAGTACCCGAAGACGCCCGCGCGGGCGTTCATCTGGCCGTTGTCGGCATAGGTCATGTAGCCGCCCACGGTATCGCGGTACTCGATGAAGCTTTCGGTGATCCGCACCACCAGTTCGTCATCGTCGGCGAGGTATTCCTCGACGATTTCCTGCGCTGCGACCCCCATGGCGGCGATCACGTCGTCGGGCAGCTTGCGGACCTGCACGTTGTGCTCGGCCACCAGCGTCTGCAGCGACTGCGCGTGCTTGGTCATGTATTCGGTCAGCACCTGGCCATAGAGCCCCTGACAGGCCTGCGCGACCACCTCTTTCAGGTCATCGGGCAGCTCGGCATAGGCCTCGGCATTGACGCCGCATTCCTCGGCCGAGGAGGGCTCGCCCACGCCGGGCCAGTAGTAGTAGGGCGCGACCTGGTAGTAGCCAAGCGCCGAATCCGTCCACGGCCCGATGAACTCGCCCGCATCGAGCGCGCCGGTCTGCAGCGCCTGGAACATGGCAGGGCCCGACATGGCCTCGGCGGCCATGCCCAGCTTGGCGCACATCTGCGAGGCGATGCCGGTGGTGCGGAACCGCAGGCCCCGGAGGTCCTCGACCGAGGCGATCTCGTTCTTGAACCAGCCCGCCCATTGCGGACCGGAATTGCCGCAGAGGAACGGCTTGATGCCGAAGCGGCCATACATCTCGTCATAAAGCGCCTGACCGCCGCCATGGACCATCCAGCCCAGCTGTTCATCGGCCGAAAGGCCGAAGGGCTGCGAGCCGAACAGCAAGATGCCCTTGGACTTGGAGCCCCAATAGGCCGGAACCGCGTGGTAGAGCTGCGCCGTACCTTCGGAGACGGCGTCGAACACGCCGGTGCCGGGCACGATTTCCCCGGCGGGATAGAGCGTCACGTTGATGCGCCCGCCCGAGAGCGTCGTGATCCGGTCGGCCAGCGTCTGCGCCGCGACGCCCGGCCCGGGCAGGTTCCGCGGCCATGCCGAGACCAGTGTCCAGTTGCGCACGTCCTGCGCGATGGCAGGGGCCGCAAGGGTGGTGGCAGCGGCGCCGATGGCACCGGTCGCGAGGAATTTCCGTCTATCCATGGTTGGTTCTCCTTGTGGACGAGTTCGTTGCTGCTTGGGTTGGGGCCGCCGACCGTCTTGCGCGATCGTCCGGCCAGGGTGCTCAGCCCAGGATGCGCGGCAGGCGCAGCCCGTGTTCACGCGCGCAATCCAGCGCGATGTCGTAGCCTGCATCGGCGTGACGCCAGACACCGCTGGCGGGGTCGTTCCACAGCACGCGTTCCAGCCGTTTGGCCGCCTCGGGCGTGCCATCGGCGCAGATCACCACGCCGGAATGCTGGCTGAACCCCATGCCGACGCCGCCGCCGTGGTGCAGGCTGACCCAGGTCGCGCCGCTTGCGGTGTTGACCAGCGCGTTGAGCAGCGGCCAGTCCGACACGGCGTCCGAGCCGTCCTTCATCGCTTCGGTCTCGCGGTTGGGCGAGGCGACCGAGCCGCTGTCGAGATGGTCTCGGCCGATCACGACGGGGGCCTTCAGCTCTCCGCTCGCGACCATTTCGTTGAAGGCCAGCCCCGCGCGGTGCCGGTCGCCAAGGCCGATCCAGCAGATGCGCGCAGGAAGGCCCTGGAACGCGATCCGCTCGCGCGCCATGTCGAGCCAGGTGTGCAGATGGGCGTTGTCGGGGAACAGCTCCTTCATCTTGGCGTCGGTCTTGTAGATGTCCTCGGGATCGCCGGAGAGGGCGCACCAGCGGAACGGACCAATGCCGCGGCAGAAGAGGGGGCGAATGTAGGCGGGCACGAAGCCGGGGAAGGCAAAGGCGTTTTCCAACCCCTCCTCAAGCGCCACCTGCCTGATGTTGTTGCCGTAATCGAGGGTCGGGACGCCGGCGTTCCAGAAATCGACCATCGCGGCGACATGGGTCTTCATGCTGGCGCGCGCAGCTTTTTCCACGGCCTTGGGGTCGCTTTCGCGCTTGGCGCGCCAGTCTGCCATGGTCCAGCCCTGCGGCAGGTAGCCATTCAGGGGATCGTGGGCGCTGGTCTGGTCAGTGACGATATCGGGGCGCACGCCACGGCGGAAAAGCTCGGGAAACACGTCCGCTGCATTGCCCAGCAGGGCGACCGATTTCGCCTCTCCCGCCTTGGTCCAGCGGTCGATCATCGCCAGCGCCTCGTCGAGGCTGTCGGTCTTTTCGTCCACGTAGCGGGTGCGCAGGCGGAAATCGATGCTGTCGGGGTTGCACTCCACGGCCAGGCAACAGGCCCCCGCCATGACCGCGGCCAACGGCTGCGCGCCGCCCATGCCGCCCAGTCCGCCGGTCAGAATCCATTTGCCGGTAAGGTCGCCGCCGTAATGCTGGCGGCCCGCCTCGGCAAAGGTCTCGTAGGTGCCCTGAACGATGCCCTGCGTGCCGATGTAGATCCAGGACCCCGCGGTCATCTGGCCGTACATCGCCAGGCCCTTCTTGTCCAACTCGTTGAAATGGTCCCAGGTCGCCCAATGCGGCACTAGGTTGGAGTTGGCGATCAGCACGCGCGGCGCGTCCGGGTGGGTCTTGACGATGGCGATGGGCTTGCCCGATTGAACGACTAGCGTCTCGTCGGCCTCGAGGTCTTTCAGGCTCGCGACGATGGTGTCGAAATCCTCCCACGTCCGTGCTGCGCGACCGATGCCGCCATAGACCACCAGTTCGTGCGGGTTCTCGGCCACGTCCGGGTGCAGATTGTTCATCAGCATCCGCAAGGGCGCCTCTGTCAGCCAGCTCTTCGCATTCAGTTCCGTGCCGGTCGGCGGGAAGACATCGCGGGTGTTCTTGCGGGGGTCGCTCATCGGGGACTCCAGTCGGACAGGGTTTCGAGAATGGATTTGAGATGCGTGCGAGTGCGCTCGGCGGTGGCCTCGACGTAGTCCCAGGGCGCGCGTTCCAGCATGTAGGTGGACTGCGCCAGTTCCATCTGGATGGCGTGCAGGCCTTCGGCGGGGCGGCCGTAGTGGCGCGTCGTCCAGCCGCCCTTGAAGCGCCCGTTGAGGATCGTCGAATAGCCTTCGGCACCTTGGCAGATGCGTTCGACCGCGGCTTCGATCGACGGGGCGCAGGCGGCGCCGGAATTGGTGCCGATGTTGAAATCGGGCAGGGTGCCGTCGAAGAGGAAGGGGATGTCCGACCGGATCGAATGGCAGTCGTAGAGCACTGCGAAGCCGTGGATCGCCCTGACGCGGTCCAGCTCGGCCTGCAGCGCGGCATGGTAGGGCGCATGATAGGCCGCGCGGCGCCGGGCCACTTCGGCGGCGTCCGGTTCCTGCCCGTCACGATAGAGGGGCCGCCCGTCGAAATCGGTCAGCGGGCAAAGCCCGGTGGTGTTCTGACCGGGATAAAGGCTTTCACCCGACGGGTCGCGGTTCACGTCGATCACGTAGCGGTGGGTGGTGGCGCGCACGCTCGTCACGTTCTCCACCAGCCCGGCGTACAGCCGGTCGATATGCCAGTCGGTATCGGCGAGGGCGCGCCCGGTGTCGTTCAGCCGCGCAAGGCAGTCGGGCGGCACATCCGTACCGGTGTGGGGCAGGCCCAGCACCAGAGGGCTGTCGCCGTGGATGACTTCGATCAGGCTCACAGGCTCAACTCCAGTCCGGCCGCTCCGGCGAGGCTGTCATCAGTGATGCAGGCCGCCGCGGCCCTGAGATCGGGCGCGAGGTAGCGATCCTGTTGCAGGCTCGGGACCGACTGGCGCAGGCGGATCATGACCCTTTGCAGCGGGGCGGAGGTCGTCAGGGGCGCGCGCTGTTCGATGCCTTGGGCGGCACACATCGCCTCGACCCCGAGGATCGTGGTCAGGTTCGCCGTCATCCGCGCCAGCCGCCGCGCGCCATGGGCGGCCATGCTCACGTGATCCTCCTGGTTGGCGGAGGTCGGTGTGCTGTCGGTGGAGCACGGATTGGCGAGGTGCTTGTTCTCGCTCATCAGCGCGGCGGTCGTGACCTCGGCGATCATCAGGCCGGAATTCAGGCCCGGTTCGGGCGTGAGGAACGGCGGCAGGTCAAAGGACAGGGTCGGGTCGACCATCAACGCGACCCGGCGCTGCGCGATCGCCCCGATCTCGGCCACCGCCAGCGCGATCTGGTCGGCGGCGAAGGCCACGGGTTCGGCGTGGAAATTCCCGCCCGACAGGATCTCGCCTGTCTCGACGATCACCAGCGGGTTGTCGGTGACGGCGTTCGCCTCGATCTCGAGCGTGCGGGCCGCAAAGCGCAGGAGGTCGATAGCGGCCCCCGTGACCTGTGGTTGGCAGCGGATGCAATAGGGGTCCTGCACGCGGGTGTCGCCGTCGCGGTGGCTGTCGCGGATCGCGCTGCCCTCGAGCAGGGCGGACATGGCAGTGGCCACGTCGATCTGGCCTTGATGCCCCCGCAGGGTGTGGATGGCGGGGTTCAGGGGTGCGGTCGACCCCATGATCGCGTCGGTGGAGAGCGCCGAGGTGACGACCGCCGCGCGTGCGGCACGCCATGCTTCAAACAGGCCGACAAGCGCGCAGGCCGTGGAAAACTGCGTGCCGTTGATCAGCGCCAGACCTTCCTTGGGGCCAAGCACGATGGGTGCGAGGCCAGCCTGCGCAAGGGCCGCACCCCCCGGCAGGATCGCGCCTTGATGGATCGCCTCGCCCTCACCGATCATCACGGCGGCCATATGGGCCAGCGGGGCGAGGTCGCCCGAGGCACCGACCGATCCCTGCACCGGGATGATCGGCATAACACCGCGTTCCAGCATCGCTTCGATCAGGGCGCAGATCTCCCACCGCACGCCCGAGGCGCCGCGCCCCAGCGACAGCAGTTTCAGCGCCATCATCAGCCGCACGGTCGCCGGTTCCAGCGGCTCGCCAACGCCGCAGCAATGCGACACGATCAGGTTGCGTTGCAGGGTTTCCGTATCTTCGGGCGCGATGCGGACAGAAGCCAGCTTGCCGAAGCCTGTGTTCACGCCATAGACCGGCGTGTCGCCCTGCGCAGCCGCGTGAATGACTGCCGCCGAGGCTTCCACGGCAGGGCGGGCCGCAGGGTCCAACCGAACGGGTGTGTCCGAGCGCCAAAGCGCCTCGAGCTCGGCGAGAGAGGTCGCGCCCGGTGTCAGCATGTGTGTCATGCGATCCCTCCGAAGATGCGGGCATGCAGGGGTGTGATGCCGATGCCGTAGGACAATTCTGCCGGGTCGCCGATGTCCCAGATCGCAAGGTCCGCCCGCATGCCGGGCGCGATCACGCCGCGATCGGTCAGGCCAAGTGCGCGGGCGGCGTTGCGGGTGGTTCCGGCCAGCGCCTCGGCCGGGGTCAAGCGGAAGAGCGTGCAGGCCATGTTCATCGCCAGCAGCAGTGAGCCCAAGGGCGACGAGCCGGGGTTCCAGTCGGTGCCGACGGCCATCGCTACGCCATGGTCGCGGAACGCCTGAACCGGCGGGGCCTGCGTTTCGTGGATCGTGTAGAAGGCCCCCGGCAGCAGGACGGCTACGGTTCCCGACGCGGCAAGGGCGGCGGCATCCTGCGCCGTGGCATATTCCACGTGGTCCGCGGACAAGGCGCCGTAGCGGGCCGCCAGCGCGGTGCCGCCGATATGGCTGAGCTGTTCGGCGTGCAGTTTCACCGGCAACCCAAGCGCTTGCGCCCGGTCGAAGACGCGCGCGATCTGGGCGGTGTCGAAGGCGATCCCTTCGCAGAACCCGTCGACGGCATCGACCAGCCCTTCGGCATGGGCGGCCTCGAGCGCGGGCAGGCAGACGGTGTCGATATAGGCGTCGGCCTCCGCGCCCGCAGGCACGGCGTGAGCGCCGAGGAAGCTGGTCACCACGGTGATCGGGCGTTCCTGCCCAAGATCGCGGGCGACCCGCAGCATCTTCAACTCGGTCTCGATGTCGAGGCCATAGCCCGACTTGATCTCGACCGTTCCGACGCCTTGGGCGATCAGCGCGTCGATCCGGGGCAGGGCGCTTGCCCGCAACTCGGCCTCGCTCGCGCCGCGCGTCGCGGCGACGGTCGAGACGATCCCGCCGCCTGCGCGGGCGATCTCCTCGTAGCTGGCACCGTTCAGGCGCATCTCGAACTCGCGCGCGCGGTTGCCGCCGTGGACGATATGGGTGTGGCAGTCGATCAGCGCCGGCGTGATCACGCGACCTGCATGGTCGTGGCGTGGCAGCCCTGCGTGCTCGGGCGGCAGATCGGCCTCTGGGCCGACCCAGGCGATGCGGTCGCCGTCCACCACGATGGCCGCGTCTTCGACCAGGCCATAGCCCTCGGCGCTGTCCGCCAGTGTGGCGACCTTTGCCCCGGAAATGACATAGCGCTGCGCCATCGGATGCCCTTGAAATATATCCTATTTAAAATTAATATGTCGCTACATAAAAATGTCAATGGAGTTGTTGGCGTGCAGGTCATCCATGCAAAACAGGCCCTTACACCGGGCGGCTGGCAATCCGATCTCGAGGTGACGATTGGCCCGGATGGTCGAATCGAACAGGTCGGCCCGGTCTCGCGCGAGGCGACCCACCGCACCGCGCTGTTGCTGCCTGCGCCGCTCAACCTGCACAGCCATGCCTTTCAGCGGGCGATGGCGGGGCTGACCGAAGCCCGCGGCCCCGATCCGCGCGACAGCTTCTGGAGTTGGCGGCGCCTGATGTACAAGTTTCTCGATCAGCTGACCCCCGATGACGTCGAAGCCATCGCCGGGCTGGTCTTCATGGAGATGCTCGAGGCGGGATACGGCGCGGTGGCCGAATTCCACTACCTGCACCATGACGTGGGCGGCATTCCCTACGGCGCGCTTGCCGAGATGTCGGAGAGGATCGTTGCCGCCTCGGCGCAGGCCGGGATCGGCCTGACGCTTTTGCCGGTCCATTACCAGTACGGCGGTTGCGACCTGCGGCCGCTGAACGGTGGGCAGCAGCGGTTCGGCAACGACCCCGAGCGGTTCCTGCGCCTGCACGCCGAGGTGGCAGACATCATTGCCCGCGGCCCCGCCGACAACGCCATAGGCATGGCCCCCCACTCGCTGCGCGCGGTCGATCCCGCGGGCCTGCGCGCGATCCTTGCGCAGGCACGGACCGGCCCGGTTCACATGCACCTTGCCGAACAGGTGGCCGAGGTCGACGAGGTCCTGGACCACCTGGGCGCGCGCCCGACCGAATGGTTGCTGGCCAATCATGCGGTCGACGCGCGGTGGTGCCTGATCCACTGCACGCAGATGAGCGAGGCCGAGACGACCGCGCTGGCGCGGACGGGTGCCGTGGCAGGGCTGTGCCCGATCACGGAATCCAGCCTCGGCGACGGCATCTTCAACGGCACGACCTACCTGCGCGCGGAGGGCGTGATCGGGTTCGGATCGGATTCCAACATCCACATCTCGCTGTTCGACGAGTTGAAGACGCTGGAGTATTCCCAACGCCTGCGCGACCGCTCGAGGGCGGCCCTCGCGACGCCCGACCGCTCCACCGGCCGCGTGCTCTACGATGCCGCTTCGGCGGGTGGCGCGCAGGCCGGCGGCCGCGACAATGGCCGGATCGCGGTCGGGGCGCTCGCGGACCTCGTCGGGCTGGACGACGACAACGAATGGCTCTGCAACCGGCAGGGGGACGCCACGCTCGACAGCCTGATCTTCGGCGGCGGCGGAAAGGCCTGCATCCGCGATGTCTGGAGCGCCGGACGCCACGTCGTGGGCGAGGGTCGCCATTTCCGGCGCGAGGCGATAATTGAACGCTACAAACAAACGATGACCCGGCTGGAGACCGATATTTGAACGTCGAGACGCGCCTTTCCTGGATGGATGTCCGCGACGAGATCCGCGCGCGGATCCTGAACCGGACGTATGCGCCGGGCGACAAGCTGCCCCGCGACGAGGATATCGCGCTCGAACTGGGCTGTGCGCGCACGACGGTTCACCGCGCGATGCAGGACCTGTCCGCAGCCGGTCTGGTCGAGCGCAAGCGCAAGGGCGGCACCCATGTGCGCACCGATCCCGTCACGCGTGCGACCTTCGACATCCCGATCACCCGGCGCGAGGTGGAACAGCGTGGCGCCAAGTACAACTACCAGCTCATCAGCCGCGATCAGAGCGCACCGCCGATCGCCATCATGGCGCGTTTCGGCATCCAGCGGCCTGTACAAATGTTGCACGTGAAGGCGCTGCACCTTGCCGACAACCGGCCCTACATCTTCGAGGACCGCTGGATCGACCTGGCGTCCTGCCCCGAGATCCTCGGCGTCGATCTGACCCGCGAAAGCGCGAATGAATGGCTTGTGCGCAACAAGCCCTACAGCCGCATCGAGGTCAGGTTTTCGGCGATGAACGCCGAAGGCGAAAGCGCCAAGCACCTCGCGACACCCGTTGGCGCCGCCTTGTTCGTCATCGAGCGGACGACGTGGATCGGCCAGGCCCCGATCACGACCGTGCAGGCGGTGGCCGCGCCTGGCTACCAGCTTTCGGCCCGGAACTGAGCGGCTCGAGACCTTGGTCGCCTGCGTGGCGGCCTTGGCTCGCGCCGGGTCGGTTTCCCTACCTCGGACGTATCGGTCATGGGAAGGTCGTTGAGGTCGCCAAAGGTCTGCAGGCGGGAGACGGAAGATGTGTTCGGCGCACCCCCCTGATGCCCTCGGTTCTCCGTCTGGCGGGCTTGAGCGTGCGGCGTCGCCGTGGGTTCGGACCGACGCTCTTGTTTAAGCCACCCTTTCGGTTGATGTGGACACAGGTCACTCACCGAAAGGAAGCTCGATGACGTCGGACATTTTCCTATGCGGCCCATCTGTGCAATGAGTCTTCGCGGATCGGCAAATTCGGGGATGCCGGGGGCGCGGTCCAGCTTAACAGCCGTCGCGGTCAACAGCTTGAAGATATGAAATGACGATAATTCAAAGCGCTAGATTGTCCGTTGCCCCCATGATGGACTGGACCGACCGCCATTGCCGGTATTTCCACCGGCTGATGTCGGCGCGTACGCTGCTCTACACCGAGATGGTGACGGCGCCTGCCGTGATCCACGGGGATCGCGAGCGCCTTCTGGCCTACGATCCCACGGAGCATCCGGTTGCCCTGCAACTCGGCGGCTCCGACCCCGCGGAGCTGGCCGAGGCCGCGCGGATCGCGGCGGGTTACGGCTATGACGAGATCAACCTGAACGTCGGCTGCCCCTCTGACCGGGTGCAGTCGGGGTGTTTCGGTGCCGTTCTCATGGAACGCCCCGCGCTCGTGGCCGAGTGCGTTGCCGCGATGATCGGGGCAAGCCCCGTAGAGGTCACGGTGAAATGCCGGATCGGGGTGGATGACCAGGTCCCGGAAAAGGTGCTACCGCACTTCCTCGACACCGTCGCCGCCGCCGGTGTCAGCCGCTTCACGATCCATGCGCGCAAGGCCTGGCTGCAGGGCCTCAGCCCGAAGGAGAACCGGGATATCCCGCCGCTCGACTACGCCCTCGTCCACGCGATGAAGCGGGCCTTCCCGCAGCTGCACCTGTCGATCAACGGCGGCATCACCACGCTGGCCGAGGCCGAGGCGCACCTGGCCGCCGGGATGGACGGCGTGATGATCGGGCGCGCGGCCTATCACACGCCCGCCGACATCCTGCTGACGGCCGACGGTGACATCTTCGGCGACCCAAGGCCGCCCAAGACCGCCGAGCAGGTCGCGCTCGAGATGCTGCCCTATATCGAGGCGCATCTTTCGGCCGGTGGACGCCTGCACCAGATCACGCGGCACATGCTGGGCCTGTTCGCCGGCCGTCCCGGTGCGCGTGGCTGGAAGCGGACCCTCAGCGAAGAGGCACATCGCGATGGCGCCGGACCGGACGTGGTGGAGCGCGCCCTGGCCCATGTGACACGCCGCGCGGCCTGACCTCTGCATCTGCGCACAGCAGCTATTGAAGACCGCCCTTCCGCTCACCCGCCCCCTCCGCTAAGCGGCGCGCAACACCCCCCTTGCGGAGAAAACCATACCCATGCCCGAGCTGTCCGATCTTCTGCCCATGCTCGCCCTGATCCTGCTGATCGGGGGCTTCGCCGGTATCATCGCGGGGCTCTTGGGCGTGGGCGGCGGCATCGTGCTGGTGCCTGCCTTCTATTTCGCCTTCGAGGGGCTGGGCTACGGGCCCGAGGGCCTGATGCAGATCTGTCTTGCGACTTCGCTTGCGACCATCGCGGTCACCTCGCTACGCTCGCTTTTGGCCCATAACAAGAAGGGCGCGGTCGACTGGGACATCCTGAAGGGCTGGGCGCCGGGCATCGGGATCGGCGCGGTGCTGGGTGTTGTCGCGGCAAGCGGGCTGCGCGGCGAAGTGCTGATGATCATCTTCGCCGTGCTCGGCCTCGTCGTCGGCCTTTACCTCGCCTTTGGTCGGCCATCCTGGCGGCTGGGCGAGGACATGCCCAAGGGGCTGGGCCGGGCCGCCACCGGGCCGATCCTAGGCTTCCTGTCGGTCCTCATGGGGATTGGCGGCGGCAGCTTCGGGGTGCCGCTGATGTCGCTCTACGGCGTGGCCATCCATCGCGCGGTGGCGACTGCGGCGGGTTTCGGCCTTGTGATCGCGGTACCCTCTGTCATCGGGTTCCTGCTCGTGCCGGGCACGACCGAGAACCGGCCGCCCTTCACGCTGGGGCAGGTGAACCTGGTGGGCTTTGCCGTGGTCGTGGCGATGACGCTGGTCACGACGCCTTGGGGCGTGCGCCTCGCCCACAAGACCGACCCCGTGAGGCTCAAGCGCATCTTCGCGGTCTTCATCATCCTCATGGCGCTGAACATGGCGCGCAAGGCGCTGATGGGATGAGCTGGCTGGCCCGCGGCTTCGAGGTCTTCGCGGCGGAGCCCGCGACGCTGGCCTGGCTGGATGCTGCGCGCGGGCCCGCGCTGGCCGCGGCAGCGGATCCGGCACTGAAAGCGCGCTGGCTGCGCCACGCCGAGACATGGTTCGCGGGCGTCGACGTGCTTGCGAACGATCCCGAGGGCCGCGTGGGGCAGGGGCCGGCGCTTGCGGGCAGCGCCTTGGCAGCAGCCGAAGGGGTCACGGGCCGCCTGCGGCTGCATCCCGCGCAGGTCTCGGTGACCTATCCGGGCTACCCCCGCCGTGACGCGGGCGAAAGCGACGCGGCCCACCGCTATCGGCTGACCCGCGATGCCGCACATCTGGACGGGCTTTTGCCCGAAGGCCCGGATCGCCGCCGCCACCTGCGCGAGCCGCATGGCTGGATCCTCGGCCTCGCGCTGACCAAGGCCGATCCCGGCGCATCCCCGCTCGTCGTCTACGAGGGGAGCCACGAGGTCATGCGCGCGGCCTTTCGCGCAGCCTTCGACGGGACCCCGCCCGAGGCATGGGGAGACGTGGATGTGACCGACGCCTACCAACAGGCGCGCCGCCACTGCTTCGAGGCGTGCCCCCGCCGCGAGATCGCGCTGAGGCCCGGTGAGGCCGTGCTGCTCCACCGCCTGACCCTTCACGGTATCGCGCCATGGGTCGAGGGGGCAGGGGCCGCGCCCGAGGGGCGGGCCATCGCCTATTTCAGGCCCTGTCTGGACTGTGTCGAAGACTGGCTTGATCTGCCCTAGCGCAGCGACTGGATCGGCCCCCGGTCGCGCCCTCCGGTATCGTCGGGACGTCGCCACCGGTAGACGAGGAACATCACCGTCACGCCCCCCATCTGCACCAGCAGCCCGCCGTTGAAGAGCAAGTCGAACGGCGTCGGGATCGACGCCAGAATGCCCGGCGGCGGGTCGGGCATGTCTGCGCCCGCCATCACGACCTGAACGATGGTCAGGGCTACCCAGACGAAAAGCCAGACGAGCAGGGTGGCGGGCTTCGCGCCGATCACCCGGTCGCCCTGTCGCGCGATCCAGAAGCGCAGCACGAACCAGACCGGCCCGAGGAACACCACCGAGATCAGAAAACCGGGCAGGACCGCGACGAAGGGCGGTTGCTCGAAATAGGCCGCGAGCGCCTCGGGGAAGGGGAGATCGGGGTCGGTCGCGGAGAAAAGGATGGGGAAGAAGACGATGGTCACGGCCACGCCCCCGGCGATCCAGCCGAAGAACCATGCGAACAGGCGTAAGTTGCGAAGCCCCGTGACGGGCCGCATCCGCCCCGTACCAACGCGCGAGTCGAGGCGCCTCAAGCGTCGCCGCGGCGCTTGAGCCGTGCGGCGCGGCCGCCGCGGCGCTGGCCCAACTGGGCACGGCGGGCGGGCAGGGCGGCCATGACCTCGGCGCGCGCCTCGTGGCCCATGCGGGTCCACTGGGTGATCTCGTCGATGGTGCGCAGGCAGCCGGTGCAGATCCGCGCTTCGGGATGGACCACGCAGATCTTCACGCAGGGGCTTTCGATCTCGTCGCGTTTCCAGATCTCGTCGGTCATGGTGCAGCCCTCAGATGGCGCAGCCGGTCGAGCGCCCCTTGCAGGATATAGCCCGCCGCCACGGCGTCGATCACCTCTGCGCGACGTTTCCGTGTCGTATCCGCCTCGAGCAGTGCCCTTTCTGCCGCAAC
>CAZVQL010000003.1:0-420 GCA_964629305.1 uncultured Roseicyclus sp.
TACAGGTCGCGCATGCGCTTGGTCACCGGGCCGTGCTGGTAATGGGTGCCTTCGAATTCCACCACCGGTGTGACCTTGTTGAGGTTGCCCGACAGGAACACCTCGTCTGCGGCGCGGAAATCGTCGAAGCTCAGCACGGTTTCGACCACTTCCATCCCGTCGGCGCGCAGGTTGGCCATGTGGCGCTGCCGCGTGATGCCGTTGAGGAAGGTGCCGTTCGGGACCGGGGTGAACACGACGCCGTCGCGGACCATGAACACGTTGGCCGTTGCCGATTCCGCCACATTGCCGAGCGCGTCGAGCACCAGAGCGTTGTCGTAGCCCTTGGCCTTCGCCTCGGCCAGCATGCGGGCGTTGTTGGGGTAGAGGCAGCCTGCCTTGGCGTTGCACACGGCGTCGGTCAGGATGGGGCGGTGAAAT
>CAZVQL010000003.1:430-875 GCA_964629305.1 uncultured Roseicyclus sp.
AGGCAGACACAGAACCCCGCCTCGGTCTCGGCGGGCAGGATGCCGTAGGCGCCGCAATCGATGCCCCAGAGCATCGGGCGCACATAGACCGGCGCCTCCTTGGGGTAGAGCTTGAGCCCCTCCCAGACGATGTCGAAAATCTCCTGACCGGTGACGCCGGGGTGCAGCATCAGCGCCTTGGCCGAGTGAACCACGCGGTTGCAATGTGCCAGAAGGTCCGGCGCCATGCCATCAATGAAGCGCGCCCCGTCGAACACGGTGCTGCCGAGCCATGATCCATGGTCGGCCGCCGCCATGATCGGAACGTTTCCGTCATGCCATGTGCCGTTGAAATATGTCTTGATATTGGTTCCGACGGCCATAGCGCCCTCCTTCGAACTCGCGAAGGAGAGCGTAAGGCCAAGTCAGTTGGAAGGTCCAGAGGTGAACCCCATCTGATAGTCCA
>CAZVQL010000003.1:885-1676 GCA_964629305.1 uncultured Roseicyclus sp.
GGAGGCGCCTGTCTGCGCCTGCATCCGGGCGTCGTTGCGCCGTGTTGCCGCATCGCGCGGGGTCGACCGGCCGTGATGTGCGGCATGGTCGGGGCGCATGCGCGCAGGGGTCGAGATGTTGGTCGCGACGGTGCCGGTGTCGTTCGGGCCGAGTGCCCGTTTCTGAGGTTTGGTCTGCATGGAACGCTCCTTAGATCCGTGATCCCAGGTCGTGTGGTAGGTATATACCTTCGCTTCAGTACAAGTCAAATCCGATGGTGGCGCTAACTTCGTGCAAATTTGCACAGTTTGCTTGGCGCTTGGCCTGCCTCTGGCGATATTTGCGTAAAAAAAGACGCAAAATTAATAGCTTATGCGCAATCGCCTGCGCATTGCCATCGTGTTCGACCCGGTCGGAGGAGGTGTTGCCAGGGGCGCCGATAGAGGCTTTTCTGGCGTTTTGAACGCAGACAGGTCCGATGCCCAACCGCCGTCCCAAGCAACCCCCGCCCCCCGCCGATGCAAATGCCCGCCGCACGGTCGCCCCCGTCATCTGCTACCCGACCGAGACCTTGCCGCAGCCGGATGCCGCCGTGATCGACCGGGCACGCACCGGATTGGCGTTGCGCGATACGGTTCTTGTGCCGGCGCGGGATGCGCGAAGTTTTCGGGCGCGGGCGGGTCAGGTGATCCGCATCACCTCGGTCGAGGGGCCGCAGGTGGGCGATCTGAACCTGTGGAACGCCGATGATCTGTCGGAACGGTTCTATTCCGGCAAGACGCGCGCCTTGCACGGCACCCATGTCACGACC
>CAZVQL010000003.1:1717-17336 GCA_964629305.1 uncultured Roseicyclus sp.
GGCGCTGCGTCCGATGGCGACCATCGTGGCCGATACGCTGGACTGGTACGGCATCGACGCCTTTGGTGGCGCGGTGCATGACGTGATCGGCACCCGATGTGACCCCTATACCCACGCGCTGTTGTCGGGGGGCGATCCCTATCACCATTGCTGCCATTCCAACCTGACCCGCGCACTGGCCGCGGCGACGGGCCTGCCGTTGGTTGAGGCCGAAGGGCATGTCCATGACGTGCTGAATGTCTTCATGTGCACCGGCTTCACCCGCGATACCGGCCAGTATTTCATGAAGGCCAGCCCGGTGCGGCCGGGTGATCATCTCGACCTTCTGGCCGAGATCGACCTTCTGGGGGCGCTGTCGGCCTGTCCGGGCGGGGATTGCGGGGCCGAGCATTCCTCGGACAAGGCGCGGTGTTTTCCATTGCAGGTCGAGATTTTCGATTGCGACCTGACGGCGGATTGGCAGCCGCCGCCGCACAACGGCTATGACCGCAGCCATGGGTCTTGAGACCTTAAACCGTGGCCTCAGAGGGGAATTTCGAAAAAAAGAAGCCGGGCCCAAGAAATTTCTTGCGTTGAATCGGGCTTGGTCTCATACGCCGCGAAATAGACGCCAACGCACGCGCCTCTGTCACGGGTGGTACTCCGGGAAACCGGCCTAACCATCGCAGTTACGTAGCGACGGTAACGTCTCCCTTGGAACTTTGTGGGGCCTTCACGGGCCCCCGGTCTTTCGGAGATGACCATGACCGCTACAGTAACCGATTTCTCGGCTTCCTTTCCCGTTCCGTCCGCACGCATCGAGGCATTCATCGCCGCGCATGAATTCGATCGCCCGACGCTGGTGATCGAGCTGGACCGCGTCGAGGCGCAGTTCCACGCGCTGAACGCCGGCCTTGGCGAAGCGACGATCCACTACGCAGTCAAGGCGAACCCCGCCGACGAGATCATCGACCGGCTGGTCGACCTGGGCTCGCATTTCGATGCGGCCTCGCGCGGCGAGATCGAGCTGTGCCTGTCGCATGGCGCGCACCCCGAGGCGATTTCCTTTGGCAACACGGTCAAGCGCGCCTCGGACATCGCGTTCGCGCATCGCGCGGGCATCACCCTGTTCGCCGCCGACGCGGCCGAGGAGATCGTGAAGATCGCCGAGCACGCGCCGGGCGCCGAGGTCTACATCCGCCTGCTGGTCGAAGCCTCGGGCGCCGACTGGCCGCTGACGCGCAAGTTCGGCACCACGCGTGACACCGCGCTGGCACTCATGGCGCAGGCGCGCGACCTGGGCCTGCGGCCTGTCGGCCTCAGCTTCCACGTTGGCTCGCAGACCCGCGATCCGGCCATGTGGGCCTCGACCCTCGACCAGGTGGCCGCCGTCTGGCACGCTGCCGTCGAGGCAGGGTTCGAGCTGGACCTGCTGAACATCGGCGGCGGTTTCCCGGCCTTCTACGGCGACGCGATCCCGCACCCGACCGTTTATGCCGCCGCGGTGATGGAGCTGGTGGGCGCCCGCTTCCCCGAAGACATCCGCGTCATGGCCGAACCCGGCCGCGGCATGGTGGCCGAGGCCGGCATGATCGCCGCCGAGGTGCTGCTGGTCGCCAAAAAATCCGAGGACGACCTGCACCGTTGGGTCTATCTCGACATCGGCAAGTTCTCGGGGCTTGCCGAAACCATGGACGAGGCGATCCGCTACCAGTTCGCCACCCCCCACGACGGCGAGGCCACCGGCCCCTGCATCCTGGCCGGCCCCTCCTGCGACAGCGCGGATGTGCTTTACGAAAAGCGCCCCGTCGCGCTGCCGCTGGCTCTGAAATCGGGCGACCGCGTGCTGATCCGCAACTGCGGGGCCTACACGTCGTCCTATTCCTCGGTGGGCTTCAACGGCTTCCCGCCGCTCGATGTCGTGGTGATCTGAGCCGACACGCCGCCCGGCTGTTCCGATCCGTCGCAGCCGGGCGGCACGGCTGACCGCTGGCCTTGGGCCGTGGGCCGCGCTATTGCTGGGGCACAGCAAGGATTTGGCCTGCACCCATGCAAATTTACCTGCCCATTGCCGAGGTCAGCGTGAACGCGTTCCTGCTGCTCGGCCTTGGCGGGCTGGTTGGCATCCTGTCGGGGATGTTCGGTGTAGGCGGCGGTTTCCTGATCACGCCCTTGCTGTTCTTCGTCGGCATACCGCCCGCGGTCGCGGTGGCGACCTCCACGAACCAGATTGTCGCCTCGTCGGTGTCGGGCGTGCTGGCGCATTTCAAGCGCAAGACCGTGGACCTCAAGATGGGGATCGTCCTGCTGGCCGGGGGGCTTGTCGGCACGGTGGTAGGGGTGCAGGTGTTCGCAGCCCTCGCCCGGATGGGGCAGGTCGATCTGCTGGTCCAGCTGTCCTACGTGCTGTTTCTCGGCGTGATCGGCGCGCTGATGCTGGCCGAGAGCCTGCGCGCCGCACGCCGGGCGCGCCAGCCCGCACCGGCCAAGCCCGGGCCACGCAAGGCGCGCGGCTGGATGCAGACGCTGCCCTTCAAGATGCGGTTCCGGACCTCGGGCCTCTATATCTCGGTGATCCCGCCGCTTCTGGTCGGGGCCTTCGTCGGCCTGCTCGCGGCGATCATGGGGGTCGGGGGCGGTTTCGTGATGGTGCCCGCGATGATCTACCTGCTGGGCATGCCGACCAAGGTTGTCGTGGGGACCTCGCTGTTCCAGATCATCTTTGTCACCGGGGCTGCGACGGTGATGCATGCGACGACGAACTATTCGGTCGACATGGTGCTGGCACTTCTCTTGATCGTGGGCGGTGTCATCGGCGCGCAGGTCGGCACCCGGATCGGGGTGAAGATGAAGGCCGAGAACCTGCGCATCCTCTTGGCCCTGATGGTGCTGGCCGTGTGCGCGAGGCTGGCACTCGACCTGGTGCTCGAGCCTGCCGAGCTTTACTCCATCGCCGAGGCGAGGGTGGCGCCGTGAGGCGGCTGCGCCCCCTTGCGCTGCTCGCGGCAATGCTGGCCCTCGGCACGCCCGCGGGGTCGGAGACGGTGGTGGCGGGCCTCAGCCAGGAGGCGATCTCGATCACCACGAATTTCGACGGCTCCGAGATCCTTATCTTCGGCGCCGTGCGCCGCGAGGCCCCGCCGCCAGGCACCGATCCGATGGAGGTGATCGTGACGGTGCAGGGCCCGAGCCGCCCGGCGACCGTCCGCCGCAAGGACCGCCGCTTCGGCATCTGGGTGAACACCGACGCCTCCGAGATCGACCTTGCCCCGACGTTCTACGCCGTCTCGACCTCGGGGCCCTTGCAGGAGGTACTGACCCAGACCGAGGATTTGCGCCATCGCGTCTCGGTTCCGCGCGCGATCCGGGCCGTGGGCACCGGCATCGCCGACCAGGAGAGCTTCACCGAGGCGCTGATCCGCATCCGCAGTGGCACCACCGCCTACCAGTTGAACGAGGGCGCGGTGCGGTTCCGGGAACAGACGCTGTTCGACACGGGCGTCCGCCTGCCCGCGAACCTGACCGAGGGGGATTACCTGACGCGCATCTTCCTGACGCGCGGGGGCGAGGTGGTGGATGTCTACGAACAGGCGATCCCGGTCAGGAAGGTCGGGCTGGAGCGGATGATCTACACGCTCGCCCATGAGCGGCCGCTGGCCTACGGCATCCTGTCGCTTGTCATCGCGATTGCAGCGGGTTGGCTCGCCTCGGCAGTGTTCCGCTACATCCGGTCGTGAGGCATCGGTTTTCAAAGAAAACCGGAGGGCCGGTGGCGCGCCGCTGACGCTGCGCGGGGGGCTCTGCCCCCGTCCTTCGGACTCCCCCGGAGTTGTATCTGCCAAGACGAAGGGTCAGCCACGCCCGACGTAGGGCATCTTGGTCGCCATGATGGTCTGAAAGAGGATGTTGGCCGAGAGCGGCAGCTCTGCCATGTGCCTGACGGAGGTGGCGACATGGGCCACGTCCATCACCTCGGGCGGGGGATCGCCGCGTTCCATCGCCTGGTGGGCGGCGTCGCGCAGAAGATCTGTTTCGGCATTGCCGATGTCGATCTGTCCGCAGGCAATGTCATAGGGCCGCCCGTCGAGCGCGATCTGCCGCGTGAGCCCCGTGATCGCGTGTTTGGTCGCCGTGTAGGGTGCTGCACCCGCGCGCGGGACATGGGCCGAGATCGAGCCGTTCATGATGATCCGCCCGCCTTGCGGGTCCTGCCGCCGCATGATGCGAAACGCCATGCGCGCACACAGGAACATGCCCGTCAGGTTCACGTCGACCGCGCGGCGCCAATCGTCGACCGCGATCTCGTCGAGGGGGGCTGTCGGCGTGAAGATGCCAGCGTTGTTGAAGAGGACGTCAAGCCGCCCCTGCGCCTCGGCGAAGTCGTGGAAGGCGACCTGCACTGCGTCGGCATCGGTCACGTCGAGGGGCAGGGGGACCGCCGCCTCGCCATACTGGTCCGCAAGCGCCTCGAGCCGTTCGGCGCGGCGTGCGACAAGGCCGACGGTCCAGCCCGCTTCGAGCATCTCGCGGGCCACCGCCTCGCCGATGCCGGCGCTGGCGCCGGTCACGATCATGGTCCTTGTCATGTCTCCTCCGCTTCCAGGGCAAGGGGGGCTACCGGATCGGGAAGGTCCGCGACCCCGAGCGGCCCTTTCGGGCGAGCGAGCGCGTAGCGCGTGACCCAGATCAACCGCTCTTCGGCCCGCGTGATGGCGACATAGGCCAGCCGCTTCCACAGCGCCTGTCCCGCCTCCATCCGCCCCGCGCGCGAGGCGGCGTAGAGGTCGGGGGCGAAGACCTGCACCTCGGGCCATTGCGAACCTTGCGCCTTGTGGATCGTCACAGCCGCCCCGTGCAGGAAGGCCGCACCCATCCGGGCGGCATAGGGGATGAAGGGTTCTTCCTCGTCAGGTTTCTCGATCTTCACGATGGAGGCGGCCGAGAAGCGGGGCGTTTCCGCGCCGATCACGTGCAGCCGCGAGAAACCGGGGCGTGAGCCGGGGCCGAGGTAGATCACCGGCGCGCCCTTGATCAGGCCCCGCGCCTCGAGGTCGATGCGCCGCTTGCGGTGCTTCAGCGGCAACTCGATCCCGTCGCAGATCAGCGGCTCACCGGGGATCAGCGCATCCTCGGGCGCGCCATGGGCGGCGCGGAAGGCCGTGATCAGGCGGATGCGCGTGGCGTTTCGCCAGACAAGAACGGGGCTGCGGGCCATCAGGTCGCTGTCGACGCGAGGGGCGATGCGCACGCGGTCGTCGCGGCGGGCGGCGTCCTCGACCATGCGTTCGAAGCGCTCGAAGCTGAGCTCGGGGTCGCCGAGGGCGTGGGCCAGGTCGAGGATCGGGTTGTCCGCGTCCTGCCGGTGGATGCGGGCCAGGTCGAGCCGGTTCTCGTCCTTGATCTTGTCGAAGACCATCTGTCCCGACTGGTTCACCGGCGCCAGCTGCGCGGGATCGCCGAAGAGGACGAGAAAGGGAAAGATCTCGCGCAGGTCGTCGAACTGGCGGTCGTCCAGCATGGAGGATTCGTCGATCAGCCCGATGTCGAGCGGGTCCTCGCGCCGCTTCCATCCCGTGATGAAATCCGAGCCGCGCAAGCCCGCCGAGGCCAGTGCCGCGGGCACCGATTTATGGACCTCGTAGACTGCCTTGGCGCGGTCCATAGCGGCGTCGGTCAGGGCCTCGATCTCGGGGCGTTCGCCGTTGCCGGCCAGCCATTCGGCGACCTTTTCGAACTCGGGGTCGTAGACGGGGGTGTAGAGGATGCGGTGGATCGTGGTCGCGGGCACGCCGCGGGTGCGCAGCACGCTGGCCGCCTTGTTGGTCGGGGCGAGCACGGCGACGGTGCGCCGGTCCTTGCGGCGCCGCCCCTCCCAATCGCCCGAGATGATGTCGGCGCCCGCGCCTTCCAGCGCGCGCACCAGTTCCGCAAGCAGCAGCGTCTTGCCCGACCCCGCCTTGCCCACGACGGCCATGACACGGGTCTTGCCCTCGGTCATCGGTGAGAGTGTCTCGTTGTCGATGTCCACGCCGACGCCCCGCAAAGCCTCGGCGATGCGGTCATGGGCCTGGGCCTGGTCGTCGGAAAAGGCGAGGGCAGGGGCGGTCATGGGCGGCACCCTAGCCCGCGGCGAAAGGGCGTGCGAGTGGCAAAGCGCCCCGTCAGAACGCGGTGCCCGACATTGCCATCTCGGACAGGCGCACCGGCCTCCGGTGGGGTTGCGCGGCCTCGATCACATCGGCCCGTGTCGCGAGCGCCAGCGCCGCACGGTGTGCAAGGCCGATGTCGCGCGCGACCGGTTCGCCCAGCTCGAAGGTCGCGCGCAGCGCGTCCTCCGCCGCGAGGAGCGAGCGGATCAGTGCCATGGCGCGGGTTTCCCCGTCGAATGTCGTGAAAGCGGCCGTCAGTGCCATGCTGTCGCCTTCGGCGCGATGCAGCGCCTCGAGCACGCGCTCGAACAGCGCGGGGGTTTCGTCTTCGTTCATGTTCCCGGTTCCTTGGGTTGTGACCGGGATTCTCCCATTTTCGGGCGTTTTGCTCCGTCAATTCGACGATCGCTGGCTACAGACCTCCGGGTCCGGTCGCAAGCATGGCGCCGGAAACAGACAATTTGAAACAAATGGTTAACCCTTGCGGGCGTAAGGGTTCAGCTCCAGCGCGTGGCGAAATTCTCGGGCAGGAGCAGGTTGTGCCGCCCGAGGTTGGCCACGTCCCGCTCACCGCAGAGCGCCATGGTGGTGTCGAGTTCCTTGTGGATGACCTCGAGTGCGCGGGTCACGCCCTGCTGGCCCATCGCGCCGAGGCCGTAGACGAAAGCGCGCCCGATCATCGTGCCCTGCGCGCCCAGTGCCAGCGCCTTCAGCACGTCCTGGCCCGAGCGGATGCCGCTGTCGAGATGCACCTCAATCTTGTCGCCCACGGCGTCCATGATCTGCGGCAGCATCCGGATCGAGCTAAGCGCGCCGTCCAGCTGTCGGCCCCCGTGGTTCGACACGACGATCGCATCGGCGCCTACGTCCAGCGCCATTTTCGCGTCCTCGGGGTCGAGGATTCCTTTCAGGATCACCGGGCCGTCCCAGCGGCGGCGGAACTCGCGGATGCGGTCCCAGTCAAGCGACGGGTCGAACGCCTCGGCCGTCCAGGAAGCGAGCGAGCCGGGATCGGACACGCCCTTGGCATGGCCCACCACGTTGCCGAAGAAGCGGCGCTTGGTCTGGAGCATCTCCAGCCCCCAGCCGACCTTGGTCGCGAGGTTCAGGATCGAGGCCGGCGTCAGCTTGGGCGGCGCGCTGAGGCCATTCTTGATGTCCTTGTGGCGCTGACCCATGATCTGCAGATCGACCGTGATGACAAGCGCCGAGCACTTGGCATCCTTGGCCCGCGCGAACAGGCGCTGCATGAAATCATCGTCGCGCAGCGTGTAGACCTGGAACCAGAACGGGGCCTTGGTGTGGCTGGCGATATCCTCGATCGAGCAGATCGAAAGGGTCGAGAGCGTGAAGGGCACGCCGAATTTCTCGGCCGCACGGGCGGCCTTGATCTCACCATCGGCCGATTGCATGCCGCAGAGGCCCACGGGGGCCAGCGCGACGGGCATCGTGTACTCTTGCCCCACCATCTTTGCCTTGGTCGAACGGTTGTCCATGTCCACCGCGATGCGCTGGCGCAGGCGGATCTCGTCGAAGTCGGAACAGTTGTCGCGGAACGTCTGTTCGGTCCAGCTGCCCGTCTCGGCGTAGTCGTAGAACATCTTGGGCACGCGTCGCTTGTAGATGCGCTTGAGGTCCTCGATCTCGGTGATCTTAGGCATGACGCGGGCTCCCTTCCACAAGGCCGTGGCGAATTGGTCGGGTTTTCTTACCAATGACCGGGCAGGCACGGCAATGCGGCAGATAACCCCTGAGCAGGGGTCTAGGGCACCAGCCGGTCGATGGCCCGCATCATGCCAAGGCTTTTGTCATAGACCAGCGTCACGACGCGCCGCCCGCCCGCGCGTCCGGCCACCGTCACGCCAAGCCGCGCAGCGGCCGCGGCGGTGGCGGTCACGATCAGGAAGCGGCGGCGGGTCATCTCGGGCATGGGGCGAAGGTGACGGGCCCGTGCCTGCGCCTCAACCCTTGCGGAGCGGGGAATTTTCGGGCTTCTGCTCCGTCCATGACGACGCCTCGCTACACCCCGCTTGTCCAGACCCTTCCCGCCTCGGTTCCCTTTGTCGGACCGGAAACGCAGGAGCGCGGCCGCGGTGCCGCCTTCGCGGCCCGTCTTGGCGCGAATGAAAGCGTCTTCGGTCCCAGCCCCCGTGCCATCGCCGCCATCGCGGAAGCGGCAAAAGACGCCTGGATGTACGGCGACCCCGAGGTGTTGGAGCTGCGCCAAGCCCTTGCGACCCATCATGGCGTGGCAACCGAGAACGTTGTCGTGGGCGAGGGGATCGACGGTCTTCTCGGGTACCTCGTCCGGCTTCTCGTGGCGCCCGGCGATGCGGTGGTCACCTCGGACGGGGCTTACCCGACCTTCAACTATCACGTCGCAGGCTTCGGCGGTGTGCTGCACAAGGTCCCCTACAAGGGTGACGCCGAGGACCCAGAGGCGCTGATCGCGAAAGCACGCGAGGTCGATGCAAAGCTCATCTACTTCGCAAATCCCGACAACCCGATGGGCAGCTGGCACGACGCAGCCACCGTTCAGTCGATGATCGACGCCTTGCCCGAGGGCACCGTGCTGGCGCTGGACGAGGCCTATGCCGACACCGCGCCCGCGGGCGCCATCCCGTCCCTCGACATGGCCCACCCCCGTGTGATCCGCTTCCGCACCTTCTCCAAGGCCTACGGGTTGGCGGGGCTTCGCGTAGGCTATGCGCTGGCGCAGGCCGAGTTCGTCACTGCCTTCAACAAGATCCGCAACCATTTCGGCATGGGCCGCGTGGCACAGGCCGGTGCGCTGGCCGCGCTGGCCGACCAGGACTACCTGAACTCGACCGTGGCGCGCATCGCCGAGGCGCGCGATGCCATAGCGGCGATCGCGCGCGAAAACGGGCTGACGCCGCTGCCCTCGGCCACCAACTTCGTGACGATCGACTGTGGCCGCGACGGCGACTTCGCTCGCGCGGTGCTGGCCAGCCTCGTCTCTCAGGGCATTTTCGTGCGCATGCCCTTTACCGCGCCGCAAGACCGCTGCATCCGCGTGTCGGCCGGCCGTCCGCCCGAAATCGAGGCATTTGCAGCGGCCCTGCCACGCGCTCTGCGGGACGCCGCGGGCTGACCTGCAACCCAAAAGTGAAAATTGACAAATTGTCGCAGGTGGCCGTTGTCGAGGGTCGGCGCGCCGCTATCTCAGCGGCATGAACCCGTTCCGTATCCTGTACTGTTTCGCGCTGGCCCTCATGGTCTTTTCCCTGTTCGTCCTGTGGGTCTGGACGGGGCCTGTCGGCGTGATCCTCGCCGCGGTGCTGACGCACAGCCTTCTGAAGCTCTGCGAACGTCAGCACGACGCCGAGTTGGCCTTGGCGCGCAAGACACGGGATACGGACCTGACCGACGCCTTCCGGCGCTGATCCTCAGCCTTCGGCGATGACATTGACCGCCGCCTCGAGCCCGGTGGGCCCGTGCGGGATCTGCAGCGCGGCCATGCCGGCCTGAAGGTTGGCGATCACCCCCATCACCATATGCGCATTGACGTGGCCCATGTGGCCGATGCGAAGGAAATCCTCCTTCTGCGCATCCGCCCCTTCGACCCCGCCCAGCGGGATGCCCAGCGTAACGCCGGCATTGTTGGTCATCCAGTCGCGCAGGCGCTGGCCGTTGCCGGGGCCGAAATTGATCGTGGTCACCGCGTGGCTGCGCTTGGACTGGTCGGCGATATTGGGGCGCACGGGGCCGGCCTGTCCCCAGACCTCGACCGCGGCCCAGATCGCGCGCGCCAGCGTCGCGTGGCGGGCCCAGACATTCTCGAGCCCTTCCTCGGCGATCATGTCGAGCGCGGTGCGAAGGCCATAAAGGTGATGCGTCGGCGCGGTGCCGTTGAAGTAGCGATAGTACTCATCGGGCGTGACGCGCGGGCGCCAATCCCAGTAGGGCGTCACGAGGTTCGCCGTCTCGCGCGCCCGATCGGCCTTGTCGTTGAAAAAGACGAAGCCCATGCCGGGCGGTGTCATCAGGCCCTTCTGGCTGCCCGTCACCATGAGGTCGACGCCCCAGTCGTCCATGTGGAACTCGTCGCAGGCAAGGCAGGCGATGTTGTCGGAGAAGAGCAGCGCAGGATGGCCCGCGGCATCCAGCGTCTCGCGCAGGCCCCGGATGTCGTTCTTCACGCTGGTCGAGGTATCGACCTGAACGGCCAGAACGGCCTTGATCCGGTGGTCGGTGTCGGCCTCCAGCGCCTCGGCGACGCGCGCCATGTCGATGTCGGACCGCGGCCCGAAGTCGATGATCTGGCAGTCGACGCCCATCGCCTCGGCCATCTCGCCCCAGCCGAGGCAGAAGCGCCCGGTGCCGAGGATCAGGATGCGATCCCCGCGGCTGAGCGTGTTGACCAGCGCCGCCTCCCAAGCGCCGTGGCCGTTGGCGATGTACATGGCCACGTTGTGCTCGGTCCGCGCGACGGCCTTGAGATCGGGCACGAGGCTTGCGGTCATCTCGACCAGCTCGCCCGTGTAGATGTTGGGTGCGGGGCGGTGCATGGCCTGCAGAACGCGGTCGGGCATGACCGAGGGACCGGGAATAGCAAGGTAGTGGCGGCCGTTGGCAAGGCTCATGTCGGGGGTTCCTTCTCGCGGACGGGCAAGGGGTAAGCCCGGGACGCGGCGGGGTCAATTGGCCGGGACGCCTTGGCGCGGGCGTCGCTGTTGATTAGCTGTGGGATGCCGGATCAACGGAGGTGATGATGCCAGGTGAACGCGCGGAAGACCGGATGGTGCTACGGATCGGCGGTGCCGACCGCGAGGGGTTCCTGCATGGCCTCGTGACGCGTGACCTTGCGGCGCCGGGGGCCGGGCTGGTCTATTCCGCGCTGCTGACACCGCAGGGGAAATACCTGTTCGATTTCTTCCTGCTGAACCGGGGCGAGGATATCCTGCTCGACGTGAAGGCCGATGTGGCCCCGCGGCTCGCTCAACGCCTGACGATGTACAAGCTGCGCGCCGCCGTGACGGTCGAGGACAGCGGCCTCTCGGTCGTCCGCGGTCTCGGAGAGGCGCCCGATGGGGCCTTTGCCGACCCGCGCGATCCGTCGCTTGGCTGGCGCGGCTACGGGATGGAGGGTGGCACGCCCGAGATCGACTGGGACGCGATCCGCGTGGCGGCCTGCGTGCCCGAGACCGGGATCGAGCTGATCCCGGATGAGACATTCATCCTCGAGGCCGGGTTCGACCGGCTCTCTGGCGTGGATCACCGCAAGGGCTGCTACGTCGGACAGGAGGTCACGGCGCGCATGAAGCACAAGACCGAATTGCGGAAGGGGCTGGTCACCGTGGATGTCATGGGCACGGCGGCTGTCGGCACGCCCATCATGGCCGGAGAGAAAGCGGCCGGCACGCTTTATACACAGGCAGGCGGGCAGGGCATCGCCTATCTACGGTTCGACCGGGCCGAGGGCGAGATGACGGCCGGTGATGCGAAAGTGGTATGGAACCGGGTTTAGCCTGTGGATATCCCTGTGAGGATATCGCGTTTTCACAAAGTCAGATCAGCAGGCCCGCGGCCCTTTCGTGCCGAAGCAGCCAGACCTTTGCCTCCACCCCGCCGGGCGCGCTGAACCCGCCCAGGCCCGAGGCGCCAAGCACCCGGTGGCAGGGGATCAGGATCGGCAAGGGATTTGCGCCGCAGGCCTGACCGATGGCTTGCGCGGGCGCCCCCAGCGATTTGGAAAGATCGCCATAGGTCCGGGTTTCCCCAAAGGGGATCTCACGCAGCGCCGAGAGGACATCCGCCTGCAACCCCGATCTGCCATGCGCAAGGGGTAGGTCGAACTCCTGCCGCTCCCCTGCGAAATACGCCGCCATTTGCGCCAGCGCCTCGTCCAACAGCGGGTCGTCCGGCCTGCGCTCGGCTTCCCCCCAGCCGCTGGCGGTGATGACCCCGCCTGCCGCTTCGATCCAGACGGGACCGAGCGGCGTGTCGAGCGCCGCCCGGCTCATCGTGGAAGGCCCAGCCGGATCGGACCGCGTGCCGCCTTGGGATCGACAGCCAGCCCCTTCTGCGTCGCCTCCAGCGGCAGCCCCGCCGCGACGCGCCGGACCTCGGGCATCAGTGGGCGCCAGTCATCGGCGAGCGCCCGCGCCGCCTCGGACGGGCAGAAGGTCCGACCGACCCCGCGCCGGTGTGCGAGGTCCATCAGCACCGCGGCGATGCGGGCGTCATCCGGCGTCACTCGGCGGCCTGCACCTTGTCCTGTGTCTTCGTCTCGAAATCCGAGGCGTCGTGGCGTTCCCAAAGCTGCGTCTCGGGCGTACCATAGGTGCGGTTGACCATCGCGCCGCGCTGCACGGCGGGGCGGGCATAGAACCGGTCGGCCCAGGCGACGACGTTCTCGTATTCATGCACCGACAGGAACTCGCCCGCATCATAGGCCTCGCCCTTCACGAGGCGACCGTACCACGGGCAGATCGCGATATCGGCGATGGTAATGTCATCGCCCACCATCCACTCGCGCCCCTCGAGATGGCGGTTCAGAACGTCGAGCTGGCGCTTCGTCTCCATCGCGAAGCGGTTGATCGGGTATTCCATCGGGTAGGGCGCGTAGGCGTAGAAATGCCCGAACCCGCCGCCGAGGTAGGGCGCGCTGCCCATCTGCCACATGAGCCAAGACAGCAGCTCGGCCCGGTCCGACGGCTTGCCCTGGAAGGCGTCGAATTTCTCGGCCAGATGCATCAGGATCGCGCCGGATTCGAAAACGCGCACCGGCTCGGGGCCCGAGCGGTCCATCAGCGCGGGGATCTTGGAATTCGGGTTCACCTCGACGAAGCCCGAGCCGAACTGGTCGCCATCGCCGATTCGGATGAGCCAGGCGTCGTATTCCGCGTCGTGGCCCGCGGCGAGCAACTCCTCGAACATCACGGTGACCTTCACGCCATTGGGCGTCGCCAGCGAATAGAGCTGGAAGGGGTGCTTGCCCACCGGCAGTTCCTTGTCGTGGGTGGCACCCGCGATCGGACGGTTCAGGCTGGCCCATTTGCCGCCGTTCTCCTTGTCCCAGGTCCAGACGTTCGGGGGGGTGTAGCTTTCGGTCATTGCGGTGGGGTTCCTGTGCCGTGCATGTCCATCTGACCCGAGGACATAGGCCGTGATTGCCGATTCCCCAACAGGCGGGCTTGCACAGGCACGGTGCGCGGGTCAGCTTGGCGCCCGGCGCCCATGGGGCGTTGCAGCAACCCAAGGGGCGCCGATATGGCCGACACGGACCGGATCATTCTCGCCACCGACACCACGGGCGATATCCTGGTCTGTGACGAGGGCCTGAGTTTCTGGGGCGGCGTCGACCCCGACAGCGGCCGGGTGATCGACGCCCACCACCCCGCCCATGGCCTGGGTCTTGCGGGCCGCGTGGTTCTGATGCCGACAAGCCGTGGGTCATGCTCGGGCAGCGGGGTGCTGTTGCAACTGGCGCTCTCGGGTCACGCGCCCGCAGCCCTTGTGTTCCGCGAGGCCGAAGAGATCCTGACGCTCGGCGCGCTGATCGCAGCACGGATGTTCGACCGGCCGCTCGCCGTGCTGCACCTGACCCCTGAAAGCTACGCCGCGCTGGCCCGCGAACCCCGCGCCGAGATTTCCGGCAATCGCCTGCGGGCAGGCGCGCTCGACGTGATGCTGCAACCGGTGGCAGCTGACGATCTTGCGCTCGACGCAGGCGACCGCGCGCGGTTGGCAGGGGCGTCCGGCCGCGCCGCGCAATTGGCGCAGGAAGTGCTGGGCACCATGGCCGCCACGCAGGGGGCCACCCGGCTGATCGACGTGAGCCGCGGTCACATCGACGGCTGCATCCTCGCCCATGACGCCAACCTGATCTTTGCCGAGACGATGGCCGAGATGGGGGCGCAGGTCGCGATCCCCACTACGATCAACGCCATCTCGGTCGACCGGCGCGGATGGCCGGACCGCGGCGTGCCGCCCGTCTTCGGCGACAAGGCGAGCCGCCTCGCCGATGCCTACGTCCGCATGGGGGCCGCGCCCACCTTCACCTGCGCGCCCTACCAGGGCGTGTCGGTGCCGGACCGGGGCGAGGTCATCGGCTGGTCTGAGTCAAATGCCGTCATCTACGCCAACTCGGTCCTGGGCGCGCGCACGGCCAAGCATCCCGATTACCTCGACCTTTTCATCGCGATGACGGGGCGGGCGCCGGAAACGGGCGTGTACCTCGATGCCAACCGCGTGGCCGAGGTCGTGATCGAGGTCGAGGCCCCCGAGGGGGCGGATGATGCGCTCTGGCCCTTGCTCGGTTGGCTCGCGGGCCTTCGCGCACCCGACCGGGTGCCGCTTCTGCGCGGACTGGCGGGACTGCGGCCCACGCCCGACGATCTGCGCGCCCTTTGCGCCGCCTTCGGCACCACCTCCGCCTCGGCACTCCTGCATGTCGAGGGGGTGACGCCCGAGGGCCATCTGCCGTCAAGGCCCGCCGCACCCGTGCTGCGGATCGGGCGCGACGACATCGCGCGCGCCTGGGCCGAGTTCAACCAGGGCCCCGAGACGGTTGAGCTTGTCGCCATCGGCAGCCCCCATGCCTCCCTGTCGGAACTGCGCGCCTTCGATGCCGCGCTCGCGGGGCGGTCCTGCGCGTCCGGTGTGGCGTCCATCCTGACCGTCGGGCGCGATGTGCTGGAGGGGGCAAAGGCCGAAGGGCTGCTCGACCGGCTGGACGCCGCGGGCGTGCAGGTCATCCCTGATCTCTGCTGGTGTTCGATCACCGAGCCGGTCTTTCCGCCCTCGGCTCGGACGCTGATGACGAATTCCGGAAAATACGCGCATTACGCCCCCGGCCTCAGCGCGCGGGCGGTGCGGTTCGGGTCCATCGCCGCCTGCGCCGAGGCGGCGGTGACGGGCCGCGCGGAGGCCGCACCGCCCGCCTGGTTGCGTTAGTCCAGGGCGTCGTTGCAACGCCCGCAGACACCCGGATGGGCGTGGCTGCCCACGTCCGGCAGGATCTTCCAGCAACGCTGGCATTTCTCGCCATCCGCGCGGTGGAACACGACACCGATCCCCGGATCGTCGAGGCGGAAGGCGTCGTCCTGCGGTTCACCCTCCATCACCGAAAGCGCCGAGGTGATGCAGAGGTCGTCCATATCGACGCCCTTGATCGTGGCCGCCAGCGACGGCTCGGCGATCTGCACCAAGGGCGCGGCTTCGAGCGAGGCGCCGATCACCTTGTCCCTGCGCTGGACTTCCAACGCGGCGGTCACCACGCGTCGGACCCGCCGGATGTCGGCCCATTTCGCGGCCAGCGCGTCGTCGCGCCAGCTGGCGGGCGTCTCGGGGAAGTCCTGCAAATGGACGCTCGACGCGTCGCCCGGATGCCGCTCCAGCCAGACCTCTTCCATCGTGAAGACGAGGACCGGCGCAAGCCAGGTCGTCAGCCGCTCGAACAGCATTTCCAGCACGGTCCGCGCCGCCCTGCGGAGGGCCGTGTCGCCGTCGCAGTAGAGCGCATCCTT
>CAZVQL010000003.1:17358-19049 GCA_964629305.1 uncultured Roseicyclus sp.
AGCACCCAGCGTTCCAGTTCCGGCATCTCCGCCGGGTCGACCCGGTCCGCCGCCGTCACATCGGCCAGAGAGCCGAGCATGAAGCGCATCGTGTTGCGCAACCGGCGGTAGCTGTCGGCCACACCCTTCAGGATCTCGGGCCCGATCCGCAGGTCGACGGTATAGTCCGCCTGCGCCACCCAGAGCCGCAGGATATCGGCGCCGTATTGGTCGATGACCTCTTGCGGGGCTACGGTGTTGCCGATGGACTTGGACATCTTCATGCCCTTCTCATCCAGCGTGAACCCGTGGGTCAGGACGCCCCGGTAAGGCGCGCGTCCGATGGTGCCGCAGGCTTGCAGCATCGAGGAATGGAACCAGCCCCGGTGCTGGTCGGTGCCCTCCAGATAAAGATCGGCAATGCCGTCCTCGGACCCATCCTCGCGGTCGCGCAGGACGAAGGCGTGGGTGGAGCCACTATCGAACCACACGTCGAGGATGTCGAAGACCTGTTCCCACTCTTCCGGGTCGTACTCGTTGCCAAGGAAGCGCGCCTTGGCGCCGGGCTTGTACCACGCATCCGCGCCTTCGGCCTCGAACGCCTCGAGGATGCGGGCGTTGACGGCTTCGTCGCGCAGCAGGAAATCGGGGTCGGTCGGGGCCGCGCCTTTCTTCACGAAACAGGTTAGCGGTACGCCCCAGGCGCGCTGGCGCGAAAGCACCCAGTCAGGGCGCGCCTCGATCATGCTGTAAAGGCGGTTACGGCCCGTCTTTGGCGTCCACTCGACCAATTGGTCGATGGAGGTCAGCGCGCGTTGCCGGATCGTCTCGCCATAGGTGTCCATCCCGTCGCCAAGCACCTTGTCGATGGCCGCGAACCATTGCGGGCGGTTCAGGCGGATCACCGGGGCCTTGGACCGCCAGGAATGCGCGTCCGAGATCGTGATGCGGCGGCGGGCCAGCAGCTTGCCAAGCTCGACCAGCTTGTCGATGACGGCCTTGTTCGCGTTGCCGGGCTTGCCGTTCTCCTTGATGATCCGCTCGCCCGCGAAGAAGGGCAGGTCTGCGCGGAAGGACGAGTCGTCGAGGATGTTGTAGGTCATCTCGAGCCCGTGCTTGCGCCCGATCTCGAAATCGTCGTCGCCGTGGCTGGGCGCGGTGTGGACAAAGCCGGTGCCGGCATCGTCGGTGACATGATCGCCCGCGAAGAGGGGGACGTCGTAGTCCCACTCGCCATTCGCACCCTCAGCCCCACGCAGCGGGTGGGCGCAGGTGAGCGCGGCCAGTTCCTCGGGCGTCACGTCGCGCAGGCGGCGGTACATCGACGGCTCCAGCCGCATGGCGCCGAGCGCCTCCTCGGCCAGCTTGTCGGCCAGAAGGTAACGGTCACCGATCCGCACCCAGCATTCCTCGGGGCGGCCGGTGATCTCGTAGAGACCATAGGAGATTTCGGGCCCGAAGCAGATCGCGCGGTTCTGGGGGAGGGTCCAGGGGGTGGTCGTCCAGATGATGACCTTCGCGTTACCAGCAAGAGAGTCTACCAGTTCGCCATTGCTGAGGAGGATACCTTCGGCTCTTCCTTCACCTGCGGCGTTGGTGAATCGCTCGGTGTAGACATCCACCACCTCGAACGGCACCCACACCGCATCCGTCTGCCGGTCGTGATATTCCACCTCCGCCTCGGCCAGCGCGGTCTTTTCTACCGGCGACCA
>CAZVQL010000003.1:19059-25768 GCA_964629305.1 uncultured Roseicyclus sp.
CCTCGGCGATGACGCGCTCGGCGTGGAAATCCATCGTCAGGTAGGGCTTGTCCCAGGTCCCGGTCACGCCCAGCCGCTTGAACTCCTCGCGCTGGACGTCGATCCAGCCCTCGGCGAAGCGGCGGCATTCCTGGCGGAAATCGACGACGTCGATCTTGTCCTTGTCCTGCCCCTTGGCGCGGTAGGCTTCCTCGATCTTCCACTCGATCGGCAACCCGTGGCAGTCCCAGCCGGGGATGTAGCGCGCATCGCGCCCCGACATCTGCTGGCTGCGCACCACCATGTCCTTCAGGATCTTGTTCAGCGCGTGGCCGATGTGGAGGTTGCCGTTGGCATAGGGGGGGCCGTCATGCAGCGTGAAGGGGCGGCGGCCTGCCGCCTTCTCGCGCAACTTGTCGTAGACGCCGATCTTCTCCCACCGGGCCAGCCAGTCGGGCTCGCGCTTGGGCAGGCCCGCGCGCATCGGGAACTCGGTCTTGGGAAGGTTCAGCGTGTCCTTGTAGTCCACGGTCGGAGTGTCGCCCGGAACGGGCGCATCGTGGGGAGTATCGGCGCACATTTCGGGCGCTCCTCATCTTTCGGGTCGTGTCGGGGAATAGAAGGGGCGGTGCGATAGCTCAAGCACCTATGTCCCGGCGGCTCAGTGTCAGAGCGCCGGGCCGCTAATTCGAATGACGATGGCGAAACGATGCGTCATGTGGGGCGGTATAGGACGGGTGCGCAGGCCCGTAAAGGTCAATGCGCGAAGAGCGATCCGACGATGTAGGCCACGCTTGCAGCCAGCCCGCCGATGATCAGCGTCTCCAGCCCCGAGCGCCACCAAGGCGCCTCGGACCAGATGCTTTTCGCCGCCCCGATGGCGAAGAAGACCGCGAAGGTCATGATGGCGGCCAGACGGAACGCATCGGGCAGGCCCAGAACGAAGGGCAGAAGCGGCACCGCACCGGCCACCTGGAAGGCGCCGAAGGTCGCCAGCGCCGCGCGCATCGGGTGTGGCTCGACCGGGGCCAGCCCGTATTCGTCGGTGAGCATCAGCGCCACCGCGGCCTCGCGGTCGGCGGCGATCTGGTCGGTCGCGGCATCCAGCACATCGCCCTTCAGGCCCTTCAGCCGCAGGATCTCGCGGATCTCGCGTCGTTCGCCTTCGGGATCATCGGCCAGGTGTCGCCGCTCCACCCGGGCCAGACGCCGCGTGTCATCACGCTCTGCCTTGGTGCCGGAGTAGTTGCCGGCGGCCATGGAGAACCCGTCGGCCAGCAGGTTGGCAATGCCAAGCGCGAGGATCACGCCCGTTGGCAGGCCCGCCCCGGCAACGCCGGCCACGATGGCGAAGGTCGTGACCGCGCCGTCGATGGCGCCGTAGATCATGTCGCGCAGGTAGCCACGGCCCGAAGGCGCGCCGATCCGCGCCTCGACCTCGGCCTGGCTGTGCCCGTGTTCGGGCGTGGCGGGGGTGTTGGTCATGGCTCCAGCCTAGCGCCCTCCGCGCGTCGCACCTTGCGGTGGATCAAGCACCGATATGTGGCGTGGCCGCCGCGATTGGCTCAATCGCTGTCCGTTGATGACGATTGGCATCGCCGGGCGAGGGATCGGCTGGCTTGCCGATGCATAGGACGGCGGTTTGACCCTTTTGCCGTTTTCCGCGCTCAGCCCGCGGGCGGTGCAGGGGTTCCGACCCGCGCGGCCGCCCGGCTGACTGCACGTTCGCGGAAGACGATGTAGAGCCCGGCGGCGATGGTGACGCCGATGCCGATCAGCGCAAGGCCATTGGGAAACTCCGAGAAGATCAGGAAGCCCACGAGCGTTGCCATGGGGATTTCCAGGTACTGCATCGGTGCCAGCGTCGCCGAGGGCGCGAAGCGCAGCGACCATGTCATCAGCAGGTGCCCCAGCGATCCGGTGATCCCGAGGGCGACCAGCAGCCAGACGGCCGTCATGTCCCCAGGCGCGATCCAGCCCGTCAGTGGCGGCTCCCCCCCGATGGCGGGCAACAGAAGCAGCGGCACCAGAACCGGAAGCCCGATCAGCCCGGTCAGCCCTTGCAGGGCGATCGGGTCGATCTCTTTCGCGACCTGACGCGTGACGAGCATGAAGAACGCGAAGATGACCGCGACCCCCAGCGGAAGCAACGCGGGCCAGCCCACGGCGACGAAGCTCGGTTGCATCACCATCAGCGTGCCCACGAACCCGACGACACAGGCGCCAAGGCGTCGCGGCCCCACTTCCTCGTCCAGCACGAACTTGCCGAGCAGCAGCATGATGAACGGCATCACGAACGCGATGGCGACGGCATCGGCCAGCGGCAGGTAGCGCAGCGCGGTAAACATCATGCCGATGCCGCTGATTTGCAGAAGCGTCCTCAGCGTGGCGAGGCGGACCACGCGCACCGAGGGAAAGATCACCGCGCCCCGCGCCATGGCAAAAGGCAGAAGCAGCGCCGTCTGCGCGATGAAGCGCACGAGGATCAGCTGAAGCAGCGGGAAATCCTCGCCCAACAGTTTCGCCAGCGCGTCGGAAAACGGGATCAGCACGCAGAAGCCCAGCATCAGCACGATGCCGAGAAGCGGGCGGTCGGCGTGGGGTTGGACAACGGCGGTGGTCATGCCACCGTTCTGCCCGGCCCCGCGGTGAATGTCACGGGGGGCTGCCCTCGCGCAGAGCATGCACTTCGGCCAGAAGCGCCGAGGCGTCGGGGTCCTCGATCCCCATCTCGGCCAGATGCGCCACCGTGCTGGCGAGGTAATCGTAGCTGGTGCCCAGGAACCCTTCGCCGGTGGCGACATAGCGCACCTGTTCGGCGCGGGTGATGTCGCTCTGCATCAGCGGGTCGTCATGGTCGGCGATAAAGGTCAGCGCCTGCGCCTCGGACCCTTCGATGACGACGGGCACCATGCGGGCATGATAGCCCGGCCCGATCATCTCTCGCCGGAACAGGATCTCGGTCTCGCGGTCCACGGTCTCGGCGGCGATGCGGAACACCAGCCCGTCGCAACCCGTGCCCTCGTCGAGCGCGGCCATCAGGCCCGGCGCCTCCTCGGTGCCGCGCGCACCGAAGGTATCGACGAGTATGAACCGCCGCGCGTGATGGGGCGCATGCGCTCGGCGCACCTCGGTGAACTCCAGCGCCGGATCCCACAGGAGCGAGCCATAGGCGAAGACCAGCAGGTCGCCCTCGTGGCCTGCCAGCACCTCGGCCCTCAGCGCCTCGCGCGTCGCGTCGCTGTGGTAGGGGAAGGTGTCCTCGAGGCCATTCGCCTCGGTGATCGCGCGGGCCTTCTCGGTGGTGAAGGTGCGAAAGAACGACTCCTCCGCCGGTTTGATCTTGCCGCGAAGCCCGGGGTGATGCCGAAACGGATCGCTCATGTCGTCCCTCCAAAAAGCCCCGTCAGCGCCCGGCGCACCAGCGCGGTGACGCCCGGCTTGCGCCCCGCGCCGAAGGGCAGGGGGCGACAGACCTCCATCGCCGCGACACCGACCCGCGCGGTCAGCGCGCCGTTCACGACACCCTCGCCGAAACGGCGTGACACCTTCGACAGGACCGAGCCGCCCGCGACCGACCCGATCAGGTCGTCGCCGATGGCGACAGCACCGGTCGCCACCAGATGCGTCAGCACCGCCCGCGTCAACCGCCACGCGCCCAGCGTGCCCGAGCGGCCGCCGTAGATCTCGGCGATGCGCCGGATCATGCGAATGTTCGCCGTCAGCGCCGCCACCACGTCGGCCAGCGCCAGCGGCACCAGCGCGGTTGCCGTCGCCACCTGCCGCGCCGCGGCCTCGACCTCGATCCGCGCTGCCGCATCCAGCGGTGCCATCAGCTCCGCCTCGGCCAGCGCCAGCAGGCTGGCGGCGTCAAAGACCTCGTCCTGCCGTTTCGTCATCTCGGCGCGCCCCTGCGCCAGCTCGGCCCGCCCTCGGTAAAGCGCCTCGAGCCGCCCGGACACGCGCCGCGCCGCGGGCAGGTCGCCCGCCGAGAGCGCATGTTCCGCCTCGCGCCGCAGATCGTCGAGCTTGCCCAGCCGCGAAAACGCCGCCAGCTCGCGCAGCGCGATCAGGATCAGCGTCACCAGCACAAGGCCCACCAGCCCCGCAGCGGTCCAACCCAGAATCGGGTTCGACGCCAACAGGCCGGTCACGAACTCCCACGCTGCCAGCGACGCGACAAAGCCCACAAGCGCCAGCAGCGCCCCCCAGAACACCCGCGCCAGCCGGTTCGGCCGCCGCGCGCCCAGTGTGGCCACGACCTGCATCGCCCGCCCCTCGGGCGGCGGCAAGGCCTCGGGCACCGGCGGCGCGTCCTGCGGGCCCGCGTCTGGCGCGTCGTCCAGTTCGATCAGCACGGGGCCCTTGCGCGTTTCACTCACAGCTTGTCCCCCAACAAAAACTCCGCCGCACGGTCGAGCCGGATATGAGGCGGCCCATCGCCCGTGCGCAGGCTCAAAGGTGCAGGCGCGAAGCGCATCACCCCGAAATCCCCGTCCAGCCACCGCTCCGCCCCCTGTTTCGCGGGCGCCAGCAACGCGGCAGGGTCGGCAGGCAGATCGCCCGGGTGCAACGCCGCCTGCTTGCCCGTGTCCAGCAACGTACCCCTGACAAGGTCCCGCTCCGCCCCGTTGACCGTGCGCGTCTCCTCCACGGTGGCGCGCAGCGCGGCGATCGCCATGGCCTGCGTCTCGGCACCTGCAAAGTCCGCACGGCGGCGGGCATCGGCCACGAGCGCGCCCATGATCTGCGCCAGCCGGTCATGCTGGGTATGGTGAAGGTGATCCGCCTTGGTCGCGGCAAACAGGATGCGGTCGACCCGCTTTTGCCCCAGAAGGCTCGACAGGAACGCATTCCGCCCCGGACGGAACGCGCCCAGGATGCCCGAGAGCGCCTGCCGCAGATCCTCCAGCGCGCGGGGGCCTGCATGGATCGCGCCCAAGGCGTCCACCAGCACGATCTGCCGGTCGATCCGCGCGAAATGCGCCCGGAAGAAGGGTTTGACCACCTGCGCCTTGTAGGCCTCGAACCGCCGCGCGAATTCGCGGGCAAGCGACCCGCGGGGCGCGTCCGAGGGCGGCAGCGGTGCAAAGGTCAGCGCGGGCGACCCTTCGAGGTCACCGGGCAACAGGAACCGCCCCGGCGTGCAGTCGGAATAGCCCGCGCCCCGCGCCGCGGTCAGGTAGGCCGTCCACTTGCGCGCCAACGCGGCCGCCACGGGTTCCTCCAGCTTCGCCGAAGTGTCGAGCCCCTCGAGCGCCGCGCGATAGGCCGCGGCCTCTTCCCGCGTTGCGGCTCGTGCCAGCGCCTCGCGCGACCAGCCCGCGAAATCCTGCTCGAGCAGCCCGAGGTCCAGCAGCCACTCGCCCGGGTAATCCACGATATCCAGATGCACCGTCCGCGGCCCCTGCAGCCCCGCGAGCAACCCCTTGGGCCTGACCCTCAGCGACAGCCGCAATTCCGAGACCGAGCGCGTCGAATCCGGCCAATGCGGCTCCGGGCCCGTCAGCGCCGCTAGGTGGTCCTCGAAATCGAAGCGCGGCACGGTGTCGTCGGGCTGCGGTTGCAGGAATGCCGCCTCGATCCGTCCCGACCGGGCGGCCTCCAACCCCGGCATCCGCCCCCGGTCCATCAGGTTCGCGACAAGCGAGGTGATGAAGACGGTCTTGCCGGCACGGCTGAGGCCCGTGACCCCCAGCCGGATCACCGGCTCGAAGAACAGGCCCGAGACGCCCTGGGCCGCGCCCTCGATCCCACGCCCCAGCGTGTCCGCGATCGTTCCGATGACCAAGTCCCGCGCCCCTTCTGCCGCCTCGTCAGAAGACTAAGCATCGCGCGCCTCCATTGCGAGGGGGCGAATGGCGCGCGCGTTCCCCCTTGGCGACGCGCCCCCTTTGCGCCTATGTCGCCCCCCATGCCCCGCTATGCCTTTCAGATAGAATACGATGGCGCTCCCTTCGCCGGTTGGCAGCGCCAGGCCGACCAGCCCTCGGTCCAGGGCGCGGTCGAGGCGGCGCTTGCCGCACTGGAACCTGACGTGCCGTCCATCGCCGCCGCGGGTCGCACCGATGCTGGCGTCCATGCCATGGGTCAGGTCGCCCATGCCGACATGGCCAAGGACTGGGACCCGTTCCGCCTGTCCGAGGCGCTGAACTGGCACCTGAAGCCCGCGCCCGTGGCCATCGTGGCCTGCGCCCGTGTGCCCGACGACTGGCACGCCCGCTTCTCGGCCATCGAGCGGCGCTACACCTACCGCCTGATCTCCCGCCGCGCGCCCCTGGTGCACGAGGCGGGCCTCGCCTGGCATGTTCGCGGCGGCCCCCTTGATGCGGATGCGATGCGCTCTGCCGCCGCCCATCTCGTCGGTCGGCACGATTTCACCACCTTCCGCGCCTCGCTCTGCCAGGCGAAGAGCCCGGTCAAGACGCTCGACGAGGTGACGGTGGAGGAGGTCCCGCTTCCCCACGGCACCGAGATCCGCTTCCACCTGCGCGCCCGGTCCTTCCTCCACAACCAGGTCCGCTCCATCGTGGGCACGCTCGAACGCGTCGGCGCGGGCGCCTGGACGCCCGAGGATGTCCGCGCCGCCCTTGAAGCAGCCGACCGCGCCGCCTGCGGCCCCGTCGCTCCGCCTGACGGGCTCTACCTCACGGGCGTAGGTTACCCGGACGATCCCTTCGCCTGACGCGACTGCCCTTCATCTTTCCAAAAATACGCACGGCGCGCCCTC
>CAZVQL010000003.1:25868-38633 GCA_964629305.1 uncultured Roseicyclus sp.
AGGCCGAGATGCGCGGCTGCGCCCCGCTCAGGCCAGCGGACGGACCGGGCCGGGCGGCAAGCGCACGCCATGCGCTTCCGCCGCGCCCCGCGCCGTGGGATGCAGGCGTTCCGACAGGTCGCGGCCGATCGCTCGTCTGTGCCGGACGAAGAACAGCTTGCCGAACCCCCGGTTCATCCCGATGCCCCGCGCCGTGCCCGAGGTCAGGAACCGGTGCCGCCAATGCACCGGCAGCGGCAGGCCCGCGGCCTCGGCCTCGCCCAGCATCCAGACGAGCGGGATGTTGGCCAGCGGCCGCGCCGTGCGCACCCCGTCGAGCTGGCCGCCGACGTCGCCATGGCTGCCGCGGAACCACACCTGTTGCACCTGGCCGCTCACGGCCTGCTCTTCCGTCGTCTCCCACAACACCGGCGCATAGGCATCGCGCCGCTCGTCCAGCGCCAGCGCGTGGCGCGCGATCTCGGTCGCATGGCCAAGACCGTGGGAGTGATAGGGGTGCGGCACCGGCACGACACGCCACAGACCCGGCCAGCGCAGCCCAAGCGCGCGGACCGTGTCGAAAACACCGAGAAAGCGGATCGGCACCTCGGCGTGACAGCGCGTCATCCTCAAGGAGCGCGCCTCGCCGCAATCGGGGTCGGTGCGGTAGCAGTCATAGATGCGGTCGAGCGTCTCGGGCTCGATCTGCGCCGTGCGCAACAGCCCCATCCGGTCGATCAGCCCGGCAAGTGAGCGCACCGCGTAGGCACCCCGCGAATAGCCCATCAGGATGATCCGGTCGCCGGGCCGGTAGTTCCGCGCCAGGAACAGGTACGCGCGCTTGATCTGCCGGTTGATGCCGACGCCGGCCAGCACCTCGACCGAGCGGCGATAGCCGCGCCACTGGATGCCCGGCTCGTAGTAAAGCGTCATGTTCGCGCTGGCCGGAACCTCCTGCAACAGTCGGTAGATTAGCCCGATGTTCGTCTCGCACCCCCGGTTGAGCGAGGACATCGTCCCGTCCAGCAGGACGACATGGGTGCAGGATGTATGCGGCGGCGGCAGGCGCGGCGGGGCGCTGCGGAAGCCTGTGAACCAGGACCGGAGGGACCTATTCCGCGGCAACCGCCTCCCCTTCCCTGAGGTAGGCCCAGACGCGCGAGGGCGTGAAGGGCATGTCGACCTGCCTGAGGCCCAGCGGCCAGAGCGCATCGAGCACCCCGTTGGCCACCGCGGCCAGCGCGCCGACCGTCCCCGCTTCGCCACAGCCCTTCATCCCGAGCGGGTTCGCGGTCGAGGGCACGGCTTCTGTCGTGAAGGCGATGAAGGGCATGTCGTCGGCCCGCGGCATCCCGTAATCCATGAAAGTCGCGGTCAGCAGCTGGCCGTCAGCATCGTAGACCACATGCTCGGTCAGCGCCTGGCCGATGCCTTGGGCTACGCCGCCATGCACCTGCCCCTCGGCCAACCGCGGGTTCATCAGGTTGCCGAAATCATCGACCACCGTGTAGCGCGCGACGCGCGTGGCCCCGGTTGCGCGGTCGATCTCCATCTCGGCGACATGGCAGCCGTTGGGGTACGAGCGGCCGGGAAGCGTGCGCGTCTCGGTCACTTTCGTCAGCTCGGCGCGGCCCGCGGCATGGGCGCGGCTGGCGGCCTCGAGAAGCGTGATGACGACGTTCGAGCCGGGGGCGCGGAACACGCCCTCCTCGGCATCGAATGTCACGTCACGCTGGTCCATCTCGTCCCCGAGAAACTCACACAAGCCAGATATAAGCGTGTCCGCCGTCGCGCGCATCGCCATTCCCTGAACCGTGACCGAGCGTGATCCGCCCGTGCCCCCACCCGTCGCGATCAGGTCGCTGTCGCCCTGCACGATCTCGATCGTCTCGAGCGGCAGGCCGGTCTGATCATGCAGAAGTTGCGCATAGACCGTCTCGTGGCCCTGGCCGTTCGACTGGGTGCCGACATAGACCTTTGCGCCGGTTTCCGTGATCTCGATCGTCGCCGTCTCGGACGGGTCTCCGAGAATGGACTCGATGTAATAACAGATCCCTAAACCGCGCAGCTTCCCTTCGACCTCGGATGCCGCACGCCGGGCGGCGAAACCTGCGATATCGGCCTCCACCTCGGCGCGATCGAGCAGGCGGTGGAAATCACCCACGTCGTAAAGTTCACCCGTGGCGCTCTTGTAGGGGAAGGCCCCCGAAGGAATGAAGTTGCGGCGCCGCAAGTCCAGCGGATCGACGCCCAACTCGCGCGCAGCGTAGTCCATGGCGCGCTCCAGGGCATAGATCGCCTCGGGTCGGCCTGCGCCGCGGTAGGCGTCGATCTGGGTCGTGGTGGTGTAGATGCCGCGGTTGCGGAAATGGTAGGTCTGCACGTCATAGGTGCCGGTCAGCACCTTTGAATAGAGCGCGGACTGGATGTTCATCCCGAAATTCGACGGGTAGGCCCCCATGTTCGACAGGCTGTCGGTGCGGAAGGCCACGAGCTTCAGGTTCTCGTCGAAGCCCAGCGTCGTCGTCACCGACAGGTCGCGCCCGCCATTGTCCGACAGCATCGACTCCGTGCGCTCCCCGATCCAGCGCACCGGGCGGCCCAACACGCGGGCGGCATGCGCCGACAGCAGGTACTCGGGGTAGTTCATCGACTTCATGCCAAAGCCGCCGCCCACGTCGGGGTTGGTCACGCGCACGCGGTCCTCGGGCAGGCCCAGCCATTTGGCGAGCTCACTTTTCGTGCCCCAGACCCCCTGTCCATTCACGGCCACGTGGATACGGTCGCCCTCGACCTCGGCATAGCAGCCGCGCGGCTCCATGCTGTTGACGATGACGCGGTTGTCGTAGCTGGTGTGGGTGACGACATGCGCCGCCCCCGCCATCGCGGCCTCGGTCGCGGCATCATCGCCCATCGCAAAGTCGTAGGCGACGTTATCGGGCACATCGTCATGGATCGGCTCGCCCCCCGGCGCGATGTCGAGCTTCGCGGGCCGGTCATCGACGTCCAAAAGGATCATCTCGGCGGCGTCCTTGGCCTGGGTCAGCGTGTCGGCGACGATGAAGGCGACAGGTTCGCCCACGAAGCGCACCCGCCCCTCGGCCAGGACCGGGCGGGGCGGGGTCGGTGGGCGCGAGCCGTCGCCGTTCTTGACCGGCGAATACTTCATGGCGTTCTTCAGCCCCGCCTCGGCCAGGTCGGCCGCGGTCAGGAGCAGGTGAACACCCGGCGCCTCGCGCGCCTCGGACACGTCGAGATCGGTGATATCGCCATGCGCCGCGGTGCTGCGCAGGACATAGGCATGAAGCGCGCCCACGGGCGTGATGTCGTCCACGTAGCGGCCCTTGCCTGTCAGGAAGCGGTTGTCTTCCAGCCGTGTGATCGGCTGGCTTGTTCCGAACTTGCTCATCCCTCGTGCCCCTTCGCGGCTCATGCATCCGTCGGTCGGACACTAGGCAGGCTGACGCCGGTGTCCAGAGGGTCTAGCCCTCGGCCAGCGCCTGCACAGTCGCCATGCGCAGGCCCCCGTAGCCATTGAACCGCGTCACCGTCGCCGTCGAATAGGCCCCCATTCCGTCAAGCAGGAGGTAATCGTCCTCGGCCATGTCGCAGGGCAGGGGGACCATCCCCGGAATACGGTCGAGGCTGTCGCAGGTCGGCCCCCAAAGCAGCCTGTCGATCGCCGCGGCAGTCCGGGGCGTGCCGTCAGGCGCGATGACGCGTAGCCGGTCGGTCATGCCCATGATCGGCATTTCCGCCAATGCACCGTAGATGCCGTCGTTCAGGTAGACCTCGTTCCCTCGCAACGCCTTGACCCGGAGGGCGAGGCTGACCGCCTCGGCCACCATCGCGCGGCCCGGCTCGCAGACGAGCGCCGGAGCACGGTCGCCGAAGGCGGCGCAGGTCGCCTGCGTGATGCTTTCGAAGATGGTGTCGAGCGGTGGCGTATCGGTGGTGTTTCGGCGCGCCGGGAAACCGCCACCGACATTCAACCGCTCCAACGTCGCGCCCGCGGCCCATGCGATATCGCGCGCGCGGTCAATATAGGCGGTCCACGCCTCGGGGTCGGTGCATTGCGTCCCGGGATGAAACGTAAGCGCAGGCCTATAGCCCAGTTTGACCACGCGGGCGAGCAGATCGGCGGCCAGTTTCGGCGATGCGCCGAATTTTGCGCCGAAATCATAGGCGGCACCGGCGACCGGCAGGGCGAAGCGCACCGCCACTTCTGCGCCCCGCGGCACACCGCACTCCGCCAGTTTCTCAAGCTCGCCCGGCGCATCCACGCTCCAGGACGCGACGCCGTGGCCCACGGCCATCGTGATCTCGGCGCGCGACCGGACGGGGTTGTTGTAGTGCAGCGCCGCCTTTGGCGCGAGCGAGCGGACCAGCGCGATCTCGGCCGGAGAGGCCACATCGAAGCCGCGTATGCCCGCGGCCAGGAGGTTGCCCAGAACCGCCTCGCCCGGGTTGGCCTTGACCGCGTAGGTCACAAGGCCCGGGAACCCGTCGAGAAAGCGCCGCGCGGTGGCCTGCAACGTTCTGGGCGACAGGAACAGCACCGGGTCGTCCGGCTGCTCTGCCAGAAGATAGTCGCGCGGTGTGCGGTGAAACGCCTGCGTCACGGTCATGTGCCTGACCTCCTGCCCTGTTCGCCTCTCTTGAATCATGCCGCAACAGGATGGCGATTTCGCTGGTCACTTTGCGCGAAATGCTCAAAACTTCCGACACAATGACGATATGATGTGGCGGAGGGCCGAAATGGATGATCTCGACCGCGATATCCTGCGGCTTCTGGCGGGCGACGCGCGCATGTCCGTCGCCGTGATCGCGCGCAAGCTCAAGGTCGCGCGCTCCACCGCGCAGGCCCGCCTCGAACGGCTGGAAAGCTCGGGCGTGATCGCGGGCTACACGCTGCGGCTGGGCGAGGCGTTGCGCGCGGGCCGCATCCGCGCCAGCGTGCTTGTCTCGATCGAACCGCGCAGCCAGCCCGGCATCCTCGCCCGGCTCAAATCCATCGCCGAGGTCGAGCGCATCCACACCATCTCGGGCCGGGTCGACCTGCTGCTCGAGGTCGGCGCGCCGACCACCACCGCGCTTGATGCCGTGCTCGACCGGATCGGCGAGATCGAGGGCGTCCGATCGTCCGAAAGCCTGATCCACCTGTCCACGAAACTCGACCGCGCGCTTTAGGCGAAGCCGATCGCGGGGCCATCCGTCACCGTGCCGATCCGCGCCGCGTCGAAGCCCGCATTGCGCAGGTCGGCAACAAGCCTGTCGGCCTCGGCTGCGGGCACCGCGGCCAGCAACCCGCCCGCGGTCTGCGGGTCGAAGACCAGTGCCGCCCGCGCTGTCTCGGGCGCCTCGACCCGGCCCTCCAACGCAGCCCTGTTCTGCTCGTAGAGCGTCGAGCGCACGCCCGCCTCGGACAGTCGCAAGGCGCCGGGCAAAAGCGGGACCGCGTCGAGCGCCAGCTCCGCCCCCACACCCGAGGCCGCGCAGATGTTGCCGAGGTGCCCGGCCAGCCCGAAGCCCGTCACATCCGTCATCGCATGCGCCATCGGTGCAAGGATCGCCGCCGCTGCACCCTGCGGCGCGGTCATCTGCGCCCAGCAGGCCGCCACCTCGGCCCCCTCCGCCAGCACGCGCATCTCGCCCGCCAGCACCACGCCCGTGCCGATCCCACGGCTCAGCACCAGCGCATCGCCCGGCCGCGCGCCCGCAAGCGTGACCGGATCGCGGTCCAACAGCCCCGTGACGGTGAAGCCCAGCGTCAGCTCTGTTCCCATCGAGGAATGGCCGCCGACGATCTCGGCCCCTTCCGCGGCGAAGACCTTTCGCGCCGCGTCCATCACCTCGTCCAGCCACGCGCCCTGCATCCGTGCGGCCATTCGCGGCAGGATCACGGTTGCGACGGCGGCTTGCGGACGTGCCCCCATCGCCCAGATGTCGCCCATCGCATGGACCGCCGCGGCGCGCGCGACGAGCACCGGATCATCGGCAAAGCCGCGCAGGTGGTCGGTCGAGATCACTTGCCGCGTGGCGCCGGTCTCCAGCACTGCCGCGTCATCGCCGGGCGTGCCGCCCAGGATGCCGCTCAGCGCACCCGCACCCAGCTTCGCCCCGCATCCGCCGCAGGGCGCAGGCCCTGCCATTTCCCGCGCGACGCCGGTCGCCGCCCCCCGGGGCGTCAGGGGGCGGGGCATCGGCGGCAGGTCACGGAGCTTTTCCATGAACCGCCGGTCGATCCGGTCCTTCCACTGCCAGAGCAGCGGGCCCGACAGCGTCCACCCCGCCTTTTCGGCCAGGGCATCCTTGCCGCCCAGCGATACGAGCTTGAGAAAATCGCGTTGCGGCCGGAAGCTGCGCCGCTGCGCGCCGGTCATATCCGCGCGCAGGTTCCAGGCGAGCACCGGCGCGGCCCGAACGGCGAAAACGCCCGCCTTGGGCCGAGGCGCATGGCTCAGGTGGACACAATCGCCGGCGCCGTAGATCTCCGGATGGCTGACCGAGCGCAGCGTCTCGTCCACCACCATGTAGCCCTCGCGCATCTCCATTCCGCAGTCCGACAGCCACGGATGTGGCACGGCCCCTGCTGCACCGATGGTGAAATCCGATGCGACCTCTCGCCCGTCCTCCAGCACGACCGCCCGGTCGGTGACGCGCGCAGGGGCGACGCCCTCGACACGGGCCACGCCCATCGCATCCATCGCCTGCCACAGGCGCACGCGCCCAGGCTGGTTCTCGAGGATGCCGCCCCGGTCGATCACCGCGATCTCGGCCGCGCGCCCGAGGGCCTTCATCCGGTGCGCGCAAGCCAGCGCCAGCTCGACCCCGGCGACACCGCCGCCGATCACCGCGATCCGCGCCGGTCCGTCGCCCGCCGAGTAGGCGGCCCAGCGATCCGCGAAGGGGCCAAGGGGCTTTGCGGCAATCCCGTGCTCGGCGAACCCCGGCAGGTCCGCCATGTCCGAGGTGATGCCGATATCGACCGACAGCAGGTCATAGGCGATGGGCGCGCGCCCCGGCACCCGCACCCGCCGCGCGACCGGGTCGATCAGGTCGACCGCGCCAAGGATCAGCCGTGCCCCTGCGAAGCGCGCCAGCCGGACAAGGTCGATGTCGAGCGCTGCGCGCGGGTAGTGCCCGGCGACATGGCCCGGCAGCATGCCGGTGTAGGGCGCGGTCGGGCCGGGGTTGATCAGCGTCAGCCGCACGCCCGGCACGGGCTTCATACCCCAGCGCCGCAACACCAGCGCATGGGTATGCCCGCCGCCGACAAGCACCAGCTCTTTCACCAGTGGCACCGCCGCCCCGTCTCGCATCGCTTGTTCCTTTCGCGTGTCGGCTGCCCCGGCCTACCGCCCCCGCGGCTTCGCCCGCAAGGTCGGATCGGCGCTGCGCGGGTCATCGGGCCAGGGATGCTTGGGATACCGCGCGCGCATGTCCTTGCGCACATCGGCGTAGGAGCCATCCCAGAACCCCGGCAGATCGGTCGTCACCTGCACCGGCCGCCCCGCGGGCGACAGGAGCACCATCTTCAGCGGCACGCGGTCCGGCCCGATCACGGGATGCACCGTCGTGCCGAACACCTCCTGCAGGCGCAGGGCCACCTCGGGCACCTCGCCCGAGTAATCGATCGCGACGGACCTGCCCAAGGGGCTCTCCCAGGCTGCAGGGGCGAGGCGCTCGACCTCTTGTAATGCGGGGTAGCCCAGCCAGGCGCGCAGCGCCTCGGTCGGGTCGAACCGCGCAAGGTCGGCGGCGCTGCGTTCTTTTGCAAGAAACGGGGCCGCCCAGTCCTCCAGTGCTGCCAGCAGGCTCGCGTCCGACATATCCGCCACGCCCGAGACGGCCACGCGCGCGCGCAGAAGGCGCGCGGATTTCGTCCAGTTCAGCGCCTCGAGCCCGAGGTCACGGATACCCTCCAGCACCGCGGCCTGAACAGCCTCGGCCGGCGCATCGCGCCAGATGCGGTCATCCAGCACCAGCGCGCCAAAGCGCTCCTGTTGTCGGGCCTCGACGCGACGGTGCCGCTTGGACCAGTGGCAGGCATCGACCCAAGCGATGCGGTCGGCGTAGAGCGCGCGCAGCTCGCCCTCGGTAATCGTCGCGGCCTGCCGCACCCGCGCCTCGCGCCGGTCCCCGTCGAGGTCGACGGCCACGATCAGCCGCTGGCCCGCCAGCGTGTCGCCCTCGGGCAGGACCGCGCCCTTTCCGCCCGAGAGCACGTAGCGCGGCGCGTCCCCCTCGCGGCGCAAGCCGATCCGGTCGGGGTAGGCCAGCGCCGCCTGCGCGCCAAACGACAGGGGCGCGCCACCCTCGTAGCGCTTCAGCCGCTTCGCCTCCTGCCTGATACGGTCGATGGTGCCGCGATCCGCGCCCATCCCGCCCGGGTCATCCAGCGCCCGCATCCGCAAGGCCAGATCCGTGCCCCGGTCGCGCAGCGGATCACGCTCGGCCATAAAGGCCGCCAGCCGCGCCGACCCGGGCCCGCCCCTCACCACCATATGCGCCAGCCGCGGATGCAGCGGCAGGCGCGCCAGCGCTCGGCCATGGGCGGTGATCCGGCCCGCGTCATCCAAAGCACCCAGATCCGCCAACAGGGCGCGCGCCTCCGCCAGCGCGCCCTCTGGCGGCGGCGTCAGGAACGCCAACCCCTCGGCCCCGCCCCAAAGCGCCAGCTCCAGCGCGAGGCCGGCAAGGTCCGTCGCCTCGATCTCGGCGGGCGGGAAGGCGGGCAGGGCGCCCTCGGCCCCCTTCGTCCACATCCGGTAGCAGACGCCGGGCGCCACGCGCCCCGCGCGTCCACGCCGCTGCTCGGCCTCAGCCCGGCTGACGGGTTCCGTCACCAGCCGCGACATGCCGGAGCCGGGGTCGAACCGCGCCCGTCGCGCGCGGCCTGCGTCGACCACGATTCGTACATCCTCGATCGTCAGCGAGGTCTCGGCGATGGCGGTCGCAAGCACCAGCTTGCGCCCGTCGCGCAGGGGACGGATCGCGGCGCGCTGCGCCTCCATTTTCATCGCGCCGAAAAGCGTATGCAGCCGCACGTCGCCCGGCAGCCGCGCCTCGAGCCGGGCGGCAGCGCGCCGGATCTCACCCTCGCCCGGCAGGAAGACGAGGCAGCCGCCCTCGGCCTCTGCCAGCGCGCGGAGCACCAGATCGGCGACCTCGGCCTCAAGTCGCGCGCCCTGCGGAACGGGACGCTCGAGGTGCCGCGTCTCGACAGGGTAGGCGCGCCCCTCGGACGTCAAGAGCGGCGCGTCGTCCATGAGGGCGGCCACCGGTCCCGCATCCAGCGTCGCCGACATCACCACAAGCCACAGGTCCGGGCGCAGCGCCTGCCGCACCTCCCACGCCAGCGCCAAACCGAGATCCGCATTGAGCGACCGTTCGTGGAACTCGTCGAAGATCACGCACCCGACGCCCGGCAGGTCCGGGTCATCCTGAAGCATCCGCGTCAGGATGCCCTCGGTCACGACCTCGATCCGCGTCGCCTCCGACACCGCGCGTTCGCCGCGGATGCGGTAGCCGACCGTCTGGCCCACGTCCTCGCCCATGACCTCGGCCATGCGCTCGGCGGCGGCGCGCGCGGCCAACCTGCGCGGCTCCAGCATCACGATGCGGCCCGTCACATGGGGCAGAAGCGCGGGCGGCACGCCCGTCGTCTTGCCCGCCCCCGGCGGGGCCTGCAGCACGGCGCGGCCATGGGCCGCCATCGCCGCGACCAGCGCAGGCAGGATATCGTCGATGGGCAGGGCCAAGGCGGCGGTCAGTCTCGTTTCACGATCCGGATCGCCGCTAGGTGAGACGCCAGCCGCAGCGGCGTCAACACGAAAGCCTTGGGCCGCCCACCCGCGGCATCGGACCTCGGCACGGGGTCTGGACAGCCCCGGTCGGGCCGGGGCACATAACGGGACCGGCCGATCACGCGCCGGACCCGAGGCAAAAAGGACGACCCGTCCATGACCGACGCCACGCCACAGGACGACCTTGCAGACCGCATCCTTGCGGGCGACCGCCGGGCGCTGGCGCGCGGGGTCACGCTGGTGGAAAGCACGCGGCCCGATCACCGCGCACAGGCGACCGCGCTGATCGAGACGCTTCGCGGCCACGGGCGGCAAGCGCTGAGGATCGGCCTGTCGGGGACGCCGGGCGTGGGCAAATCGACCTTCATCGAGGCCTTCGGCATGGCGTTGGTCGAGGCCGGGCTGAAGGTTGCCGTTCTCGCCGTCGATCCCTCCTCCTCTCGCTCGGGTGGTTCGATCCTTGGCGACAAGACCCGGATGGAGCGCCTCAGCCGTGAGCGTGCGGCCTTCATCCGCCCCTCGCCCTCGTCCTCGCACCTGGGCGGCGTCGCGCGCCGCACACGCGAGGCCGTCGCGCTTTGCGAGGCGGCGGGGTTCGACGTGGTGCTGATCGAGACGGTGGGCGTCGGCCAGTCCGAGACGATGGTGGCGCAGATGTGCGACCTCTTCGTGCTGCTCCTGGCCCCCGCGGGCGGCGACGAGTTGCAGGGCGTCAAGCGCGGCATCATGGAGATCGCCGACCTGATCCTCGTCAACAAGGCCGACGGCGACCTGAAGCCGGCCGCGACGCGCACCGTGGCGGACTACGCCGGTGCCCTGCGCCTGTTGCGCAAACGCCCGCAGGACCCCGAGGGGTTCCCCAAGGCGCTGCCGGTTTCGGCCGTGACGGGCGACGGGCTGGAGGGGGCCTGGACCGAGATGCAGACGCTCGCCCGCTGGCGGAAGGATCACGGTTGGTGGGATCGCCGCCGCGCGGAACAGGCCGCGCATTGGTTCGAGGAAGAAGTGCGCGCCGGTCTTCTCTCCCGGCTCAGGACCGACCCCGCGATCCGCACGGCCATGGCCGAGATGGCCGAAAGCGTCGCGGGCGGGCACCTGACACCCGACGCTGCGGCGGCGGACATGCTGGCGCGGTTGCGACGCTAGGCAGCCTCAGCCAAACAGCCGCTCGCCCTGTTCGTCGATCAGCTGCTTGGCCTTGCGGAGGGAAAACGCCTCGGCCTCGTCCAGCGACTGGATCTGGTCGGCGCGGATCATGTGATGAACCTTGGTCTCGCCGCCCACCTCCTTCTCGATGCGCGCGGCAAGGCGATAGCCGCCGCTGCCCGACTGGGGTTCGGCGAAGATGCGGAACTCCTTGTAGACGTCCGGCTCTTTCGCGGGCTTGCCGCCGCCACCGAAAAGCTTGGAGAAGAGGGACATTGGCGTCTCCGGGTTGGTCGCTTTCGCCAAGGTTAGCGGCCCTGCCCGTGGCAGGAAAGGCCGCGGGCTGGATCACCCGCGCGCGGGGCGGCCGAGCGTCAGCTTGAGCAGGAGCAGAAGCCAGGGCAGCGCGTGCATGGCGAGATCGAAGATGTCGATCGGCTGGGTCAGGGTGCCCGCCGCGAGCATCTTGAGCTTCTCCCAGATATGCGGCTCGGGCACGAACGGGGCTAGGCCAAGCGTCAGGCTTGCGATGATCAGAACGCTCAGCGGGATAGCGTCCATAAGGCGGCGGAGGGTCTTCATAGGTCAGCTCCCGTAGGGTGGGCAATCTTGCCCACCGCGCCGGAAAGGTGGGCGGAACCGCCCGCCCTACTGGTCGAGGAAGCTCCGCAGCTTGCGCGACCGGCTCGGGTGCTTGAGCTTACGCAGCGCCTTTGCCTCGATCTGGCGGATGCGTTCGCGGGTCACGCTGAACTGCTGGCCGACCTCTTCCAGCGTGTGGTCGGTGTTCATCCCGATCCCGAAGCGCATGCGCAGAACGCGCTCCTCGCGCGGGGTGAGGCTGGCCAGAACCCGCGTTGTCGTCTCTTTCAGGTTCTCCTGAATGGCGCTGTCGAGCGGCAGAACGGCGTTCTTGTCCTCGATGAAATCGCCAAGCTGGCTGTCTTCCTCGTCGCCAATCGGCGTCTCGAGCGAAATCGGCTCCTTGGCGATCTTCATCACCTTGCGGACCTTTTCCAGCGGCATCTGCAGCTTCTCGGCCAGCTCTTCCGGCGTCGGCTCGCGGCCGATCTCGTGCAGCATCTGGCGGCCGGTGCGCACCAGCTTGTTGATCGTCTCGATCATGTGGACCGGAATACGGATCGTGCGCGCCTGGTCGGCGATGGACCGGGTGATCGCCTGGCGGATCCACCACGTCGCATAGGTCGAGAACTTGTAGCCGCGGCGGTACTCGAACTTGTCGACGGCCTTCATCAGGCCGATGTTGCCCTCCTGGATCAGGTCCAGGAACTGCAGCCCGCGGTTGGTGTATTTCTTGGCGATGGAAATCACGAGGCGCAGGTTCGCCTCGACCATTTCCTTCTTGGCCTGCCGGGCTTCTTTCTCGCCCTTCTGGACCTGGTTCACGATGCGGCGGAATTCGGAGATGTCGAGGCCGACATACTGGCCGACCTGCGCCATGTCGTTGCGCAGCTCTTCGACCTTGTCACGCGAGCGCTCGAGCAACGCCTGCCAGCCGCGGCCGGATTTCTCGCTCATGCGCTCGACCCAGTTGGGATCAAGCTCGCGGCCGCGGTACTCGTCGATGAACTCGCGGCGGTTGATGCGGGCCTGGTCGGCCAGCTTCACCATGCCACTGTCGATCGACATGATCCGGCGGTTGATCCCGTAAAGCTGGTCGATCAGCGCCTCGATCCGGTTGTTGTGCAGGTGAAGCTCGTTCACCAGCTCGACGATCTCGGATCGCAGCTTCTGGTAGGTTGCCTCGTCCTTCTCGGAAAAGCTGCCATCCTCGTTCAGCGTGGCCGAGATGCGCTTGTCCTGCATTTCG
>CAZVQL010000004.1:0-34329 GCA_964629305.1 uncultured Roseicyclus sp.
AGCGTCGTCAGCGCGCCGCCGAGGATGATGGCGATGGCCGAGACGGGTTCGAACGCGTAGGAGCTGTCCATCACGAAGGTCATCACCGCCCAGCCCCCCAGCGCGCCCGCGAGGATCGCCACGAGTCCCGCCGCCGCGCCAAGGATCGCGGAGCGCAAGGCAAAGCTGGCCAGGATGGTCGCGCGGCTGGCGCCGATGGTTTTCAGCACCGCGGCCTCGAAGATGCGGCCGCGTTCGCCTGCCGCCGCCGCGCCGATCAGCACGATGAAGCCCGTGACCAGCGTGGCCGCCGCCCCGTAGGAGGTCGCGGCGGCAAGGCTGCGCAGCGCCTCGGCCACGCGGTCGAGCGCGTCGCGCACGCGGATCGCGGTGATGTTGGGCGCGGCCCCTGCCACGTCGCGCAGGATCGCGGCCTCGGCGTCCTCCTCGGCGTAGACGGTGGCGATATGGGTGTGCGGCGCGCCCGCCAGCGCGTTCTGCGACATCGTCACGACAAAGCCGATGCCAGCATTCTCGAAGCTCACCTCGCGCAGCGCCGCGATCTCGGCCTCGATATCACGGCCGAGAATGTTGACCGTTATCCGGTCGCCCAGCCCGATGCCGATCTCCATCGCCTCTTCGGCGGCAAAGGCCATAAGCGGCGGGCCGTTGTAGTCGTCGGGCCACCATTCGCCCGCGACGATCTCTTCGGGCGGGGGCGCCTCGGTCATGTAGGTCACGCCGCGGTCACCCTCGATCACCCAGTGATCGCCCGCGACGTCCTGCGCGCGTTGGCCGTTGATGCGGGTGATGATGCCGCGCAGCATCGGCGCGGTGTCGACACGGCTGACCGCCGGGTCGGTGGTGACGCGGTCGAGGAAGGGCTGAAGCTGGTCGGGCTGGATATCGACGAAGAAGTAAGAGGGGGCGACTTCGGGCAGGTCACGCTGGATCGCGGCGCGGAGGTTCGAGTCGATCTGTCCGACCGAGGCCAGCACGGCAAGGCCCAGGCCGAGAGACAGGACCACGCTTGTCGCCTCGGACCCGGGTCCGCCGACCGCGCCGAGCGCCGTGCGCAGCGCGGTGCGCCCGCGGACGGCCCTTGACCGGGCAAGGCGGCGGGCCAGCGCCCGGATGCCGCGCGCCGACAGCGCCAGCAGGAGAAGCGCGCCAAGAATGCCACCCGCGGTTCCCAGCGCCAGCCGCTCGATCCCCGAAAGCCATGTCGCGGCCCCGACAAGCATGGCGGACAGCACGACGATCAGCACCATCCACACGGGTCTTGGCCAAGCCCGCACCGGCCCTGAGGCGTCGCGGAAAAGGGCCGCAGCGCGTACCTGTTCCGTGCGCGCCAGCGGCCAGAGCGTGAAGATGAGGGCTGTCAGCGCGCCGTAAAGCGCGGCCTCGGCCAGCGGGCCGGGATAGACCGCGAAGGCGATGGGCACCGGCAACTGCGCGGCGATGAGCGGCGCGAAGACGAAGGGCAGCGCCGCGCCGAGCGCAAGGCCGAGGGCGAGCCCGACAAGGGTCAAAAGGCCCACCTGTGCGAAATAGGCGGCGAAGATCGTCCGCCCCTCGGCGCCCAGCGTCTTGAGCGTGGCGATCGTCTCGACCTTGCCGTCGAGATAGGAGCGCACGGCGGCCGACACGCCCACACCGCCGACGGCCAGCCCGGCAAGACCCACCAGCACGAGGAACGCGCCGATCCGGTCGACGAATTCCTGCACGCCCGGCGCGCCATTGCGGCTGTCACGCCAGCGCATGCCGGTTTCCTCGAACCGGTCACGGCTCTCGGCGGCTAGGGTGGCGAGGTCGGCGCCTTCAGGCAGCGCAAGGCGATACTGGCTGTCGAAAAGTGTGCCCGGCGCGAGCAGGCCGGAACCCTCCAGCCCCTCCAGCGTTACGATGGTCCGCGGGCCGAGGCCAAAGCCCCCCGACGCGCCGTCGGGTTCGGTGACAAGCGCTGCGCGCAGCTCGAAGTCCTGCGTGCCAAGGCGGAAGACGTCGCCGACCTCGAGCGCCAGACGGTCGATCAATAGCTGATCCATGACCGCGCCGGGGCGGTCCGTGGTGGCAAGCGCGTCCTCCAACGGAATGGCTGGTTCCAACTCGACCTCGCCATAGAGCGGGTAGGCGCCGTCGACGCCCCGCACCTGCGTCAGCCCGCGTTCGGGCGTCTCGCCGCGGTCGACGACGACCATCGAGCGGAAATCTACCGTTTCGGAGACGCGCGCGGCGATCTGATCCATCCAGGCCCGCTCGTCTTCGGACGCGAAGCGGTAGGTAAAGGACATCTCGGCGTCCCCGCCGAGGATCACCGCGCCCTCGCGGGTCAGCCCGGCCTGGATCGCCTCGCGGACCGAGCCGACGGCAGCGATGGCGGCAACGCCGAGGGCGAGACAGGCGAGGAAGATGCGAAAGCCCTTGAGCCCGCCCCTCAGTTCTCGCCGCGCGATGCGAAGCGCGACGCTCATTCCGCGGCGTCCCTCAGCGCATCGGCTTCGAGCCGTCCGTCACGCAGCCGCACCTCGCGGTCGCAGCGCGCGGCCAGTTCGGGGGCGTGGGTCACCAGAACAAGCGTCGACCCATGCCGGTCGCGCAGGCCGAAGAGCATGTCCATGATCGCCTGCCCGTTCGTGCCGTCGAGATTGCCGGTCGGTTCATCGGCCAGAAGAATCGCGGGCCGCGGCGCGGCAGCGCGGGCCAGCGCAACGCGCTGTTGCTCGCCCCCCGACATCTGGCTGGGGTAATGATGCGCGCGCGACGCGAGGCCGACGGCGGCAAGCTCGGCCTCGGCCCGGTCGAACGCGTCGGCGTGACCGGCCAGTTCCAGCGGCGTCGCGACGTTTTCCAGCGCGGTCATCGTCGGGATCAGGTGGAAGGACTGGAACACCACCCCCATATTGTCCCTGCGAAAGCGGGCGAGTTGATCCTCGTTCATCGCGGTCAGGTCCTGGCCCAGCGCCCGGACCTCGCCCCCGGTGGCGCGCTCAAGCCCGCCCATGAGCATGAGGAGAGACGACTTGCCAGACCCCGACGGCCCCGTGAGCCCCACGGTTTCCCCCTTGGCCACCTGCAGCGTGATGCCGTGCAGGATGTCGACGCGGCCGGCGTTGCCGTCGAGCGACAGGCGCGTATCGGTGAGGGACAGGACGGGATCGGACATGGCTGAACGCCTCGGTTCACTTCGGTCCTTGGCATATGGGGCCTTGGCCCGGGTGGGCAAGGCGGTGGCCCTGTCGCTGATGGTCGCGCTGCCCGCCTCCGCGCAGGAGGTGACGATCGCCGCGCTGGGCGACAGCCTGACGCAAGGCTACGGGCTGGTGCAGGAGGAGGGTTTCGTGCCGCAGCTTGAGGCTTGGCTGCGCGACCGGGGCCATGACGTGACGCTGATCAACGCGGGCGTTTCGGGCGACACCACGGCAGGCGGGCTGGCGCGCGTCGGCTGGACGCTGACGCCCGAGGTGGACGCGATGCTCGTGGCGCTGGGCGGTAACGACCTTCTGCGCGGCATCCCGCCCGAGGCGAGCCGCGCAAACCTCGACGGCATCCTTGCGGCGGCGGAAGACGCAGGGGTCGCGGTGCTGCTGGTGGGCCTTTCGGCGCCGGGCAACTACGGGCCGGACTACAAGGCGGCTTTCGACGCGATGTATCCCGAGCTGGCCGAGACCTACGGCGCGCTGCATGTCGAAAGCTTTCTCGGCGCGCTGACGGACGCGGCCGAGGCCGATCCGGCCGCCGCTCTCACCACCTACATGCAGGCTGACGGCATCCATCCGAACGCGGCAGGCGTCGCGCTGATCGTCGAGGCGCTGGGGCCAGAGGTCGAGCGCCTTATCGCGCGGGTTCCGCAATCGTGACCTTGGTGCCCGCCTCCGCGCAGAGGTGTTGCAGCGGGGCCGGCGGGGCCCCATCCGTCACCCAGCGGTCTAGATCGCGAAGCGAGCCGATCCGTACGGGGGCCGCGCGCGACAGCTTGCCCTGATCGGCGACCAGCATCGCCGAGCGCGCCTGGGACAGGATCGCGCGGCTCACGCGCACCTCGTCGGGGTCGAAGTCGAGCAGGTCGCCCTCGGTATCCAGCGCCGAGGCGCCGATCACGGCGATGTCGACCTTGAACTGCCGGATCGTCTCGACCGCCATGTCGCCGGTCAGCCCGCCATCGGCGCGGCGCAGCCGCCCGCCGGTCAGGATCACCTCGGCGGTCGGGTGCGCGCCCATGATCTGTGCGACGTTCAGGTTATTCGTCACCACCATCAGGTTCGGCGTGTCGGCCAGCGCGCGGGCCACGGCCTCGGTCGTGGTGCCGATGTTGAGGAAGAGCGACGCGCCAGCCGGGATCAGTGCGGCGGCACTGCGCCCGATCGCCTCCTTCGCATCGGCGGACAGGCGGCGGCGTTCCTCGTAGGCGATGTTCGTGACGCCCGAGGGCAGCATCGCGCCGCCATGCGTGCGCGCAAGCAGCCCGGCCTCGCAAAGCTCCGTCAGGTCGCGGCGGATCGTTTGCACGGTGACGCCAAAGGCGGTGGCGAGATCTTCGACGCCCACGCGCCCCATCTGGCGGGCGCGGTCGAGGATGTCGGATTGGCGCGGGGTCATGATCATTTGATCGCGTATAGCGAAAAAAAACGAACATGAAAATTGACAAAACGAACACGGGGTGAGAGGCAGGGACGCGCAACGGACCCTTGCAGAGGGAAGGATTCGCCATGAGCGCGCGCTACGACCTTTTCGTCATCGGCGGCGGCATCAACGGCTGCGGCATCGCCCGCGACGCGGCGGGGCGGGGCCTGTCGGTGTGCCTGGCCGAGATGGGCGACCTTGCCGGCGCGACCTCGTCGGCCTCGACAAAGCTGTTCCATGGCGGGCTGCGCTATTTGGAGTTCTTCGAGTTCAAGCTGGTCCGCCACGCGCTGGAGGAGCGTGAGACGCTCTTGCGCGCCATGCCGCATATCAGCTGGCCTATGCGCTTCGTCCTGCCGCTGTCACACGACATGCGTTTTGACAGCACGACGCCGACCTCGCGGCTTTTGACCACGGTCATGCCGTGGATGAAGGGGCGCAGGCCTGATTGGCTGATCCGGCTGGGGCTGTTCCTTTACGACCATCTTGGAGGGCGGAAGATCCTTCCGGGTACGAAATCGCTCGATCTGACGGGTACTGCGGAAGGCGCGCCGCTCCAGGACCGCTTCACCAAGGCTTACGAATACTCCGACTGCTGGGTCGAGGATGCCCGCCTTGTCGTCCTGAACGCCCGCGACGCGGAAGAGCGCGGCGCGCGCATCCTGACGCGGACCCGCGTGGCCGGGGCCGAGCGCGTGGGCGATCACTGGCGCATCACGCTCGACCGCGACGGCACCGAAGAGGTGGTTGAGGCGCGCGCGCTGGTCAACGCCGGCGGGCCCTGGGTGGCCGATATCGTGCAAGGCGTGATCCGGCAGAACAGCCGCGAGAAGGTGCGGCTGGTGCGCGGCTCGCACATCGTCGTCCCGCGCGTGGCCGAGCATGACAAATGCTACTTCTTCCAGGGCTCGGACGGGCGCATCATCTTCGCCATCCCCTACGAGACCGATTTCACGCTGATCGGCACCACCGACCAGGAACACCACGGCGACCCGCGCGACGCGCGCTGTACCGACGCCGAACGCGACTACCTGCTGAGTTTCGCGAACCAGTATTTCCGCAAGGCCCTGAGTGCCGAGGATGTGGTCTGGACCTACTCGGGCGTGCGCCCGCTTTACGATGACGGGGCGAAGTCGGCGACCGCTGCTACCCGTGACTACGTCCTGTCCGTCGACGACAACGGCCCGATCCTGCTGAATGTCTTCGGCGGCAAGATCACCACCTATCGCAAGCTGGCCGAGGATGCGTGGGACAAGCTTTCCCCTCGGTTCCCCGGCACGCGCGGGCACTGGAGCGCGGGTGTGCCGCTGCCGGGCGGAGATTTCCCGGTGGACGGCGTGCAGACGCTTGTCGACGCCCTTCGCGCGGCCCATCCGTTCTTGTCGGAGCGGTGGGCCAAGCGGCTTGTCCGCGCCTACGGGACCGAGGCGGCGCTCATCCTCGACGGGGCGACAACACCCGAGGACTTGGGGCGCGATTTCGGCGCGACCCTGACCGAAGCCGAGTTGCGTTGGCTTATGACGCGCGAATACGCCCGCCGGGCCGAGGATGTGGTTTGGCGCCGCTCGAAGCTGGGTCTGCGCCTGACGGCTGAACAGATCGCCGAGATCGACGCCTTCATGAAGGCCGAGGCCCCGGCGCTGGCCGCCGAGTGACTTGCAGGCGCGGCGGCTTGGGATAGGCTGGCCGCCAAACGAGAAGGGGAGGGGGCGATGACCCACGTTCTGGCCATCGATCAGGGCACCACGTCCACGCGCGCGATCCTGTTCGGCGCCGATCTTGCGCCGGGGGCCAGCGCCCAGCAGGAATTCACCCAGCACTATCCGGCCTCGGGCTGGGTCGAACACGACGCGGAAGAGATCTGGGAGAGCGTTGTCGCCACCTGCCGCGGTGCGATGGATAAGGGCGGCGTCGCCGCCTCGGACATCGCGGCGATCGGCATCACCAACCAGCGCGAAACGGTCGTGGTCTGGGACCGGGCGACCGGCACGCCCGTGCATAACGCCATCGTCTGGCAGGATCGCCGCACGGCGGCCTATTGCGCGGGGCTGAAGGCCAAGGGGCACGAGGCGATGGTGCAGGAGAAGACGGGGCTTTTGCTCGACCCGTATTTCTCGGGCTCGAAACTCGCCTGGCTGCTCGACAACGTCGACGGACTGCGCGCGCGGGCCGAGGCGGGGGAGCTCGCTTTCGGCACGGTGGACAGTTGGCTGATCTGGAAGATGACGGGCGGCGCGGCACATGTGACCGACGCCACCAACGCCGCGCGGACGCTGCTTTACAACATCCGCGAGGGGCGCTGGGATGCCGAGATCTGTGATCTCCTGAACATCCCCCTCTCGATGCTGCCCGAGGTCAAGGATTGCGGTGCCGAATTCGGCATGACCGACCCTGCGCTTTTCGGGGGCGCAATTCCAATCCTCGGTGTCGCGGGCGACCAGCAGGCGGCGACGCTGGGGCAGGCCTGTTTCGCACCGGGGATGCTGAAGTCGACCTATGGCACCGGTTGCTTCGCGCTTCTGAATACGGGCGAGACGCTGGTCAGGTCGCAAAACCGGATGCTGGGCACCATCGCCTACCAATTCGACGGCAAGCCGACCTATGCGCTGGAGGGGTCCATCTTCATCGCGGGCGCAGTGGTGCAATGGCTGCGCGACGGGTTGAAGATCATCAAGGATGCCGCCGAAAGCGGCCCTTTGGCCGAAAGTGCGGACCCCTCGCAGCAGCTCTACCTCGTGCCGGCCTTCACCGGCCTTGGCGCGCCGTACTGGGACCCCGACTGCCGCGGGGCGATCCACGGCCTCGTGCGCAACTCTGGCCCGGCGGAGTTCGCCCGCGCCGCGCTGGAAAGCGTCGGCTACCAGACCCGCGACCTGGTCGAGGCGATGACCGCCGACTGGCAGGGCGCGGGCGGGGGGAACGTCCGGGACATTCTTTCTTCCGCGACCCTTCGGGTCGACGGCGGCATGAGCGCGTCGGATTGGACGATGCAGTTCCTGGCCGACATCCTCGGCGCGCCGGTGGACCGGCCCGAGGTGCTCGAGACGACCGCGCTGGGCGCGGCCTGGGTCGCGGGGATGCGCGCGGGCGTCTATCCCGACGCCGAGGGGTTTGCCCGGACATGGGCCCTTGACCGGACGTTTGAGCCGCAGATGGACGAGGCCACGCGCGAGGCGCGCTACGCGGGCTGGAAGGATGCCGTCGCCCGCACCCTGAGCCGGTCATGAGTGGCGGCATGCTCCGCGTCGCGCTGGCGCAGATGTGTTCGGCCGACACGCACGAGGCCAATATTGCGACCGTCTCGAGGCTTGCCCGGCAGGCCGCGGATGAGGGTGCCGAGCTTCTGGCCCTGCCCGAGGTTGCGGGGCTGATGAACCGCAACCCGGAAACCTCGCGCAGGCAGGTCGTCGCGGCGGAGCATGACCCCTTCATCGCCGCCTGCAGCGCGCTTGCTGCGCAATACGGCCTCTGGATCCACACCGGCTCTACCCCCGTGCTTGGGCCGGACGGTCGCTTCCTCAACCATTCCACGCTGATCGATGCTGCGGGCGGGATCGTGGCGGAGTATGACAAGATCCACCTGTTCGACGTGACGCTCGAGGGGCAGGCGCCCATCGGCGAGTCGAAGCGCTTCGCGCCCGGTGACCATGCCGTGTTGGCCGAGACGCCCTGGGGCCCCTTCGGCCTGTCGATCTGTTATGACCTGCGGTTCCCGTATCTCTATCGCGCCTACGCGCAGGCCGGGGCGGTGCTGATGTTCATCCCCTCGGCCTTCACCGTGCCCACGGGGCGCGCCCATTGGGAGGTGCTGCTGCGCGCCCGCGCGATCGAGACGGGTGCCTTCGTTCTGGCCGCGGCGCAGGCCGGGCAGCATGCTGACGGGCGCGTAACCTACGGCCATGCGCTTGCCGTCGGCCCGTGGGGCGAGGTACTGGCCGATCTTGGCGAGACGGCGCCATCGGTTCGCGTGATGGACCTCGACCTGGCTGCCGTTGGCCGTGCACGTGCCCAGATCCCTGCGTGGGATATGACCCTCACGCCACCGATGGTGAAGAGGCCCGATCCCACCTGAAGGACGTGTGTCCGCGGTGCGCGATTGCCAATCCATCGGTAGCGGCCCTATCGTACGATCAGGTTTTGAAGGTGTGTAAGGCGGGCAGGATCCTGGCTGAGTTGGACAAGGATCGGTTAGCGACGCTTCTGAGTGAAGTGGCCGGGGTGCTCGACGGAGTGGACGGGCATAAAGGCTGGGTCGCGTCCCTGCGCTTCGGAACGGCTGCTGGCCTGTCCGACCTCGGTCAGTATCGGGATGCGCTGCCGCTCTTCCGTCGGCTCGTTGCGGATAATCCGCTGCACGCATGGGCGTGGATCGGCCTTGTCGATGCCTTGCGCGCTGTTGGTGAACTGGCGCATGCCGTCGAGGCGGGGCGCGAGGGTCTGGGCCATCTTCCTGGACATGCACTGTTGTCGCAAAGGACGGCTGCCGCCTTACGCGACCAAGAAGGGCCTGGCGTGGCGGCAAGGTTCTTTGCAAGCACCTTGGGAAGCGACCCGTCGCCGCGCGACCTCGAATTTGGCATTTCGCTTTTTCGCGAGGCGGGGCAGGCCGGGCAGGCGGCAGAGCTTTCTCATAGGCTCCTTGCGACAGACCCCGATGCGTCCACCGCCCACCTGGCGTTGATTGAAGGAGCCTTGTCGGTCGGCGACCCGCAGGCTGTCCTCGCCGTGTGCCGCGCGGCCCTTGCGCGGTCGCCAGAGGATCCTGAGCTGCTCCTGCGTGTGGCGCAGGGGTTTGCCGCGGCTGCCGACTGTGTCGCCGCACTTGGTGTACTCGATACCGTGCCTCGAGGCGGCGCATTCGATGCCGAGGCCCAGACCCTGCGTGCGCAGTGCACGGCGCGAGTGGCGGTCGTTGACGTGCCCCTTGGGCTTACGGATGAGGGTTCCGTGACGCTGCCCGGGCTGGCCTGTCTCGAAGATGCCCTCGCGACGGGAGATATCGAGGAGAGTAGCAGGATCCTGTCGGATCTGATGTCGGCCCCAAATCCCGCCTGGTACGATGCACTCGGCATCGTTGCGCGCGTCCAGACCGCCGTATCGGCGGCGGCCGCGACCTTGGTCGCCGGTCAGTTCTCAGACACCGCGTGGCGCGAAGGGGACCGGCAGGCCTTCGAGATCGAGCATCGGCTCTTGACGCTCGGCCCGCGGTTCGCCCTCGACTGGATCCGGACGCACCCCGTTGCACTCCGCGATCGAGAGGCGGCCGAACGGGTTGGCCGTGTCCTGCTGAGTGGCGGGTGCGGCCCGCTGGCCGCGCGTTATTTGCGGCGCTGTTGCCAAAGATGGCCAAAGGATCGCGCCCTGTCGGATTTGGCAGCGCTTGCAAGTGATGCCTGCGGCATGGACGAGGGCGAACGCCCTTGGCCCGGTCGTGGCCCCTCGCTCCAGTCTCTTGCCCGGGACGGGGCGCGCACGGCGCAGATCGGGCTGATCGAGGCAAGTCTGCTGGCCGGCGATCTCGAGCAGGCGGAAGCCGGGCTGGCCGCGTTGACGCCAGAAGATGGTCCGCTCGCACGCGCACTCCTTTTCCACCCGCGCGCGACCCGGATCGGCACCCTGCTGAACGAAGCAAGAATCCTTGCCGCGGCGGGCATTGACTGGACTGACGATGACGCCGCGCAGTGTGCCTCCGATCTGGACGGCTTTTTTCTGACGGCGCGAACTGGTCTCGCCGGATTTGCCTCGGCTGTGCGTGAAGGCGGTGTGGGCACCGCTACACCTGAGACGGTGCATCTCATATGGCCATCGCCCTGTGCGCCAGGCCGCGAGGCAGAGCGTCTTTTCGAGGCATGGCGCGGGGCGACCCGGCGCGAAGTCGTGGTCCATTCTCTGTCCGACGGGCCTGCACGGATGGCAGAAGCCGGTGGCAAGGCTGCCGTCGAAGCCTTCGGGATGGCACGCGATGCGGCGCAGAAAGCCGATCTGGTGATGCTTGCGCTTGCGGTCTCTCAAGGAGGCGCGATCGTGTCGGGGGACCAGTGGCCGTCCGGGCAGGTCGACGCGCTCTTCGATGCGGCTACGGGCGCGGTGGTCTTCCGAGATACGGACGGGTCGGTCAGTCTCGATGCGCTTGCGCTACCTGCCGGGCATCCACTTGCGCAACGTGGGTTGGATCGAATGGTGGCATCGTGTCTCGGGCGTGACAACGACCACCGGTGGTTCAAGACGGGGCCGGGCCTGATGACGCGCGTGATGGCGCAGTACGTCCGTGAACCTGGCTATCGCGATGCTGCCCCGCGGCTCGAGCCCATTCGGTGTCTGCGCCGTCACATGTACCGACATGCCACAGTGGTGCCAGTCCCGGAGCGGTGGCCACGTCGCGATGCCGACGCGGCATTGGCGCAGTCCCTCCTGCGTCTATTCAACGGTTCGGACCCGGCGGTGTGCCATGTGCTGTGATATCGCCTTGACGGAGGCCACTTCGCTTCACAGCAGGTGCACAGTCAGTCTAACTGTTCAGGGACATATGGTTTTCGGCTCGGGCAAACAGGCGCAGCGGTCATGACAGAAGCCTTTTTCATTACGCCGATCATTCTGTGCGGTGGGTCCGGCACACGGCTTTGGCCTCTGTCTCGGAAGAGTTATCCGAAGCAGTTCTCGGACATGGTGGGAGACGGCACGCTGTTCCAGGCGTCGGTGGCGCGCGTTGCAGGCAAGGGCTACGCGAAACCCGTTGTCGTCACGGCATCGGATTTCCGGTTCATCGTCACTCAGCAGATGGCCGAGGCCGGGGTCGACCCGGCAGCGGTTCTTCTTGAGCCCGAGCCGCGCAACACCGCGCCGGCTATTCTTGCCGCGCTTCTGTGCATCGTGGAGAACGATCCGAACGCGATGGTTCTGATCACGCCCTCTGATCATGTCGTGCGGGACGAAAGTGCTTTTGCCGCAGCTGTGGCAAGCGGGGTCGACGTGGCGAGGGGCGGGCGTATCGTGACCTTCGGCATCCAACCGGACCGGCCCGAGACGGGCTATGGGTATCTCGAACTCGAACGTACCGGTACCGGCCCTTTGCCCTTGCGCCGTTTCGTCGAGAAACCCGACCGCGCCGCCGCCGAGACCATGGTGACCGACGGTCGGTACCTGTGGAACGCGGGTTTGTTCCTGGCGAGGGCCGACGTGTTGATCGAAGCGTTCAAGACCCATGTGCCCGACGTTTTCGAAGCGGTCAGGCGTTCCATTGAAGCTGCGACGCCGGACCTCGGTTTCCTGCGCCTCGACCCGGACGCCTGGTCCGAGGCAGATGAGATATCGATCGACTACGCCGTGATGGAACGCGCCGAGGGGCTGAGCGTGGTTCCGTTCGAGGGCGGGTGGTCCGACCTCGGGGGGTGGGAGGCGGTCTGGCGCGAAATGCCGCGCGACGCAGACGGGGTGGCGACGCGCGGACCTGCTCAGGCGCTTGATTGCCGCAATACCCTTCTGCGGGCCGAGGCCGAGGGACAGGTGCTCGTTGGGCTGGGGCTGGAGAACATGATCGCCGTGGCGATGCCCGACGCGGTGCTGGTCGCCCCGATGGATCGTGCGCAGGACCTGCGGCAAGCGGTGTCCGCGCTGAAGGCGGCGGGGGCGACGCAGGCAACACAGTTTCCAAAGGATCACCGCCCATGGGGCTGGTTCGAAAGCCTTGCGCTGGGTGACCGGTTCCAGGTGAAGCGCATCCAGGTGAATCCGGGCGCGGCGCTGAGTTTGCAGAGCCACCACCACCGGGCAGAGCACTGGATCGTGGTGCAAGGCACGGCCAAGGTGACGTTGGGCGAGACGGAAACCCTCGTGTCCGAAAACCAGTCTGTCTACATACCCCTCGGTACGAAACACCGACTGGAAAATCCCGGCAAGGTGCCCATGGTGCTGATCGAGGTGCAGACAGGGGCGTACCTCGGCGAAGACGATATCGTCCGCTACGAGGACGGGTACGGCAGAGGGTAGGGACGCGGGACGGTGTTGTTCCGCTGGCTACGCTGCATCATGGACCGCGCCGCGGCTTGCCTTGGGAATGTCGCGCAAGCAGGGCCTCGGGGCAATCCGCCGGCGCGACCCTCAAGCGGTCCTCTGCAACGCCGAAATCAGTTCGATGTCGTCGGTGTTGTTCTCGATGAGCAGGGCCTTCAGCGCTGCCGACATCGCGGTGGCGCCCTCTTGCTGCGAAACATTCTCCCGTATTTTGAAGGGGACAAAGTCGGGGTGCCATGGCGTCACCTTGGCCGCCAGGCGTGCCATCGCCTCGTCAAAGGCCTCGACCCGACCGACCACGCTCAGGTGTGCCAGCGCCGCTTTCGCCCGATCCCGTTCCGATCCGGCCCCCGGTAGAAGGCTGGCCAGCCTGTAGGTCTGAAAGTTGCGGCACTGCCGGTCACCCGGGCGGGCGAGGCGGGCGCGGACATAGCCTTCAAAGTCATGTTCCTTTGCAAGGCGCGCGCCCCATGTGTCTGACAGCTGCCTGCGTTCGAACCTGTAGGCCGACTTGATCCGTGCAACCGGCTCGCGCAGCAGCATGAGGGAGATGATGCGTACCCCATCAACCCTGGGAACCGGCCCCATCAACGTGTGCGAGGAATAGGCCAAGACCTCGGGAGTTTCGCGGATCCACTGCTCCACCAGCGCGGTGTTGTTGTCGTTGGTGGCCGGAAATTCGCGGGTTGCCCAACGACCGGGAAAGTTTCGCTTCAGAACGTCATCGACTGACGTGCCTGCATTCTTGAACAGGTGGTAGTGAAGGATGATCGTGCGCTCTTCGCTCAAACCGGGCCTCACGCCACGCCGAACAAATCGACCGCCTCGAAGGCGGCTTTCATCTTTGCTTGTCCCGCTTCGAAGGAGAAACGGGACGCGGCATAATCCTGTGCGGCCTGCGACATGGCCGTCCACAGAGCGTCGTCCTCGGAAAGGGCACGGATTGCCGCGGCCCAGTCCTGTGGTGCCTCGGCGATCAGGCAATCATGGCCGGACCTGAGGCCGATGCCCTCGGCCGCGACAGGAGACAGCACCGTCGGGATGCCGTGGGCGATGGCACTCAGGACCTTGCCCTTGATGCCGGCCCCCGACAAGAGCGGCGCAACGAAGATCCGGTGACGGTCGTAGGCGTCCGCGATCCTCTCGACGAACCCTGCCGGGTCGATCCTGTCCGAGGCAAGTGCCGCAATGTCGGGCCCCATGCCCGAGCCGTAGATCGTCAGCCGCGTTTCCTGCGTGTCCAGAAGCGGCATCACCTTGGAGCAGAACCACCTTACACCTTCGCCGTTGGGGTGGTGGTTGAAGCTTCCCAAGAACGACAGGCCGCGGCGCCCATCCAGCGGCGGAACATGGTCCGGAATATCGACGACCCAGGGGCAGGTCATGACACGGGCCTGACCCTCGGTATGTGAGGTGATGACGGCGTGTTCGACCTCGTTATAGCTGAGCACGAGGTCGGCCTGTTTCATGACCTCGAGCTCTTGCTCGCGGACGGACCGGGCTGCCGCCAGCCTGTTGGGATCCTCGGTGGTCATCGCCGCGCGCAGCTCGCGCAGGAAATGCAGGTCGGCGTTGTTGAGGATGATCCGAGCCTTGGGGTTGATCTGCCGGATGCGGTGGATCGTGTCCTGCGCGACGTAGTAGCGGGTGATGTAGACCGCATCGAATTCGGCAGCGCGTTTCTCGAGGAATTCCTGTACCGAAAGAAAAAAGGGAGCGTGGATCATCTCGACGCCATTGCGCTCCATCTCCTCGGTATAACTTCCGAAATGCGCAAGGTTCTGGGGAAGGAAGGTCACCTTGTAGCCGAGCGACTGAACCAGCTCTATCTCGCGCCGCGCCGCATAGGAGCCCGCGTCGCGGTCCTCGCGCGGGGTGGTGTAGTCCATGAACAGGATGCGCCCGACGATACCCCTGTCCTTCTCCAGGTCGGGCTCGTGCCCTTCCGTGCCGAAGGCCGCACAGGCCTTGGCCCAACGGCGCTTGAACTTGGGACGATTGATTTCCTGATATCGCTTGAAGCCCGAGGAGCTGTCGGTGCCACTCGTCGTACCCTCGAAGTGGTAGACCACGGAGGAGGGCACGAAATAGGTCCTGTATCCCGCCTCGCGTATCTTGAAGGCTAGATCGGTGTCCTCGAAATACATCGGTTCGAGGTAACGCGACAGGCCACCGACCTCGTCCCATATCGCCCGCGTGGTCATGACGGCGGCACCCGAAAGATAGTCGACCTGGCGGGCGTAGCAGAACCTCGGATCCCAGGGGTTGCCGCCGTTGCCGTAGTTCCAGGGGTTTCCTGAGTTCCAGATGATCCCGCCGGCGTCTTGCAGGGTGCCGTCGGGGTAGAGCAGCTTCGAGCCGACCAGCCCGACACGGTCAAACCGCTCGAAAGCATCGACGAGGCTGTCGAGCCAGCCGAGTGTCGGTTCGGTGTCGTTGTTGAGAAGAACGACATACGTTCCGCGTGCCTGGGCAACCCCGGCGTTGCAGGCGCGGATGAACCTTTGGGGTTCATCGGAATGGAGCACCCGTATCCCGGAGACGATCTTTTCTAGACGGGACGTCGCATCCGTCGATGCATCATCGACGACGATCACCTCGAAGCTGACCTTGTTGTGGGCCACCAACAGCGCCGAGAGCGCGTAATAGGTGACATTGACGTGGTTGTGGGCCGGGATGATCACCGAAACGACCGGATCGGTGACATGGGGGAACGAGATTGGCTCGAGCTTCAGCGCCTCGTGGGTGCGGTCGAGTGTGTCGAGGGCCGTCGAAAGCGACGCGGTGTCGAGCCCGTCGATCGGGCTGGCAATATGCGCGCGGACGGCCTTGTAGCGGTGGTTCGCCCTTACCGTCAGGTCCGTCGGGAACGGCGCGCGCGACTCGCGTGCGATCACGTCATGCGGAGTCAGGGTTCTGGGGGCGAGGACGGACAGCGAGAGAAACACCTGGCTGCCCGAAAGATCGCGCATGGAAACCCCGACGATCTCTCCCTTCAGGCAACTGGCCGGAAGTCGGATCGAGGTATCTTCCGCGCCGACATGCACAGTCTCGAGTGCGACCCCATTCACGTAGAGCAGCATTGATTGTGCGTGGTCGGCACGCAGAACCAGCGTGTGACCGTAGTCTTCGCAGAGCGTGACCTTGTTCTGCTCCGGTGCGAAGACCTCGAGCACCTCGTCCCCCAGATGGAGCGTGATCGGTTCGTCTTTGCTGGATTGAAACGGGGGAACGGGTGACCTGTACCAGGTGCCCCCGGCGCCATGGCCGATCAACCGCTGCCGTGGCTGGATGGCGTCATCGCGTGCCGTTTGCTCGTGCACCTGTGCTTCGGCGATGAAGACATAGGGGTAGTTCTCTTCCCGCTCCGGACGGTACTGCCGGTAATTGATCTGCAGCGTTACGCTGCACCCGCTGTCCGCGAAGGGCAAAGGCACTGCGACGTGCTGATATCCTTTCCTAGACCGGCCGCCTCGAAACCGGGCGTCTATCGGAAGGGTCACCGTCTTCGGGCCACGCGCGTCGGCAGGGTCAAAGGTGACGAGCAGGTCTGCCTTGCATCTATGCGATGCAACCCAGGCTTCGAAGACAAGCGGGACATCGGCCGCCTCTACCGTCAGGGTGGGGCCGATCTCGATCACATGCGGTCGCTCGAAGCCATCTATCCGAAGCTGCAGGGTCTGCCCGTTTTCAAGGGCCCAGTCCTCGAGCGTATTCACGCCGGCCTTGGTGCCGAAGCTGCCCATGGTCCCGTCCGGGAGGCGTTCGGTCAACGGAATGGGCCCCTCTGGATAGACGGGCACCTTGCGCAGCGGGATGAAGGGTGGTGAGAAGCCGGGGTCCGTGATCGCCTCGAGCGCGGTGAAGCCCTCTTTGCATCGAACGCGCAAGCCGTCTGTCAATGCATCCGGAGTGGCGTGAACCAGAAGCTCACCGTTCCAGAGGATCGCGTTCTCAACAAGTTCCGAAATGGCCATCGAGACTTCACTTGCACACCGCTTACCCTTTCGTTGGAGCGAAGTGCGGCAGTTTAGTCAAGCATGGCATGTGTTGCGCCATCCGGCGTCAGGGCGACTTTGGCTCAAGGTCGGGACGGTGGTTCGACGGGTCAACCGCATGGATGCGCCCGGTTGGCACCCTCACTTGCGGCTGTTCGAGTTCCGTCGGCTGGCGAGCAGCAGGGCAGCCAGAGATTTGGCCCCGGCGGCATAGCTGGGGTTCCCGCTGGCCTGTGCGGCGACGATTGCGCCATCAATCAGGATCGTGAACTGAGCCACCGTATCGTTCGGATCGGGCATGCCGACCATTTCGGCTTGTGCGGCGATCCACCCGTTCAGATGCGTCTTGTGGGCGGCGAGGATCTTGCGGAGGCGTGCATTGTTCACGTCGAACTCGCCAAGCGCGTTGATGAAGGGGCAGCCGAAGAAATGCGGGTCGGCGAACCAGGTCTCCAGGATGTCGAAGACCGCAAGCAGGCGATCCTCTGCCGTTCCCTCGACCTTGGCCATTTCCGCGAAGAACCAGCTTCTCCAGGCTGCGCCCTCGCGCTCGAGGACCGCTTCGATCAGCTGTTCCTTGTTGCCGAAATGCTTGTAGAGCGATGTCTTGGCCGTTCCGGCCCGGCGCGCGATGGCATCCACGCCGGTTGCCTGGAACCCGTGGTGGCAGAACAGCCATGACGCGGCAGCCAGGACCCGGTCCGGCGTCGTGGACCGGTATCGTGCGGAACAGATCGTACCCGCCCCGAGACAGAGATCGGCTGCGTCCGCCACCTCGGCGGTGTCGGCCGGCGTGGCCTCATCGGTCGGTTTCGGCCTGATGTTCATCGTCTTCGCTCGTGTGCCTCTTGGTGGCAAGGAATGATACCACTCGGTTTCCTTATCTCAGGTCTGAACGCGTCACGCCAGCCCAAAGACAGAATCATAGGCAGGAAAAGAGATACCGATCGGTATGCAATTCTGTACCCTGAGAGCCGTGGGATTCGACAGGTTTCGCGCGCGCAGCGCCCATAAATGAAGCAAATACAGCGAACAACCGCCTGTTTTTCGCCCGTTTCGCGGCGGGATCGCCCTGAAGATCGCTGCAGCGCAGAGAGCGTTGGACAAAACAGATCGGTTTCGTGAGCGTCGAGACAGAACGGTTCTCGTTCACAGCTGAGGTTCCCCATGACGCACCACGCACAATTCGCTCAAAATGCCGATCACGGCGAAGCGGATCCATCCTGCGTTCCGGTTCGTGCGGCTCAGGAAAACACGGTCGCGCCTGCCGGCAAGGTCGGTGCCCATGTGCAGATCGAGGCGCTCTCGCATCGCTACCGGGGCATGTCGTCGAACTGCCTCGATGATATCAACGTCACGGTGCCGTCGGGCCAGGTCATGGCCCTCGTCGGGCGCTCGGGGTGTGGCAAGTCCACTCTCCTTCACCTGATCGCCGGTCTGATGCAGCCGGCCAAGGGCGGTGTCTTCATCAACGGCAACCGCGTCGTCGCGCCGTCTTCGCGATGGGTCGTCATGTTCCAGGCGCCGTCACTTTTTCCGTGGATGACGGTCGCGCAGAATGCGGCCCTCGGTCTGCGCTTCGCGCGTCGGGTCTCGGAAATCCCTCAGCGTGTGCCGGCCCTGCTCGAGATGGTGGGCCTCAGCGCCTATGCCGATCGCAACGTGCAGGACCTGTCGGGTGGGCAGCAGCAGCGCGTCGCGCTCGCGCGTTCGCTTGCGACCGAGCCCGATCTGCTGTTGCTCGACGAACCGTTTTCCGCGCTCGACGCCTTCACCCGGCGGACGCTCCAGCAGGATGTGCGGCGCATCGCCAAGGATCTCGGCCTCACGGTCGTGCTTGTCACCCATGACATTACCGAGGCGGCGATCATGGCTGACCGCGCCATGATCATGGCGCCCGATCCGGGCCGCATCGTCACCGATACGCCGCTCGACCCCGGCCCGGACCGCCACCGCGACAGCCCCGCGTTCGAGGCCGAGCGCGCGCGCCTTGCCCAGCTTTTCGAAACAACCGCCTGACACCCCACCGCATAGGAGTTGCCACAATGACCGATGACGATCTGCGCCGCGCCGAACTTGAATGGGCCCGTGCCGCTTATGCCGGCGACTACTCCCGCAGGGATACCCTCGGCCTTTTGGGTAAGGGCGGACTGTTTGCCGGCCTCTCGGGCCTGCTGTCGAGCCTGCCGCAGATGTCCTATGCGCAGGAGGATGAGGTCGTGCGCATCGGCTACCTGCCGATCACCGACGCCACCGCGCTGCTTGTCGCGCACGCCAACGGCTACTTCGCCGACGAAGGGCTGGAGGCCGAGGATCCGACCCTCATCCGGGGCTGGGCGCCGCTGATCGAAAGCTTCGTCGCGAACCGCTTCAACCTCGTCCACTTCCTGAACCCGATCCCGATCTGGATGCGCTACAACAACAACTTCCCCGTCAAGGTGCTGGCATGGGCGCACACCAACGGCTCGGGCGTCGTGGTGGGCGAACATACCGACATCACCGATTTCGCGGGTCTGGGCGGCAAGCAGGTCGCCGTGCCCTTCTGGTACTCGATGCACAACATCGTGCTGCAATACGCGCTGCGCCAGTCCGGCATCACGCCGGTGATCCAGGACCAGTCCGCGCCGCTGGCGCCGAACGAATGCAACCTGATGGTCATGCCCCCGCCCGAGATGCCGCCGGCGCTCGCGGCACGCTCGATCGACGCCTATATCGTGGCCGAGCCGTTCAACGCGCTGGGCGAGGTGATGGCCGGCGCGCGGATGCTGCGCTTTACCGGCGACATCTGGAAAAACCACCCCTGCTGCGTCGTCGCCACCCATGAAGAGGCGATCAATGCGCGGCCCGAATGGGTGCAGGCGGTGACCAACGCGGTTGTCCGCGGTGCGATCTACGCCTCGCAGAACAAGACCGAGGTCGCCCGCATGATCAGCCGCGACGGCCGCGGCTACCTGCCCGCGCCCGCCGAGGTCGTGGAGCGCGCCATGACCCACTATGATGGCGCGGAATACACCGACAGCGGCGCGCTGACCCATGCCGATTGGGGCAACGGGCGGATCGACTTCCAGCCATGGCCCTATCCCAGCGCCGATGCGCTGACGGTGTCCTACCTGCGTGAAACGGTGGTGTCAGGCGACGCGGCCTTCCTCGCCGATCTCGACCCGGCCTTCGTCTCCGAGGACCTGGTCGACCGCCGCTTCGTGCGCAACGCGGTCGAAAGCTTCCCCGAGTGGCTGGATGACCCGTCGGTCAATCCCGGCAACCCCTTCGAGCGTGAAGAGGTGCTGGCGCTGTGACCGATGCGGCCTTCACCCCTGATGACACTGTCGTGTCCGAGGCCGACAAGGCCCGCGCCGATGCCCTGAAGGGCTGGGCGCGGAACTTCGGCATCTCGATGCTGGGCCTCGGCATTCTGGGCGCGCTCTGGGCCTTCGGCGGATGGCTGATCACGCAAAGCGACGGGATGCGCGCCTTTGGCCAACTTGCGCCGGGCCCCACGCTCGACCGGCTGTGGGACATGATCCAGCGCGGCGAGATATGGCCGATGTCCGCCCCGAGCCTCGAGCGTGTCGGCTGGGGGCTGGCCATCGCCATCGCGGCAGGGGTGCCCATGGGCATCCTGATCGGGCGGATCGGCTGGCTACGTGATCTGTGCAATGCACCGTTCCAGCTGCTGCGCATGATCTCGCCGCTATCGTGGATGCCGATCGCCGTCATGGCCTTCGCCACTTGGGACGGGGCCATCATCTTCCTGATCGCGGTGGCCGCGGTCTGGCCGATCCTGTTTGCCACCGCCGCGGGCGTGCGCCGGATCGATCCGGCCTGGCTCAAGGTCTCGCGCAACCTGGGCGCCAAGCCCGCGCATCTGCTGGTCTACGTGATCCTGCCCGCCATCGCGCAGGACATCCTGACCGGCATCCGCCTTGCGCTCGGCATCGCCTGGGTCGTGCTGGTGCCCGCCGAATACCTCGGCGTCTCATCCGGCCTCGGCTACGCGATCAACGACGCGCGCGACAGCCTCGACTACGCCCGCCTCGGCGCGACCGTGCTGGTCATCGGGGTGATCGGCTACGCCCTCGACACGCTCTGCATGCTGGCGATCAAACGCTTCAGCTGGCTGCGCAGCGATACCTGACAACCAAATCCCAGAAGGAGGAAACAAACCATGGGTGAACCCGCAACCGTCCTGACAGGCTGCCTGGCCCCGATCGACAAGACCGGCCTTGAAGGCCTGATCGAAAAGGGCAAGGCCGACCCCAAGGCGATCAAGACGCTGTCGTGCAAGACCGTCGCCGAGGGCCGCTTCCGCCACGCCAACTATATCCGCGACCTGCCGCCCTACATCGTGGACGAGCCGCCAGGCCTTTTGGGTGACGATACCGCGCCCAACCCGTCCGAGGCGTCGCTGGCAGCCCTCGGCTCCTGCGTCTGCGTCGGGCTTCACGCCAACGCGGTGCATCGCGGCATCACGGTCAACAAGCTCGAGATCGAGATGGAGGCGGACCTCAACATCACCGCCGTCTGGGGCACGGGCGACCAGTCCGACAAGCCCGTCGGTTTCACCGATGTCCGCATGAAGGTGATCATGGAGGCCGACGCCCCACAGGAGGTGATCGACGAGCTGATCCAGCACGTCGCCAAGTGGTCGCCGGTGTTCAACACCTTCGCGCGCCCCGTGAACATGGAGATCAGCGCCGCCTGACCTCAACGATCTGGCCACGGCCCGCGTTTCGGGCCGTGGCAACCCCCTTCGATTTCCATCCCGTCCGTGCCCCGTTGCGGCGCCCCGGATCGCCCAAGACAGGAGCAGCCCAATGTCCCTTGACCTCGTCCATGCCGAAACCGCCCCGATCCTAGACCTTCCGGACGCCGCTTCCGTCCTTGGCGCTGCCGACCGCATCGCGGGCTCCGACCTCGTGCCGCTGGTCCGCGCAATCGACGCGGATGGGCTTTACCCCGAAGAGGTGATGCGCAGCTTCGGCGCCGCGGGCGCCTTTCAGCGCCACCTGCCCGCGCCGGGCGGGGCGCTCGACCTCGACACCACCATCGCCGCCATGGCGCGCGCGGGGCAGGAGTGCCTGTCGACCGCCTTCTGCATGTGGTGCCAGTCGGCGCTGGGCTGGTACATCTACAACTCCGACAACACCGCGCTTCAGGCTGATCTGGGTGCCAAGGTCGCGACCGGCGAAATCCTCGGCGGCACGGGCCTGTCGAACCCGATGAAGACGCTCTTCGGCATCGAGACGATGAAGCTCAAGGCGACGCGGGTCGAAGGCGGCTACACGCTCCGCGGCACGCTGCCCTGGGTCAGCAACATCAGCCCCGACGCCTGGTTCGCCGTGGTCAGCGAGATCCCCGAGGGCCCGCGCGCGGGCGAGCGGGTGATGATGGTCATCCACGGCTCGGGCGAGGGTGTGAAGCTGGTCGCGAACGATCATTTCGTGGCGCTCGAGGGCACCCGCACCTACGGGGTGCAGTGCCGCGACGCCTTCGTGCCGGACGCGCATGTTCTGGCCGACCCGATCAACGCCTATATCCCGAAGATCCGCGCAGGTTTCATCTTGCTGCAGGCCGGAATGGCGTTTGGCATGATCGAGGGCTGTATCGCGCTGATGGAGCAGGTGAAGGGTCAGCTCGGCCACGTGAACCAGCACCTGCCCGACCAGCCCGAGCATTTCCGCGAGAAGCTCGAGGCGATGAAGGCCGAGGTCGCCGAGCTGACCAAGACGCCCTACGACACCTCGCAGGAGTATTTCATCCGCGTCGTCCGCGCGCGGCTGGCTGCGGGCGACCTGTCGGTTTCGGCGGCGCATAACGCGATGCTGCACCAGGGTGCGCGCGGCTACGTCACTCACGGCGCGGCACAGCGCAAGCTGCGCGAAAGCTACTTCGTCGCCATCGTGACGCCCGCCACCAAGCAGCTGCGCAAGATGCTTGCCGACATGGGGGCCGAGGCCTGATCGGCCCCCGTTGCAGACCGTTTCCCTCCTCCCACCCGAAAGGACTGCTTCATGACCAAGACGCTGATTTCCCCAGAAGACCTGGCCGCCATGGATGACGTGGTGATCATCGACACCCGCGCGCCCGAGGCCTTTGCCGAAGGTCACATACCCGGCGCCGTGAACCTGCACGAGATCTTCACTTTCCTCGCCACCTCGGATGCCGAGGGCATCGCCGAGATGACCAAGACCTTCGCCGAAGCCTTTGGCGCCGCGGGCCTGTCCGGGGCCGAGACGGCGGTGATCTACGAGGGTTCGATGAACACCGGTTTCGGCCAGTCCTGCCGGGGCTACTTCCTGCTCGACTTCCTGGGCTACCCGAAAAAGGCCGTGCTGGACGGCGGGTATGACGCCTGGGTCGCGGCAGGTATGGACGTGACGACCGAGGCATCGGCGCCCACCCCGGTCGACTTCCCGCTCGATCCCGCGGGTGCCACGGTTCTGCTGACCAAGGACGACATCCTGACAGCCCTCGAAACCCCCGGCGCGGTACTGCTCGATGTGCGCGACGTGGATGAATGGATCGGCGAAAGCTCCTCGCCCTACGGCAAGGATTTCTGCCCCCGCAAGGGCCGCATTCCCGGCGCGCGCTGGATCGAGTGGTATCGCTTCATGAAGCCCACCGCCGACGGCCCGCGCCTGAAGTCACCGTCCGAGGTGTTGGCCGAGCTTGCCAGCGTCGGCATCACCACCGACGACACCGTCTACCTCTACTGTTTCAAGGGCGCGCGCGCGTCGAACAGCTACCTCGCGCTGAAGCTCGCGGGCGTGAAGGACGTGCGCATCTATTTCGGCAGCTGGAACGAGTGGTCGCGCGACCCCGCCCTGCCGATCGACAGCGGCTACCCCGTCGCCGCCGAATAATCCCTGAACACCCGAACACAGGAAGGAAACTCCATGAAAGACTCCGTTTTCGCCGATCCCATGATGGACAAGGACGACGTCGCCGCGATGGTGCTCGCCGCCAAGAAGCGGCTTGGCCTCAGCTGGGCCGAGATCGCCGAGAAGACCGGGCTTTCGCCCGTCTTCACCCACTCCGCCGCGATGGGCATGAACTCCATGCCCGAGGAAGGGGCGAAGAACCTGGTGGCTGCCCTGGAATTGCCGGATGAGGCCGTTTCGGTCCTGATGGACTACCCGACCAAGGTCTGGGACCAGGCCGTGCCGACCGACCCCTGCATCTACCGCCTCTACGAGATCGTCGCCGTTTACGGCCCGACCATGAAGGCGCTGATCCAGGAGGAATTCGGCGACGGCATCATGTCGGCGATCGACTTCGACATGAGCATTTCCCGCGTCGAGAACCCCAAGGGCGACCGCGTCAAGGTCGAGATGTCGGGCAAGTTCCTGAAGTACAACACCTGGTAAGACCCGCGACGGCTCGGGGCTGTCCGCCTTGCGCGGTGGACCCCGGGCCGTTTTCAGCGGCAGCGGAAGGTTCGCATGGCACATCCGGAAAGCGGCATCGTGATCGTCGGGGCAGGGCAGGCCGCGCTGACCCTGGCCGAGACCCTGCGGCGCGGCGGCGACACCCGGCCGATCACGATGATCGGTGCCGAGGCGCATCCGCCCTACCAGCGCCCGCCGCTGTCAAAGGCCTACCTGTCGGGTGACATGCCGCGCGACCGCCTGTGGCTCAAGCCGCTCGACTGGTACGCGGCGAACGGGATCGACCTTGTCCTCGGGGTCGACGTGACCGCGATCGACCGCCAGAGGGGGCAGGTCTCGCTGTCGGACGGCGGTGTGAAAGCCTATGGCGACCTGGTGCTCGCGACGGGCAGCCGCCCGCGACCCTTTCCCGCCGAGTCGGGCGGCGCATTGCCCGGTGTCCATGTGATACGCGGCATCGACGACATCGACCGGCTGCAGCCCGAACTGACCGAAGCACGCTGTGTCCTGGTGATCGGCGGCGGCTACATCGGGCTCGAGGCTGCGGCCGTCGCCCGCATCTTGGGCAAGACCGTCACCCTGATCGAGGCCGGTCCCCGCATCCTTGCCCGCGTCGCATGCAACAGGACCGCCGACATGGTCCGGTCGTTGCACGAGGGGCATGGCGTGGACCTTCGCGAAGGGCTTGGCGTGGAGGCGCTGGCCAAGGGTCCGGACGGTAGGCTCTCTGGTGCGCACCTGTCCGATGGAACCGAGGTCGCCGCCGACCTTGTGATCGTCGGCATCGGCGGCATCGCGAATGACGCGCTGGCACGCAAGGCCGGGCTCGCTTGTGGTGACGGTGCGGGCGGCATCCATGTCGATGCAACCTGCCGCACATCCGACCCCCGCATCCTCGCCGTGGGTGACGTGGCCCTCTTCGATCTCGGGCATGGTCCCGTGCGGCTTGAAAGCGTGCAGAACGCCTGCGACCAGGCCCGCGCCGCGGCCGCCACGCTCATGGACAAGCTCGAGCCATACCCTCCGGTGCCGTGGTTCTGGTCGGACCAGTATGACCGCAAGCTGCAGATCGCGGGTGTGAATGCCGGTGCGGACCGGACGATCTTTCGCCACGGTCGCCAGCCCGGCACGGGCTCGGTCTGGTATTTCCGGCACGGGGCGTTCGTCGCGGTCGATGCGCTGTCGGACCCGCGCGCCTACATGTCCGGCAAGCGCTGGCTCGAGACGGGCGGCACCCCGTGTCCCGACCGCCTAGCCGATCCCGACATCGACCTGCGCGACGCCCTGCGCGACCCGGTCGAGGCCGAGCCAACCTGACGCGTTGCCCGCGGCGCAAGGTCCCCCCGCCTTTTCGCTTCCGCAGCCTGCGCTATGCTCTGAGTGGATCGGGACGGTCTGACGGCCCTCCCCCAGATAGCAGGAGCAGGGATGGCCCCGCCAACAGGCCGTGTGCGGTCCTACAGCGCGATACGAACGGCGGTGGCCCTCGCCGTCACCCTGGGCTTTGTGTACGCCCATCCTGTGATGGCGGAGACAGATCCGCCGGATATCGAGTTGACGATAAGGCTCGATCCCGCGTCAGGCTCTTTCACCGCGGAAACCGTGATGGAGTTTCCGAGTGGTGAGGTGGCCCTGCCTGATGCCGACTGGCTTTCGGTCGATGCAGTGACGCTGACGGGTACAGGTGGATCTCTTCTTCCGCCAGCCGGACGTGCATCCATCGGACCCGAGGAACACCGCGCCCGTCCCCTCAGGGTGGTGGTTTCGGGGCGGTTGCCGGGGTTGCAGCGTCAGCTTGCGGCAGTCGCCTGGACCTCCGATGCAAGCTATGCCGTCGGTCCGGCGGTCTTTCCGGTCGATGCGACGGCGCTGCGGGACCACCGGATCACCATCATTGTTTCGTCGGATCAGAGAGTTGCGGCCACAGGCCGCTTGCTTTTCGACCGTGTCGCGGGGGAGCGACGTGAAGCGGGGTTCGCCTTCACCGGACGTAGCGAGGACGTGGGCCTTTTCATCGGACGCTACACGCTCAGCGAGAGGGGCCACGCCTCCGGCACCCTGCGCACCTATTTCGACGCTGCCGACGTGCCGCTCTCCGACCGTTATTTCGAAGCGCTTGCCGCCTATCTCGATCGCTACGAGGCCGAGATCGGCCGCTATCCCTACGACGGTTTCTCGGTCGTCTCAGCGCCGATTCCGGTCGGCCTCGGCTTTGCCGGGCTGACCTATGTCGGGCGCGATATCCTCGGGCATCCCTACATGACCGGCCGATCCCTTGCGCACGAGGTTCTCCACAGCTGGTGGGGCAACGCCGTCGGTGTCGATTACGCCTCGGGCAACTGGGCCGAGGGGCTCACGACCTTCATGGCCGACTACCGACTGGCCGAGGAAAGTGGTCCCGAGGCCGCGCGTGACATGCGTCTTGGCTGGGTGCGCGCGCTGTCCACCCTGCCCGAGGACGAGATGCAGCCGCTTACCGCCTTTCGTGCCGCCTCGCATGCCGGGACCCAGGGCGAGGGGTATGGCAAGGCTGCCTTCGTCTTTCACATGCTGCGCGACGAGATCGGCGCGCAGGCCTTTGAAGAGGGCATTCGCGCGTTCTACCGCGAGAACCGCGATGAGATCGCGGGATGGGCGGATCTGCAACAGGCGTTCGAAGCCGCCTCCGGTCGGGACCTCGGGTGGTTCTTCGAGCAATGGGTATCGCGTGCCGGTCTGCCCCGCCTCTCGCTTGGCGGGGCCGAGGTGACGGACGGGTCGGTCGGCGCCACGGTAACACTGCGCATCTCTCAGTCTGCCCCGAGCTACCGCTTGCGCCTTCCCGTCGTGTTCCAGATGCCCGACGGCTCGCGCGCGCAGCGAGTCGTCCAGATCGACGGGCCGGAGAGCGTTGTAAGCGTCACCTTGCCCGAGAAGCCTGCCCTCGTTCGCGTCGATCCGGGCTTCGATCTCGCGCGCCACCCGTTCCGCGGCGAGCTTGCCCCGATCCTGCGCTCGGTCACTGCTGCCGGACCGCTGCGCGGCGTCGCGGCAGATCCGGTGGGCGCGGCAGAGGCGCAGATCGCGCGCGCTTTGCTGCCGCTGACCGGTGTGCCGGACCTCCCGTTCCAATCCGATCTCCCCGAAGAGGGGACCGAGCACGCGACGCTCGTGGTCGGCACGACGGAGGAGGTTCTGTCGGTGCGCCCCTCCTGGCTTGGCCCGCCGCCTGACGTCGCCCGGGATGGCGCGACCCGGCTCTGGATCGAACGGGAGGAGGGTGGCGCGCTCTGGCTTTTCCTGTCTTACGACGATCTTGATGCCGTCGCTTCCGACCTGCGGGCCCTACGCTACTATTCCGGCCTGGGCCACGTCGCTTTCGAGGACGGACAGGCGGTCGCTTCGGGCATCTGGCCGGCCGGCGAAGGGGCGGGTTTCCTCCGCTTCGAGGGGGCAGAACCAGGGGAGATCGCGCCATGAAGGCGATCTCGGCCATCGGTATCAGCGGTCTGGTCCTCTTGGCGGTGCTGACCATTGGTGCCGGCTGGTTCGCCCGTTCGGACGGGCCTGCCCCGGCCATGCCCGACGCCGCCGCTGATCGGGCGGCTATGGTGTCGGCCTTCCTCGCCGATGCGCCGCTGCCCGAATCCGCGCCGCCCGCTGATGCATGGGTTCTGAGCCTTCCGCGCGATCACGGAGCCCATCCCGACGCCCCTGCCGAAACCTGGACCGTCACGGCCGCCCTGCGCACCGAGGATGACCAACGGTTCGATCTGTTCCTGACGCTTTTGCGGGCAGACGTCGCCACGGATACCGGCGATGCGGGGGCGACACCCTGGGCGTTTTCGACACTTTGGGCAGGGCAGGCTGTCCTCATCGCGGAAGGTGGCGCCCGGTCAGGAGCGGGGCAGCGGTTTGGCCGGGTGGCCGGTGCCGCGGGCCATGATGCGGCGGAGGGCGAAGTCTGGCTCGAGGACTGGAGCATGCGCTATCGGCTGGGCGAGGCGAGCGACGGCTTGCGCCTCGTCGCCATGGCCGGGGACGCGCGGTTCGACCTCAGCCTTTCACCGGAGAAGCCGGCCCTTGCGCCCGACGGTGACGCGGTTTCGGCCCCACGAGGGTTCGCCTTGCCGCGGCTTGCCGTTACGGGGTCCGTCATCGGCTCGGACGGGCCGGTCGCGGTGACGGGTACGGCGTGGCTCGACCGGAGTTGGGGCGACCTGCCCCTTCCGGGCGGGCCCATCGCCTACGACCGGCTTGTCTTGCAGATGTCGAATGGCAGCGACCTGTCGCTTGTTCGGACGCGACGGGTGGGTCGGCCTGGGGCTGAGACGCTCGACGCCGTCCTTGTCGATCCAGCGGGTGGGGTCCGCGTGTTCGAGGATGCCGCACTCACCCTCGAGGTGCAGCAAGACCAGACTGGCTTGCCGGCGGGGGATGCCGCGGTCACATGGCGCCTCTTGGGCGAGGGGTTCGATCTGACCGCAAGCGCGGAGGGCGGCACGATGCAGGATTTCCTGTCACCCACATGGCTCGGACCGGTCGAGGTGTCGGGTCAGATCGGCGTCGATCCGGTGGAAGGCACGGGGCTCTTGCTGCTGACCGGAGGGGACGGGGAATGATCGCCTTGACGCTCAATCGAATGCGGGTCGGTGCCCTGCTTTCGGCCATCCTGCTGTTGGCGGCTTGCCGAGATGAGGATGGCGCGACCTACCGCTCCGACACCGGCGTCGTCACCGCCGCCGAGCAGCGGCCCGGCGACCCCGATGCGGGATATGATGCCCTGGTGAACGCGCCCTACGTGTCCTGCGGCATCCCGCTCGACGCGTTCAGGCGGATGTTTCCCGAAACCGATCCGGCGGATCGCCTGCCGGGTCGCGAGGGGCTGAATGCGGAGCTGCCCTATGCCTTCACGGCCCACGAACGCCCCGATGGCGTCACCGTGGTCGCCAGCAATTGCCTGACCTGTCACGCCTCGCGGATCGGGGATGAGCTGATCATCGGCCTCGGCAACGAGTTCGGGGATTTCACGCAAGACCCGCGTCGCCTTGCGCTGCAGGCGGGCACCTATGTCCGCGGCGCGGCCGCGACCGAGGCCTGGGCGCATTGGGCCGACCGGATCGAGGGGATCGCGCCCTATATCCAGACCGCGACCGTCGGCGTGAACCCGGCGCCGAACCTGACCTGGGCGTTGATGGCGCACCGCGACCCTGAGACGCTGGCCTGGTCGCCCGAGCCGTTGATCGAGCCGCCGCCCGCCGAGCCCCTGCCGATCAGTGTGCCGCCTTGGTGGGGCATGCAGCACAAGTCGGCAATGTTCTACACCACCGTGGGCCGAGGCGATCACGCGACCTTCATGCTGCTGGCCTCGATGCTCTGCGTCGAGGATGTGGAGGAGTTCGAGACGGTCGATGCCTATGCCGCCGACATCCGCGCCTATCTCGCCTCGCTCGAGGCACCCGCCTACCCGTTCGACATCGACGCGGAGCTGGCCGAGGCGGGGGCCGCCGTCTACGCCCGGACCTGCGCGGACTGCCATGGTGGTGGCCCGGATGGGGTGGCCTATCCCAACCGCGTCTATCCGCTGGACGAGATCGGGACCGATCCGGCCTATGCTACCGCCGCGACCGATGGCTCGCGCGACAGGTTCTACGAGTGGATCGCGCAGTCACCCTATGGTGACAGCGACAGCGCCGCGCCCGCGGCGGGATACATCGCTCCCCCGCTCGACGGCATCTGGGCGACGGCGCCCTATCTGCACAACGGCTCGATTCCGAGCCTTGCGGCGCTGCTCTCGCCGGATGAAAGGCCACGCTACTGGCAGCACGTGGCGCCGCGCGACTACGACGAAGCCGCCATCGGCTGGCGGTTCCAGGCGCTTGAGGCCGGGCAGGCCGAGGTGGGCGACCCGGCCCAGCGGCGTCTGATCTACGACATCAGCCTTCCCGGCTACGCCAACACGGGCCACCGCTATGGAGAAGACCTTGGCGCCGGCGACCTCTCCGCGCTGCTCGAATATCTCAAGACGCTATGAGGCGCAGCCTCTCCCGGTCGCCGTTTGCCGATGGGCAGGATGGCTCAGGTGCCATCGCCGGGGACATAGCTGCCTAGCTCGATCATGCTCCGCTCGAACTCGGCGATGCGATCGGGCGCATCCGGGCTATTGGCGATCATCTCGGCGACGATCCCTTCGACAAGGGCGAAGCCGGCCCCGTGTGACGGAAGGGGTTGCGGGCCGGCCATCTGAAGGCTGAAAACGATGTCCGCGCCCTGCGCGATGGGGGAGGTGTAGCCATCGGTGATCGCGATGACCCCGACGCCTCGGGAAAGCGCCGCCTGATGGGCGCGGACAACCTCGGCCGAGTAGAGCGAAAACGTGATCAGCACCGCGACATCATCCGCGCCGGCTTGTGCAAGCGTATCCGCGATGCTGCCCGGTTCAATCAGGGCGCGATCGAAGTTTCCGAAGGCCATGCCGCCCGTGTAGGCAAGGTAGTGCGCGAGCGAAAAGCAGCTGCGCACGCCGATGCAATAGATCCGCCGCGCCCGCAGAAGACGCACCGCGGCGGCAGTGATGCGCGCCGCGTTGTCGCCGGAAAAAGCCTGGTCGAGGTTCGAATGCGCCGCCGCGCGAAGATCCTCGATCAGGGTCCCGCTTTGCTGCGAGAGCCGCGCCGCGCGCGGGCCGTACATGCCGCCGCTGGTCCTGAGCGCATCCTGAAAGGCGCGGCGGCACTCCTCGTAACCGGAATAGCCAAGGCCCACGGCCAGCCGATAGGCCGTGTTGACGTTGGCACCCGACAGGTCGGCAAGGCCGCGCACCGACTGGAAGGCGATTTCCTGCGGATGCTCCAGCACCCAGTGCGCCAGTCGCGCAATGGCCGGCGAGCCCGTCCGGGCAAGTTCGGCCAGGTCGCGTCTGAGGTCATCCAGGGACCGCCGGGAAGGCTCAGATCTACTCATCGCGAAACACTTGATTCCTTGCCTTGACCATTTTCAATGATTTGTTTCATTCTGGTCCCATCGCAATGACCAAGAACAACAGGGAGTGGATCATGGCAAAGCATATTCTTGCCGGTGTTGTCGCGGCTTCGGCGCTTTTGGGCGCCGGCGCGGCTACGGCGCAGGATCAGACCTTCATCGCCATCGGTACTGGTGGGGTCACGGGGGTCTATTATCCGACCGGCGGCGCAATCTGCCGTCTGGTGAACCGCGATCGGGCCGAGCACGGCATCCGCTGCGGCGTCGAGTCGACCGGTGGCTCGGTTTTCAACATCAACGCGATCCGCGGTGGTGAGTTGGAATTCGGCGTGGCCCAGTCCGACTGGCAGTATCACGCCTTCAACGGCACCTCGCGCTTCGAAGAGCAAGGCGCCTTCGAAGACCTGCGCGCGGTCTTCTCGGTTCACCCCGAGCCTTTCACCGTCGTGGCCCGCGCCGATGCCGGCATCGAAACCTTCGAGGATCTGCAGGGCAAGCGCGTGAACGTCGGCAACCCCGGCTCGGGCCAGCGCGGCACGATGGAAGTGCTGATGGATGCGATGGGCTGGACGATGGACGACTTCGCCGTCGCCTCCGAGCTTCAGGCCGCCGAGCAGAGCCAGGCGCTGTGCGACAACAACATCGATGCGATGGTCTACACCGTCGGCCACCCCTCCGGCTCGATCCAGGAAGCGACGACCGCCTGCGACAGCGTGCTGGTGACGGTGGCGAACGATGCGGTCGACATGCTCGTCGCCGAAAACCCGTTCTACCGCACCGCGACAATCCCCGGCGGCATGTATCGCGGCAATGACGAAGACGTCATGACCTTCGGCGTGGGCGCGACCTTCGTCACCTCGGCCGATGTGCCGGAAGAGGTGGTCTACACCGTCGTCTCGGCTGTCTTCGAGAACATCGACCAGTTCCGCAGCCTGCACCCGGCCTTTGCCAACCTCGACCCGGCGCAGATGGCAAATGACGGCCTGTCCGCGCCGCTGCATCCGGGCGCCGAGCGTTACTTCCGCGAGGCGGGCCTGATCGAGTGATCGGCCCCCACTGACGGAAAAGGATCGGCCCCGGGCGGAGGTTTCTTCGCCCGGGGCCATTTGCGAACGGGACAGGAAAACGGGGACGGCAGATGGCGGATCAGGACCAGCGCGCGGGGCGCCAATTCAGTGACGAGGAACTGCAGGATCTGGTCGCCTCGACCGATTCCGGCGCGCGCAACCCCAGGAACCGCAACGTCGCGCTTCTGATTGCGGGGCTTGCGCTGGTGTGGTCGCTGTTCCAGCTCTGGATCGCGCAGCCGCAGCTGTGGTTCGCGCAATACCTGCCGGTGATGAACTCGACCGAGACGCGGCCGATCCACCTGTTCTTCGCGATCGTGCTGGCGTTTCTCGCCTATCCGGCGCTCAAATCCTCGCCCCGTGACCGCGTTCCGCTGACCGACTGGGCGCTCATGGCGGTGGGCGGTTTCTGCACCTTCTACGTCTTCTGGTTCTCCGACACGCTGGCGATGACCGCGCGCTCGGGCCTGCCGACGCAGGCGCAGGTGATCATCGGCGCCATCGGCATCCTGATCCTGCTCGAGGCGTCGCGCCGCGCGCTCGGCCCCGCACTGACCGTCGTCGGCTCGCTCTTCCTGCTTTATGCCTACATGGGGCAGGGCTGGCTGATCCCCGATCTGATCGAGCACGAGGGCCTGAGCTTCACCGCGCTGATCAACGCGCAATGGCTGGACACCGGCGGTGTCTTCGGCATCCCGCTGGGGGTCTCCACTGCCTTCGTCTTTCTCTTCGTGCTCTTCGGCTCGCTGCTCGATAAGGCGGGCGCGGGCAACTACTTCATCAAGCTCGCCTTCGCGGGCCTCGGTCACCTGCGCGGCGGCCCGGCCAAGGCCGCCGTCGTCGGCTCGGCCATGACCGGTCTGATCTCGGGCTCGTCCATCGCCAACGTCGTGACGACCGGCACCTTCACCATCCCGCTCATGAAGCGCGTGGGCTTCACCAGCGAACAGGCGGGATCGGTCGAGGTCGCAAGCTCGGTCAACGGCCAGATCATGCCGCCCGTCATGGGGGCCGCGGCCTTCCTGATGGTGGAGTTCATCGGGATTTCCTACGTCGAGGTGATCAAGCACGCCTTCATCCCGGCCGTGATCTCCTACATCGCGCTGGTCTATATCGTGCATCTCGAAGCGCTGAAGAAAGACATGCCCGCATTGGGCGAGGCGAAGTCCTTCGTCGGCATGCTGGTCAAGTTCTTCATCGGTTTCGCCGTGGCGGGCGCGGGGTTCACCGCGCTGATCTACGGCGTCGGCGCGCTGCGCGGTGCGGTGCCCGACCTGACCGGGCCGATCATGATGGCGCTTCTGGCGGCGGTCTACCTCTGGCTTGTCGCCATTGCCGCCCGCAAGCCGGATCTCGAGGTTGACGACCCCAACGCCGAGAAGATCGAGCTGCCGCAGGTCAAGGACATCTACGCCACCGGCCTGCACTACATCCTGCCCATTGTCGTTCTTGTCTGGTTCCTGATGGTGGAACGACAGTCGCCCGCGCGCTCGGCCTTCTTCGCCACGGCCCTGATGATCGGCATCATCGCCACGCAACGCCCGCTCAAGGCGCTTTTCCGGGGGCAGGGCGCGCAGATGGCGGCCGAGTTCAAGGGCGGCCTCGTCGACCTGCGCGACGGCCTGATCGCGGGCGCGCGCAACATGATCGGCATCGGCGTGGCGACGGCTGCGGCGGGCATCATCGTGGCCACAGTCACCCGCACCCCCATCGGCACCGAACTGGCGGGTCTGGTGGAACAGCTTTCTGGCGGCGTGCTCTTCATCATGCTGGTGCTCGTCGGCCTATTCTCCCTCATCCTGGGGATGGGGTTGCCGACCACGGCCAACTACATCGTCGTCTCGTCGCTGATGGCCTCGGTCGTCGTCAGCCTTGGCGCGCAGGAGGGGCTGATCGTACCGCTGATCGCCGCCCACCTTTTCGTCTTCTACTTCGGGATCATGGCGGATGTGACACCACCAGTCGGATTGGCGAGTTTCGCCGCCGCCGCGGTCTCGGGGGGCGATCCGATCAAGACGGGCTTCACCGCCTTCTTCTATTCGCTTCGCACGGTCGCGTTGCCCTTCCTCTTCATCTTCAACCCGACGCTCATCCTTTACGGTGTCGACCTCGGGACGTGGGAGGGGATCTTGCAGGCGGTCTTCGTCTTCGTAGTCGCGACCTTCGCCATGCTCCTCTTCGCGGCGGCGACGCAGGGCTATTTCCTCGCCCGGTCGCGCATCTACGAAAGCGTTGCGCTGCTGCTGGTCGCCTTCACGCTCTTCGTGCCGAATGTCTGGCTCAACATGGTGCAGGACCCGTTCC
>CAZVQL010000005.1:0-33058 GCA_964629305.1 uncultured Roseicyclus sp.
TGCGTCGGCCCGCTCGGCCGGGATGGCGGGGGAAAGCCGGCCCCCGACGATGGCGCGGATACGGTCCGAAAGCGCGATCACCTCGTCGAGGTCTTCCGAGATCAGCAGGATGCCCGCGCCGCGGTTGCGCGCTTCGATCAGGCGTCGATGCACGCCTGCGATTGCCCCTTCGTCAAGGCCGCGGCTGGGTTGGGCAGCCACGAGGATCGAGGGGGCGGCCTCCATCACGCGGCCAAGGATCAGCTTCTGCATGTTGCCGCCAGATAGCAGGCTGACGCGTCCGTCGATCTGAGCGCCGCGCACGTCGTAGTCTTGCAGCAGGCGGGTCGTAGCCTCGCGCGCCGCCGCACGCCGCACGATGCCGCGCTTCGAAAACTCGGGCGAGCAGAGCCGCTCGAGCACGACGTTTTCCCATGTCGTCATGTCGCCCAGCACGCCCTCGGCATGGCGGTCCTCGGGGATGCGCCCGATGCCCGCCTCGATCACATGCGCCACGTCATGCCTGGCGAGGACGGCCCCCTTGATCTTCAGGCTGCCGCTGTCGGGCGGGTACAGCCCCGAAACGATACCGGCCAGCGTCGTCTGGCCGTTGCCCGAGACGCCGATGATTCCCAGCGTCTCGCCCGCGCGCAGGCGAAAGGTGACGCCGTTCAGCGCAGCGCCGCCCCGGCCTGACAGGTGGATATCCTCGGCCTCGAGCAGCACCGCGCCGGGCTGGGCCGGGGGGCGCTTGGGGCGTTCCACCGCGCGTCCGACCATCAGTTCGGCAAGTTCTTCCTTGTTGGTGTCGCGCGTCCGCCGCTCGGCCACCACGCGGCCCCCGCGCAGCACGACGACCCGGTCCGAGGCCGACATGACCTCGTTCAGCTTGTGCGAGATGAAGATGATCGAAAGGCCCTTCGCTGCCATCTGGCGCAGCGTGGTGAACAGGCGCTCGGCCTGCTGCGTGGTGAGCACGGCCGTTGGTTCATCCAGGATCAGGATGCGCGCCTCGTTGTAGAGCGCCTTGAGGATCTCGACGCGCTGACGTTCGCCCACCGACAGATCGGCGACCCGCGCGCCGGGATCGACGGGCAGGCCAAAGCGGTTGGACAGCTCGGTCAGCCTGCGGCGCGCGGCCCCGCGATCCGAGCGTGGTCGCCACAGCGGTTCGGTCCCGGTCATCACGTTCTCAAGGACGGTCAGGTTCGCGGCCAGCGCAAAATGCTGATGCACCATGCCCACGCCCGCGCGGATCGCCGCGCGCGATTTGCCCGGGAGCAGGGGCTGCCCCTCGACGCGCACCTCGCCCGCGTCGGCGGTGTAGTGGCCGAATAGGATCGACATGAGCGTCGTCTTGCCCGCGCCGTTCTCGCCCAGAAGCGCCACGACCTCGCCCCGCTCCAGGTGGAGCGAGACGTCGTCGTTGGCGAGCGTGGACCCGAAGCGCTTCGTGATCCCGTCGAGTTCCAGAACGCGCGTCACACCCGCCCCCCGCAGGGGGCGGGACACTTGCAGATACCGTGATGCATCAGGCGGGCTCTTCGAAGTTGCGCGGCACTTCGAATTCGCCGGCCTTGATGGCCGCGCGCACCTCTTCCATCTCGGCGATGGCGTCGGCGGGCACCATGTCGGCCACGTAGGAGATGTCGTTGCCGCCATCCTTCATCAGGCTCAGTGGCGTGTAGTTCTTGCCCACCGGGTTGCCTGCGACGGCATCGGCCAGCGCGGTATCGACCAGCGGGCGGAACGACCAAAGCGCGTTGGCAAAGACCGTCTCGGGGTAGCGCGGCGTGTAGTCGATGAGCGAGCCGATCGCGGGAATGCCACGCTCCTGCGCTGCATCGGCGGTGCCGATCCGCTCGCCAAAGAGGATGTCGGCGCCGGCGTCGATCTGCGCAAGACCCGCCTCGCGCGCTTGCGGCGGATCGAAGAAGGTGCCGATGAAGCTGACGAGGTGCTGCGCCTCGGGGTTGGTGCGTGCGACCCCGTCGGCGAAGCCGTTGATCAGCATGTTGACCTCGGGGATGGGGATCGCGCCGACCGAGCCGACGATGCCGGTCTGGGTCATCCGCCCGGCAAGCATCCCGGCAAGATAGGCCGCTTCCCAGTTCCAGGTGCCGAAGACGCCGAAATTGTCGCCCGCGGCTTCGCCGGACGAGCCCATGAGGAAGGACGTCTCAGGGTAGTCGGCGGCGACCTGGCGCGCCTCGCGCTCGACGGCGTAGGATTCGCCCACGATCAGCAGGTTGCCGGCTTCCGCGAACTCGCGCATCGCGCGCGGGTAGTCGGTGCCCGACACCCCTTCGGAGAAGGTGTATTCGATCGCGCCCTCGGCGTCGGCGGCCACCATCGCGGCATGCAGGACCGAGTTCCAGGCGTTCTCGACCGGAGAGGCGTGAATGCCCGCAACCCGCACCGCGCTACCCTGGGCGCGCAGGATCGAGGGTGCGGCAAGCGTCGTTGCGCCAAGGGCTGCGCCCGTCTGAAGAAGGCGGCGGCGGTTCATGTGAAAGCGTGTCATGGCATGGTCTCCCTGTTGGCGGACGATTCTCGCGGTGATGCGTGACGCCGCAGCCTTTCCCGGCCCGGGCCCACAGTCGAGCGGGCAGGGCGGCCCGGACAGGTTAACTGCATGTTTTCCGCTCAGGGAAGCGGCGATTGCATCCGTTTTGTGCAATCCCGGTTTTCAGGACGCGGCCTTGGGCACGTACGCGGCCGGATCGACGGTGCCGGGCCGCCCCTCGAGCGACAGGCGCGTGTGTTCCGCCGGGGTCTCGGCGATGAGCTTGCCGCGGCGGATGACCTTGAGCCGGTTGGGCCTGAGGCGGATCGCCTCGGCGGTGTCGCGGGCCTGCAGCAGGACCATGTCGGCATGACACCCTGGCGCCAGCCCGTACCCCTCGAGCCCGAGGATCTGCGCGGGCACGCTCGTCACAGCGTCGAAGAGCACCCGCTTGTCGACGCCCGATCCCATCTGCGTCGCGTGCACCGCCATATGCGCCACATCCAGCAGGTCGCCCGTGCCCATCGAATACCACGGGTCGAGCACGCAATCCTGCCCCAGCGCCACCGGGATGCCCTGCGCCAGCAACTCGGGGATGCGCGTCAGGCCGCGGCGCTTGGGGTAGGTGTCGTGGCGGCCCTGAAGCATCATGTTGATCAGCGGGTTGGGGATCGCGGCCATGCCCGCCTCGGCCATAAGGGGCAGCAGTTTCGAGACGTAGTAATTGTCCATCGAATGCATCGAGGTCAGGTGCGAGCCCGCAACGCGCCCCTGCAGACCGAAACGCACCGTTTGCGCGGCCAGCGTCTCGACATGGCGGGACAAGGGGTCGTCGGTCTCGTCGCAATGCATATCGACCATCAGGCCACGGTCCGCGGCGATCCGGCAGAGCGCCTCGACCGAAGCGCGGCCTTCGTCCATCGTGCGCTCGAAATGGGGGATGCCGCCGACGACGTCGACGCCCATGTCGAGCGCCTTGAGAAGCGCCGCCTCGGCCTCGGGGCAGCGGTAGAAGCCGTCTTGTGGAAAGGCCACGAGTTGCAGATCGAGGTAGGGGGCGACGCGCTCGCGTACCTCCAGAAGCCCCTCGACGGTGACAAGCGCGGGGTCGGACACGTCGACATGGCTGCGTACCGCCATCAGCCCCTTGGACACGGCCAGGTCGCAGTAGCGCAGCGCGCGCTCGACCACCGCCTCGCGCGTCAGCGTCGGGCGCAACTCGCCCCACAGCGCGATCCCCTCCAGCAGCGTGCCCGAGACGTTCATCCGCGGCAGGCCCAGCGACAGCGTCGCGTCCATGTGGAAATGCGCATCGACGAAAGGCGGGCTCAGCAGATGCCCCCCGGCCTCGATCACCTCGCGTGCCTCGGCCGCGATCCCGGTCGCCACCTCGACGATCCGCCCGTCGCGGACGGCGATGTCCTGATCGGTCCTGCCGTCGGGCAGGGTGGCACCCCGGATCAAAAGGTCGAACATGGCATGGTCCCCCGGTCTGTCTGCCCGCCCTTGCCGGGCGGCTCGCGTTCTCAATCGGACGCTCATCCGGGGGCGTCAAGCGCCGTGTGTCGTCAGGTGCTCCGGACGTAGACCAATGCCATGGAATCGCGCAGCGTGATCGGCCCGCCGCCATAGTCGGGACCGATCGAGGGCGTTCTGAGCGCAAGGCGCCACCCGGTGCCTTCGATCCCCTTTACCGGCAGCGTCAGGGGGTCGAGCTCGTCGGTCGGTTTGCCCTCCATGTGGCAGACGGTGAAGACCTGTTCGCCATCCGGCCCGTGCCGGAGCGCGGTGAAGACCGTGCGCCCGTTGATCGGCTGCAGGTAGTCGAAGCGGTCCTTGGGGCCATGGTTCTGCCGCAGCCACGGCCGCGCGCGGCGGAAGTTCCGCACCGCAAGGCAAAACTCGGCCTGGTCCGCATCGAGCGACGAGAGCGAGTTGGCGACGTTGCAGTAGTCGTGCATGTCGTCCATCCAGGCGCGCGCGATTTCCTTCAGGCTCGCCACTGAAAATTCCGGCCCCGCAATGGGCGGCTCCGAAGCGTTGAGCAGGCTCGCGATCTCTTCTAGGTCGTATTCGGTGACCTCGACCAGCGCCGGCAGAAACTCGAGAAAGCGCGCCAGTTCCTCGCGCGTCTCGAAGCCAAGTTCTTTCAGCCGCTGGAAGTTGCCGGGAACCGAGTAGCTGTATTCATCGACCTGCCACTTGAGGCTGATCGCCTCTTCGGCCACGACCTTCACGCCGTAGCGGTCATCTTGGTTGCGGATGAACCCCCAAGATGCGCGCGCCATGGCGTTCAGGAAATCCATCGGCACGCCCGGCATGGCGACATAGGTCAGCACGTGTACGGCGGGGTTGTCATAGGCCTTGTCGAGGATCTCCATCCGCGTGCGGCCCAGCCGGGTGTTGACGTTGAGCTTGGGGTTGACCTGTGTGCCCCGGCGCAGCGTGTCGTGGTTCGAGGTGCCGGAAATCCAGTTCGCCCCCACCGACACCATCTCGCGGATGCGCCAGTATTTCGACAGCCAGAAGGTGTACAGAAACGGCGTGTTATGCGCGAAGGTCAGCGGCCCCCACTGAAAGACGTCGTCGTCGCGCTGGCTTTCGATCACCGAGCGATAGGAGGAGGAAAGCTCCCAATCCTCCTCGGGCCAGGGGCGGCCATCCTCGAAGACGAACCAGGGGCGGTACTCGGTGCCCGCGACCTCTTGCACGATATCGGCCATCGACTGCAGGTAGGCGTCGTCGTGGCGCAGGGTCTGGGCGGCGGGGTCCCACCACTTGAAGTCCTGCGCGCCGTCCACGCGCACGCCGTCGGCCCCGAAATTCACCTTGCGCCGCTGCATCTCCAGCAAGATCGCCCGGACGGCGGTGTTCTGATAGGCGAGGTTCTGGCCATACATGTTCGGCCCGGCGAAATAATGGCCGTTCAGCGCCTTCAGGCCCTGGTTGTCCGAGTGTCCGAAAACCACGTCGAAGATCAGTTTCTTCGGGCCTGAGGGGAAGCTGTGCAGCGTCTCGGCCAGGTCGACCAGCTCGTCGGGGCGGCCCGTTTCCAGCAGCACGGGGTTCACCGCGGCCATGCCTGAAATGACGATGTCATAGCCCCAATTGGTCGTGTCGGGCCGCAGAAGCGAGACGGTCACGCTGTCCTCGGCGGGATCGCGTTCTTCCCAGAACTCCGGGCCGGCCTCGTAGACGGTCGTGGGCTCCACCGGCAAAAGCTGCACCGCGTCGTAGCCGAGGAACAGCCGGTCGGCGGTTTCCAGCGGCAGATCGCGCGCCACGCGTTCGGCCAGCCGTTGGTAGTGCCGCGTGAGGCTGGCAAGCGTTCCGCCCGCGGTGGCGGTGGGCACGTGGATCTGCAGGATGTTGGCGGGTGGCCCGAACTTGTGGGGGGTGTCGCCCTTCCGCGCTTCGAAATAGGCCACGTCGCCGCGCGCGGCCTGCATGGCGTCGAGATCGTAGAGCTCGGCGGGTGCCATGACGCCGAAGGGAAGGGAGGCCGCGAGCGGGTCGAGGATGCGGTGCCATTGGTCTTCCGCATCGCGCCACGTGAGCGCGTAGAAATCCCCCAGGCTGTCGCGCCGGCCCGCCAGAAGCCCCTCGACGGCGGTGAAGCAATAGGCCTCTTCGCGGATGACGGGGATATAGGCGCGCTCGAAACGGATCTCCTGGTGCGCGCGGGTCAGGTCGACCGGCTCGGCGGGGCGCAGCACTTCGAGAAAGATGTCGCCCGACGGCACGCGCGCATCAAGCAGCTCGGGCGTCCAGAAGCCGAAAAGCGCCAGATCCCCGTCAATCCGCCCACCAAGCCGCTGCGCGATACCGCGTTCGGCCTCGAAGGTGCTTTCCGCGGCGGTCAGCGCCTCGCGCGTCCTGTCGGCCTCGCGCTGTGCGACGTCTTCGATAAAGGTGATGCTGTCCCTCAGAGACATGTCCGTATCCTTGTGAATCCTGATTTGGCCGCATCCGCGGCATCCTTGCGCCCGTCGGACGGGTCAGCCGTCGTGCACCAGGTAGACCGCCGAGAGCGGCGGCACGTACACCTCGGCCTGCGCCGCCTGGCCCTGGTAGGGTTCCGCCTTGGCCTCGACCGCGCCCATGTTGCCCCGTCCCTGGCCGCCGTAGATCGCGGCATCGGTGTTCAGCGCCTCGCGCCAGCGGCCGCCCATGGGTAGCCCCACGCGGTAGGCGGGGCGTTCGACGGGTGTGAAGTTGCACAAGACGACCACGTTGGGCGCATCCGGTCCGCCGCGGCGGAGCCAGGCAAAGACCGAATTGGCCGCATCGTCGGCCTCGATCCACTGGAAGCCCTCCGGTTCGGCGTCGCGTTCGTGCAGCGCGGGCTCGCCGCGGTACAGCGTGTTCAGGTCACGCACCAGCCGCTGCAGGCCACCATGCCGCGGATCCTCGAGCGCGCGCCAGTCGAGCTCGCCCCCATGGTTCCATTCCGCCTCCTGTCCGAACTCCTGCCCCATGAAGAGAAGCTTCTTGCCGGGATGCCCCCACATGAACCCGTAATAGGCCCGCAGGTTGGCGAAACGCTCCTCGGGCCCGCCCGGCATCTTGCCCAGCATCGAGCCCTTGCCGTGCACCACTTCGTCATGGCTGATCGGCAGCACGAAATTCTCGGAGAAGGCATAGGTCAGCCCGAAGGTCATCTGGTGGTGGTGGTGCCGCCGGTGGACCGGGTCCTTCTTGATGTACTCGAGCGTGTCGTTCATCCAGCCCATGTTCCACTTGAACCCGAACCCGAGCCCGCCCGCCGAAACGGGTTGCGACACGCCGGGGTAGGCGGTGCTTTCCTCGGCCACTGTCATGATGCCGGGATGTGCGCCGTAGGTGGCGATGTTCATCTCGCGCAGCATGGCGATGGCTTCGTAATTCTCGCGCCCACCGTCCTTGTTGGGCACCCATTCGCCCGCCTTGCGGGAGTAGTCGCGGTAGAGCATCGAGGCGACGGCATCCACGCGCAGCCCGTCGACGTGGTATTCATCGAGCCAGTAGCGCGCATTGGCGACAAGGAAGTTCTTAATCTCGGTCCGCCCGTAGTTGTAGATCAGCGTGTTCCAATCCTGGTGGAACCCCTCGCGCGGATCGGCATGCTCGTAGAGCGCCGTGCCGTCGAACAGGCCAAGACCGTGGGGATCGCTCGGGAAATGCCCCGGCACCCAGTCGAGGATGACGGAAAGCCCCTTGAGATGCGCCGCTTCGACAAGGTCGCGGAATTCGTGCGGCGGGCCGTGGCGGATCGTGGGGGCGTAGAGGCCGACGGGCTGGTAGCCCCAGGACCCGTCGAACGGATATTCGCTGACCGGCATCAGCTCGATATGGGTGAAGCCCATGTCGGCCACATAGTCGACCAGCTCCTCCGCCGCCTCGCGGTACGAGATGGGCCGCCCACCGTCCTTGCGGCGCCACGACCCGAGGTGCACCTCGTAGATCGAGATGGGCGCACGGCGCTCGTTCCTGGCACCGCGCCCCTCCATCCAGGCTGCATCGTCCCAGCCGTAGCCGCGGATATCGCGTACGACCGACGCGTTCTCGGGCGGGTGTTGCGACCCGAAGCCAACGGGGTCGGCCTTGAGCGGCTGAAGCGAACCCTCGGGTCCCACGATCTCGTACTTGTAGGCTTCGCCTTCGCCGATACCGGGCAGGAAAATCTCCCAGATGCCGGCTGCCCCCCGGCGGCGCATCGGGTGGCGGCGACCGTCCCAGCCGTTGAACGCACCCACGACCGAGACACGCCTGGCGTTGGGGGCCCAGACGGCGAAATGGGTGCCCGCGACGCCCTCATGCTCCATGACATGCGCACCCAGAACGTCCCACAGGCGGGCGTGGGTGCCTTCGCCGATCAGGTATTCGTCCATCTCGCCCATGACGGGGCCGAACCGGTAGGCATCCTCGAACGTCCAGCTGGTGGCGTCGTCGAGCGTGGCCTTGAGCCGATAGGCCGCATCATCCGGGATGCGCCCCTCGAAGACGCCCGGGTGATCCGCGACAGGGTCAAGTGCAGTTTCCCGGGTGTCGTCTTGCAAAAGCGCCGTGATGGCGTCCGCACCGGGAAGGAACACCGTCAGCGTTGTCGTCCCATCCTCGTTGGCATGGGGGCCGAGGACGGCGAACGGGTCATCCTCCGCACCGGCGGCCAAGCGCGTGAAATGCTCTGATTTCGAGGTCGGGCGGGTGTCGTTCGGTTCATCATCCATGCCTCAACGCTAGCGTCTCCTGCCGGATGTTCAACCGGACGGCGGCTTTGCGCCCGTCTTGGCGTGCGTGAACCGCGGGGCAAGATCCGCGCCGGGACAGATCGCGACACGCTTGACGCGGCCGGTCGTGGCTGCAAATCCCACCGCAGGACAATAGACCGCCATCGCGCGAAGCCGGGGTTCCCTCACTGAGACGTCTTTCGATCACCAGCTGGAACATCCACCGGGGGCGCGGTGAAGACGGCATCATCGATCCGGCCCGGACCGTCGATGTGCTGGCGTCCGAGGTGGTGGCAGAGCCGGCGCATCTCGTGGTCCTGCAGGAAGCCGATGAGGAAAGGAGGCCACACCGTGGCATCCTCGACCTGGCCGGGATCGAGGCCCGCACCGGCCTGCGCCACGTTCACACCGGACGCTTGGACCGATGGAGTGACGAAAGCCATGGCTTTCTCGGCGTGGTCCTGCTGGCCGGACCGTCAGTGGAGGTCGAGGATATCGCGCTCGTCGATCTGCCGGGGCATTGCCACCGCGGCGCGGTCATTGCCGACCTGCGCGCCGGGGACCGCGCCGTGCGGCTCATCGGCACGCATCTTTCGCTGACGCAAATGCTGCGCATCGCGCAGATGCGGACGCTCGGCCAGCATCTCGCCCGCCGCAGGGACAGGCCTACGATCCTGTGCGGCGACCTGAACGAATGGCGCCCCTGGGGTGGTCTTGCGCTGTCGCGCGCCGTTCTGGGGCGGCGTTTCGCGGGGCCGGCACCGGCCACGTTTCCGGTGCGTCGCCCCGTCCTTCCGCTTGACCGCATTCTCGCGGCGGGCGGCGCGCATGTGCTGAAGGCCAGGGTGCTGGACGGGGCGGGCATCCGCATGGCCTCGGATCACCGGCCCCTCCGGGCCGAGGTGGCGCTGGGCTAGACGCCCCCGTCGCGTGCACGGGTCCAGCGGTGCACCCAGACCGTTGAGGCGGCCGACGCGCCTGCAGCCCCGAGATCGACCCGCAGCTCGGCGACATCGAGAGCCCCGGGCAAAAGCAGGAAGGTCAGCCGCGTTCCGTCGCCACCGGGCAGCGGGAAGAGGCCGAGCCCCTCGATCGCGGCCGACGCAGGGCCGGTGACCTCTGGCGCAAGGCCCTCAGGCGAACCAGCGATGTCGATGACGTAGCGCCGGGCACCGGGGCGGTTGTGCTCGCGCCCACTTCGGCTCTGGAGAATGGCGCGATCACCGGCATTGGCCGGGGCATCCCGCGTCCAGATGATCGAATAGTCGAACCGGTACTCGGTGTTGGGAACAAGCGGCGCCTCGGGGCGCCAGAAGGCGACGATGTTGTCCATGAACTCGTCGCCGGTGGGAATCTCGACAAGCATGACCGCGCCACGACCCCAGGGGCCCGACGGGCGCACGATCGCCGACGGACGGTCATGGTAGCGTGCCTCGGTATCCTCGAAATCCTCGAACTGCCGTGGGGTCTGAAACAGACCGAAGCTGACCGGGTCCGCGTCGAGAAAGGCCGATGTCTCGATCCGCGCGGGGTTGGAGATCGGCCGCCAGAGGCGCTCACCTGATCCGTTCTCGATCAGAAGAAGGTCGCTGTCATGCACCCTCGGTCGGAAATCGTCACTGACCGAGGCGCGCAGCGGCCCCTTGAGATACATCGACGTCAGGGGCGCCACACCAATGTCGGCGATCTCGCGCCGCGGCAGGAGCGTGACGGCCATCTCCGTCACCGTCTGGGGTCCCGGGCGCAGGGTCATCTCGAGATGACCGGCAAGCGAGGGCCCGTCGATGATGGCCTCGATCCGAACGGTACCGCCTTCGGCTGCGTGCAAACGCAGATCGGTGAAGCGCGGGAATTCCTCGGGGGCTGGGCCGCCTGTTCCGATTGCCACGCCCCGGGCCGACAAACCATAGACCATCGCCTGTCCGATGGCGCGGAAATAGCTGGCGCCCTGGAGGACCAGCACCTCGTCCATGCGGCCCGGCGCATTCAGGGCATGGCGCAGCCGCAGCCCCGAAAACCCCGCGCCGGGTGCGGTGGCCGGGATGTCGCCGAAGTAGCGGCTGTCGAAATCGAAGAGATCGGGACCAAAGGCGATGCTTTCGGGTCCGTTGCCCATGTCACGGTCGATCCGGACCGGATCGGGAAAGAACAGCCCCGGCGGAAGCAGGTCGAGGGCGTAGTCGGGACCGTGCGGCAACATCGCGGCCCGGCCCGGGATCGGCCGGATGCCTCTGTAGGCATCATAGCTGAGCCCCGCAAAAGGCGCGGGAAGGGGCGGCGAGAGGTTTTCGAAGGGGCGCGAGGCCCGGCGCCGGGCCTCCTCTAGCAAGCTGGTCGACGCCTCGGCGCGAGCGGCGCCTGGGCCAAGCAGTGCCATCGCCGCCGCCCCGGCCAGAACGTCCCGCCGCCGTATCATGCGGCTGCGTCCATCACGCGCCGGATCAGCGGCGCAAGGCATAGGGGAAGCGCGACAGGCAAAAGCCAGACGGCCGCAGGCCCTTGAGACAGGACCGCCACGGCGATCAGCCCCATCCCGAAGACGACCTCGCCAAGCCCGCCGGCCTGTGCAGTGACCGCACCCCGGCCTGTCTTCCAACCGCTATCCCGGCCCATCGCGACGGCGAAGACGGCCGCGGCCTGTCTCAGCATGACGAGGGGTGCAATCAGGCTTGAGACGACGAGTTCCGCAAGCGACGCCCTTAGGTAGATCGCGCGCCGCCGGGGCGTTCGCGCAACGCGCCATCGGTCGATCAAGGCACAGATCTTCGGCAGAATCAGCACGCCCAGAACAACCGCAAGCGGCCCGGCGCCAGCCACTGGAAGGCCCCAGATGGCCACGAGCGTGATCAATGCCAACCAGATCGGCGCGACGAGGTAGCTGAGAACGCCCATCGTCAGGTGCAGCCGACTGATCGGATGCAGGCCCGGTTCGGCGAGGATGCGCAGGTGTTGCAGGTTGCCCTGGCACCATCGCCGATCGCGCGCATGGAAGGCATCGAGTGTTTCGGGCGCGCTCTCGGCGCTGCCCTCGCTGTCCGGGTCGAGCGCGACGGCCCATCCTGCCCGGCGGATCCAGGCGGCCTCGACGAAGTCGTGGCTCAGGATTGTCCCGCCCCAGGGAGCCTCTCCGCTGAGAACGGGCAGGTCACGCGCCGCGCGGAACGCCGCGACCCGCATGATTGCGTTGTGCCCCCAGTAGGTGCCGCTTTCTCCGCTCCAGGCGGCGAACCCTCGGCCGAACCCATGGGACAGAAGGCGGGTGCTTGTGCGCTGGTGACCTGCGAAGCGTGTCGTGCCGGGACGGATCGCGATCCCGGCCTGAAGCAGGCCGAGATCGGGGCGCGATTCCATCTGGCGGATCATCCGCGCGATCCGGCCCGGGGTCATGCGGCTGTCCGCATCGAGCACCAGCATGTGATCGAACCGATCGCCATGATCATCCAGCCATTGCCCGATATTGCCCGGCTTTCGACCGATGTTCCGCGCCCTGCGCCGGTAGTGCAGGATGCCCGCCGTATGCAGGGGCAGCATTGCGGCCTCTTCCCGTGCCACAAGGTCGGCGCCGGACGTGTCGGACAGTACGAAGACCTGCGTCGCATCGAGCAATTTCGCATGGTCGAGCCCCTGGCGAAGGTCCGACAGGTAGCGCGCGAGGGAAATTGGATCCTCCTTGCACAGCGTAACAAGGAGTGCCGTACGGCTTTCGGCGGGTAGGGATGCCTCGGCAAGGTTGCGCGGTTCGGACCGCGTGAACACGCCCAGGACCGAGGTCGCGGCGCCGCCGGAAATCCACACTGCGGTCAGGGTGACGAGGGGCAGGGCGATCAAAGCGACGGGCGTCCAGGCAGTGACGCTGAGCGCGAAAACTCCGACGATGCCGATGGACAGCACCAAGGTCAGCAGGGCCGCGGCCAGCCGCGGTCCATGCCATGCAGGCTGTGCGATCTCGAAGAAGGGCCTGGGTTCGGCAAGCGACATGGGATGCAAGAGCCTTGTGGTGCTTCGGGCGAAGCCCGATGGACCTTCCGTCAGCTATCACTGCCGGGTGCGGGCGCAAGTCGCCTCAGCGGTTGCGCGCTCCGAAAGGGGGCCACATGCGCGAAAAGACGCCGTCGCGTCGAACGATGCCGTGATATGCAGCCGCGGCGACATGCAGCGTGATCAGTCCGGCGATCGCCAGGCCGGCGAAGTAATGCACGGTTTTCGCCGTCTCGGCCAACGCGTCTGACCGTGGGACAAGGGACGGGAGGCCGAGGGCATCCAGCGATTCTATGGGAAACCCGCCTGCCTTGACCCGGACGTAGCCCGCAACGGGCAAGAGAATGAGAAGCCCGTAGAGGCCCAGGTGCGACAGCCCCGCGATGCGATGTTGCCAAACGGGAAGGTCGCTGGGCAGGGGCGCGGGCGGGTTGCGCCAACGGTAGACAGCACGAACGGCAACAAGGAGCAAAAGCAGCACACCCACGTTCTTGTGGAATATGAACAGACTGTTCTGAAGCCCGCGGTCCAGCCCGGATTGCACCATCAGCAACCCTGCTGGGATCATGGCCAACACCAGAACGGCCATGCCCCAGTGAAGCAGACGAGCGAAGACGCGATAATCGTTGGCAGGGTTTGGCAATGCGGCACTCCGAGTTGGAGATGAGCTAGACCCCGCGCAGGCAGCTTCAAGTGTCCGTGTCCCACCTTGACAGTTCACCAACTTGTGCAATGTCACGGTAATGACATCAGTTCGATCAACAGGGTTGAAGCGATTGGCTGCTCCGGCTGCAGGGATGGGTGGCACGCCGACGGGCGACCTTCTTGGCGCTGCGCTCGTCCTGTCTGTGGGACTTGTCGCTCTCACCCTCGTTCTGCCTGGCGCAGGCCCGGTGCCCACGACAGCGGCGCTGCTGGTTTTCGCGTTCGGGACCGGCCTTGCGGTGCGGGCGGTGCAGCGCGGTTTTCCCTATGGTCGGCTGGGTCTGTGCAACGTCACGACGCTTGCGAGACTGGCCTTGGCGGCCGCTTTGGTCGCGCCGCTGGTTGCAGGTGCAGATGCGTCGTGGCCGGTGCTGATCGTGGCGGTTGTCGCACTTGCTCTGGATGGGGTCGACGGTTGGCTGGCCCGCTGGCAAGGCTACGCCTCTGACTTCGGCGCGCGCTTCGACATGGAGGTCGACTCGGCGCTTGCCCTGATCCTTGCGCTCGCCGCCTCGATGGCAAGCGGAGCGGGCGCCTTGGCCATCATCCTCGGATTGCCGCGCTACCTGTTTTTCGCGGCGGCCCATGCCTTACCGTGGATGCAGCGCGATCTGCCCGAGAGGTTCAGCCGCAAGGGCGTTTGCGTGCTGCAACTCGGCACATTGATCGCGCTGCAAGCGCCGATCTTGCCGGGCTGGCTTGCCGTCTGGCTTGTGCTTGTCGCGGCGCTGGCGCTGGTGTGGTCCTTCGCGGTCGATCTCGTTTGGCTCTGGCGGCGCCGCGGATGACGGGTCAACTCGTGCGATTGGGCCTTTCGGCGCTCGTGTTTCACCTCGTGCTGATCCAGCCGAACCACCCCGGCGCGATGACCTGGGGTGCGCTTTTGGTCTTTCCGCTGGAACTGCCAGTGATCCTTTTGGTCCTTGCGGCCGTGCCGCAGGGCGCGTGGGCACGGGCCCTGCGCATGGCGATTGTGGCCAGCCTCATGCTGATCGCGCTCTTGAAGGCCGCGGATTACGCGATGTTCACCGCACTCGGGCGAGGCTTCAACCCGATCGCGGACCTGTCCCTGATCGAGGCGGGTCTGCGTTTGACCGTGGGCGCAATCGGGCCCTTGGCGACGGTCGCCGCAGTCATCGCGGCGCTGGTCGCCGTCATGGGGGCAGGCTGGGCGCTTTGGTGGGCAAGCGGGGTCTGGGCGCGGTTGCAGCTGTCGCGGCCGCTCGCGGTGGCCGGGGCAGGTGCTTCTGTCCTTTTTGCGGGCGTCGCCACGGCCGAGGTCGGACAGGTCATGGGCCGATGGACCTTGCCATTGGCCCCGCCGGGATCGGCCTTTACCGCCCGCTTGGGTCTTGAACGGATCGGCATGGCGCGCGAAACGCTTGCCGATCTGCGCGCCTTCGAGGCGGCCGCCGAGACCGACCCCTTCGCCGGGCGCGGCACGCTTTTGCAGGCGATCGACAGGGACGTATTGATCATCTTCGTTGAAAGCTACGGCCGCGCCAGCCTCGACACGCCCCTCTATGCCGAGACGCACCGCGCGACCCTTGCCGCCGCGGAAGAGCGGTTGTCGACGCTCGGTTTGTCGATGCGCTCCGGGCTTTTGCAGGCGCCGACACGCGGCGGACAAAGCTGGCTCAGCCACGCAACCTTTGCCAATGGGCTTTGGGTCTCCAATCAGACAAGCTACGGCGCGGCGCTGGCCAGCGAGCGGCGCACGCTCTTTCACATCGCCGCCGATGCGGGCTTTCATACTGCCGCCGTCATGCCGCAGATCACCCTCGACTGGCCCGAGGCGTCGCGCATGGGGTTCGAGACGGTACTGGCCGCAAGCGACCTCGGCTATCGGGGTCTGCCGTTCAACTGGGTGACGATGCCGGACCAGTTCACCTTTTCGGCGCTGGATCGCCTCTTGCGCGATACGGCTTCGGATCGGCCCTTTTTCGTGCAGATGGCCCTTGGCTCGTCTCACGCGCCATGGGTGCCCGTGCCCGACCTCGTGCCTTGGGACGCAATCGGCGACGGTACTATTTTCAACGACATGGCGCAGTCCGGCGATCCGCCCGAGGTCGTCTGGCGCGACCGGGACCGCGTGCGCGAGCAATACCGTCAGGCCGTCGATTATGCCTTGCGTGTCGTCTTCGACTACGCGGCGCGCCACGCCGCGGATCCGCCTTTGATCTTCGTGATCGGTGACCACCAGGCGGCCGGTTTCGTTGCGCTGGACGAGCGGCCCGATGTGCCGATCCACGTTATCGGACCCGAGGCGCTGGTCGCTGGCACGGCGTCCTGGGGCTGGACCGAAGGCCTCGTTCCCGAGGGCACGGTCGAGGTGCGCTCCATGGCGACAATGCGTGACCTCATCCTTGAGACCTACTCGCGTCCGGTGGGACCCGAGGCCGACAGTTGAAGCGCTTTTCACTGAACATTCCAAAGCCTGTGATCAGGCTTGCCCAGGTCGCTTTCGCCATCGGGCTTCTCGTGTTGCTGTGGCGCGCCGCGGACGGGCAGGCGGCGCTGACCAGCCTCGCCACCGCCGACTGGAGATGGCTGGCACTTGCGGTGCTGGCCCTCAGTGCGCAGACGGTGCTGTCGGCCCTGCGCTGGCGCCTGACGGCCGGGCAACTGGGCATCGAGCTCGGGCGACGTGCGGCCATCACGGAGTACTACCTTTCGCAGGTCGTGAACCAGTCGCTGCCGGGCGGCATGATCGGCGATGCTGGCCGCGCCGTACGATCCCGCGAGCAGGCCGGCCTTGTTGCCGCCGGGCTGGCGGTCGCGCTCGAACGGCTGGCGGGTCAGGTTGCGATGGTCGCAATACTCGGCGTGTCCTTCTTCGTGACGCTGGCGGTGCCGGGCGGCCTTGACTGGCCCGGATGGCTCGCCGTGCCGGTTGCTGTGCTGCTCGTCTCCTGCGCCGTTCTGCCGGTCCTTGCCTATGCTGCGCGCCATCTGCCCGGCGCGGCCGGAGTGTCGGTGCGGCGGATGTTGAGACCGGTTCACACGGCCCTGTTGGCGCGGTCCGTCCTGCCGGCGCAGATCGTGCTCAGCATCGGCACGGCGGCATGCAACCTCTTGGCCTTCGCCCTGTGTGCCCGCGCGGTCGGTGTCGAGCTCGGTCTTGCCGAGGTGACGGCGCTTGTGCCGCTGATCCTGTTCGCGATGCTCATCCCGCTCACGGTGTCGGGTTGGGGTCTCCGCGAAGGGGCGGCGGCTGTTCTTCTGCCGGTGGCCGGTGTCGCGGCAAGCGGTGGGCTTGCGGCAAGCGTGGCCTTCGGCCTCGCTTTTCTCGTGGCCGTGCTGCCCGGAATTTTCCTCCATTGGCTTACGCCGCAGGCAGTCGGGCGCGAGAGCGGGCAACTCCAGCCCGAGGCAGAGAGCGAGACGATCCGACGCGCCTGATCGGCTTGTTTCTTCGCCCGGCCCTCCTACCGTCTATGCGGTATCCAACAAGGACGTGACAATGCGATCAAACTACTCCCGCCGAATGCTTCTTGGAACTGGTGCTGCTGCACTTGGCCTTGGTGCCATGGGCTTCGGCAGCCGCCCCGCGCGCGCGCAGACCGCCGTCAGCCTGCAGCTGTCGTGGCTTCACTCGTCGCAGTTCGCGGGCAGTTACATCGCGCAGGATCGTGGATGGTGGTCCGAAAACGGGCTCGCGGTCTCGCTTCTTCCAGGTGGTCCGAACGCGCCGGTCGAGCCTCCCGTCGTCGCCGGAACGGCCTTGGTCGGCATCTCGGCCGCCGATTACACCGCGGCTGCCGTCGAACAGGGTGCGCCCTTCAAGATCCTTGGCGTTGCGATGCAGAAGAACCCCTTCGTGATCGCGTCGCTGCCCGCGAACCCGGTGAACGAACCGGCCGACCTTGTGGGCAAGCGGATCGGCATGGCGCTGGCGAACACGCCGGTGCTGCAGGCGCTCTGCACGCTGAACGGCGTCGACATCGACGGTATCGAGATCGTGCCGACGCAGTATTCCGCGCAGCCGCTTCTGGCGGGCGAGGTCGATTGCCTGCTCTGCTGGGAAACCGACCTGCCGGTCGCCATGGCGATGCAGGGTGTCGAAAGCCTGACCATGCTGATGGCCGACCATGGCTATGCCGTCCACTCGCAGACCTACATCGCAACCGAGGACAGCCTCGCCAATCGCCGGGCCGAGTTGGTGGCGCTCATGTCGGGCGAGGTCCGCGGCTGGGAAGCCTACCGAGAGGACACCGATGCCGCCGCCGAATTGACGCTGGCGATGTATCCCGATGCGGGCCTCGACCTCGAGACGCAGAAGCTGCAGGCCGCGCGGCAGGTGCCGCTCATGTTCTCCGAGCTTACGGATGCAAACGGGTTCGGCTGGTGGACCGACGACACCGTCGCGGCCAATATCGAGACCCTTGCACTGCTCGGCCGCACCGTGACCCCGGACTTGTGGGATCGCTCGATCCTCGAAGAGGTCCATGGCGCATGACGTGACCCCTCCGCCTGACGTGATCTGCACCGCGCTGGCCAAGACCTTCGCGGGCGGAACCGAGGCGGTTCACCCGGTCGACCTGACCTTCGCCGCAGGGCAGACGACCGCCTTGGTCGGTCCCTCCGGCTGTGGCAAGTCGACGATCCTGCGCATGATCGCCGGTCTCGAAACGCCCACGGGAGGGCGGATCGAGATCGGCGGCGCGCCGCCGTCCGAGACGTTGAAGCAGGCTGGCCTTTCGGTCGCGTTCCAGGACCCCTCGCTTCTGCCGTGGCGCAGCGTGCGTGGGAACATCGAGCTGGCGCTCGGACTTGCACGCCGACCGGCCGAGCGCTCCGACATCGACCAGCTGATCGCGCTTGTCGGGCTGGCGGGCTTTGCCGAAACGCGCCCGGCGGAATTGTCTGGCGGCATGCGCCAGCGCGCGGCCATCGCAAGGGCGCTCGCGACGCGGCCCGGCCTGCTGCTGCTTGACGAACCTTTCGGTGCCGTGGACGAGCTGACCCGGCGCCAACTGGCGCAGGACCTGCCACGCATCTGGGAGGCGCGAGGGACCACCACGATCCTCGTGACACACTCGGTCAGCGAGGCTGTGGCCCTGTCGGACCGCGTGATCGTCCTGTCGCCCCGTCCGGCGCGGGTCGTGGCCGATATCGCCATCGACCTGCCGCGTCCACGATCCGACATGGCCGCGCGCAGTCCACGCGCCACCGAACTGATCGATCTGGTCTTCTCGGAGCTCAGCCGTGGCATGGCGGTGGGCGAGCCCTCGCTTGCCGCGCAATGACCGCAGGTCTCGCCACTCAGGTTCTGCCCGTGCGGCAGGGCAAGACCCTCCGGGTTGCGCCATGGCTTGGTGTGCTCTGTGTTCTTGCGGTCTGGGAGCTGGCCGGTCGGCTTCTGGCCGACGCCTATGTTCTTGCGGCACCGACCGAGGTGATCGCCTACCTTGTCGAGGATCGGCACCTGATGGGGCGGGCGCTTGGCGTAACGCTGTCTAACGCGGCGGCGGGGTTCGTCATCGGCAACCTTGCCGCGATCCTTCTGGCCAGTGTCGCGCTGGTGTGGCCGCGAAGCGAACGTGTGGTCACGGGTCTTGCGCTGTTGGTGTTCTGTCTGCCGCTGGTGGCAACGGGACCGATCCTGCGTGTCTTCTTCGGGCCGGGTCCGGGGCCGCAGATCACGCTTGCGGCGCTTGCCGTCTACTATACAACGCTCATCCCGCTGCTCGTGGGATTGCGCGCCGCGCCTGATACCTGGTTCGACCTTGTGCGCAGCTACGGGCGCGGTCGCGTCTCGGCGCTTGTCCACGTCCGCATGATGGCCGCACTTCCCTATCTCTTTGCCGGTCTCCAGATCGCAGCACCGGCCGCCTTTCTGGGCGCGATGGTGGGTGAGTTCACGGGCGCCGAGCGCGGGATGGGCGTTCTGACGATCCGGGCCATTCGCGCCCTCGACGTCGAGATGACATGGGGTCTTGCCACCGTTGCCACCGCTGTCGCGATCCTTGCCTATGTGGCGATCGGGGCGTTGGCGCGCCGTATCCTGCTGGAAGCGCCACCCGTCATCCTTGCCGCTCCTGCGGGTGGCACGCGCCACGGGCGGGCAGGGGGCGACCTGGCGATCGTGGTGGCGGTGGCGCTCTTGGCCTGGGCGGGGGCGATCGAAGTGTTCGGTCTCAACCCGTTTTTCGCCAAGGGACCGGCCGATGTGGCCCATGCTCTTTTCGTGGCGCCCGATGCCGCCGCGACCCGCGCGACCCTTGCCGCCGCGTTGGGCGAGACGGCTCTGTTCCTGCTGCCCGGCTACGTCGCGGGGTTGGCGGCGGGGGCGGGGCTTGCCGTTCTGCTGGTTCTTGTCCCGGCCCTGGCCGCAACGGCCATGCCGCTTGCCATCGCGCTTCGCTCGGTACCGATCGTCACAACGGCGCCCCTCGTTGTCCTCTTGCTGGGGCGTGGGGCGGTGGGGTCCATCGTGCTGGTGGCCGTCATGGTCTTCTTCCCGACCTTCGTCGCCTGCCTTCAGGGCTTGCGACAGGCGCCCGGGCAGATCATGGATGTGCTCGACAGCTACGCCGCAGGGCCCGTCATGCGACTTGTCCGCGTGCAGATCCCGGCGATGCTGCCTGCCTTCTTTGCGGCGGCCCGCATGGCCGTGCCTGCGTCGATCCTAGCCCTGACCGTTGTGGAATGGCTCGCGACGGGGGACGGTGTGGGTAGCCTGATGGCGCTTTCGGCGTCACTTTCGGATTTCGACATGCTCTGGAGTTCGGTGGCTCTTGTGGCCGCGCTTTCCGCGTTGGGGTACGGGCTGGTCGGTGTTCTGGAGCGCCGGGTCCTGGCGATCTACGCCCCGGAGCAGCTGTCATGAGCCTGCGCCGCGCCGCCTTTGCCATTCCGGGCGACATCACGACGCCCACGGGCGGCTATATCTACGAGCGCCGCCTGCTCGAGGGGCTGCGCGCGCAGGGCAGGGATGTGCGACACCTGCAGCTTGGCACCTCGTTTCCCGATCCGACGCCCGGGGATATGGCCGATGCCGTCGCGCAACTTCGCGCGCTGGAACCCGACCGCGTCGTCATCCTCGACGGGTTCATCTCGGCGACGCTCGACACCGCGGCGCTGGCTGCGCTGCATGTCCCGAGTGTCGCCATGGTGCACCACCCCCTGGCCCTCGAAACCGGGCTCGAGCCCGAGCGGCGCGACCATCTCTACCGGATCGAGCGCGCCAACCTGGCGCATGTGGCGCATGTCCTCGTGCCAAGCCCGGCCACCGCAGCGATGCTCACCGGGTCCTACGGTGTTGCCCCGGAACGGATCACCATTGCCCGCCCCGGAACAGATCGCCCTGTTCGCGATCCGGCACCCGCCAAGCCGCCGCTTATCCTGTCCGTGGGCATTCAGCATCCGCGCAAGGGGCATGATGTCCTGCTCACGGCATTGGCCAAGCTCAAAGATCTCGACTGGAACGCCGTGATTGTGGGCAAGGCTTATGACGCCGATCATGCCGCAGCGCTGCGGCGGCTGCTCGAGGAGCTTGACCTCGGCCAGCGGGTCACGCTTGCGGGGTACGTACCAGACGCGCAGTTGGCCGCGCTCTATGCTGAGGCCACGATCTTCGCGCTTGCCACACGTTACGAAGGCTACGGGCTTGTCTTCGACGAGGCATTGGTCAACGGCCTGCCCATCGTGAGCTGCAGAACCGGAGCGGTTCCCGACACGGTGCCCTCCGCCGCTGGCCGCCTTGTGCCCCCGGACGATGCCGAAGCCTTTGCCGAGGCCCTCGCGGATCTGCTCGGGAATGAAAGGGGTCTCGCCGCCTGTGCCGCCGCGGCACGTGAAGCGGGAAGGCGCTTGCCCGGTTGGGACGACACGGCGGCCACAGCGGGGGATGTGCTCGACCGGCTCTGAGGTGCGCCGAATGCCTTCTGGCTGACGCGGCTCAGGTGCGCGCCTTTTCGAACGCGGTCCAGGACGCGGCGAAATCCTCGAAGCCGACCGGACCCCTTTTCAGAGGGTCGAGAACCAGCGCCTCGCTTGCCGCAAGCCGGTCGAGCGCTGCACCCAGCGTTGGCCAGACGCCCGGCGGGATCACGACCGATCCGTGCCGGTCCGCGTGGATCAGGTCGCCTTCGGTAACGGTGAGCCCGCATATCTCGACCGGTTCGCCAATGCGGCGGACGTGGACGAAACCGTGGCTCGGCCCGATGCCGCCGGCAAGGATCGGGAAATCGGCAGGCAGGTCGCCGAGGTCCCGCATGAGCCCGTTTGTCAATGCACCCGCCAGGCCGAAGACCCCGCCATGCACGCGGGCGTGCACTTCGCCCCACCAAGCGCCCAGTGCCGCCTCGCCATCAAGGTCTTCGACCACGGCAACCCCGGGGCGGGGGCCGTCGGCCATCGACCGGAAATAGGCCATACGGCGGGCGCGCAGCGCCTCGACCGGCTCCTCGGGTGGCAGGCGGCCGGCGATATGCGCGGTGCGGGCAAATCCCACGATCGTCGCCTCGGCTGGCCCGGCCCAGTGCATCGTCTTGCGCGTGAACCCCGCGAAGCCGCGGCGGCCTTGGGCCACCTCGATCGCGTTACAGACGGTGGGCGTGTCGCAGGTCTGAAGCCGCGCAAGAAGGCCGTGGGGCAGGGTGCTCACGCTCGCCCCCACAGCGCGTTGACCGCAGAGGCGCAGGCGACGGGGTCTTCGACCAGCGCATAGTGGCCAAGGTCCTTCAGCGGCATGACGCGGCCCTTTGGCGCGCTGCGCGCCGCCTCGTGCGCCAGCTCGAGCGGCGCTTGCTCATCCGCTGTGCCGGTCAGCATGGTCACGGGCATGGACGTACGCCCGAGCGCGGGCAGGGCGCCGGGCCTTTCGAGGGCAAGACGCGTCTGCGCTTCGATCCACGGGCCCGCCGCCTCGGCCAGGGCGAGGACGCGGGCGCGCGCCGCCTCTGGCTCCGGCCCGGCGAGCGGGCCAAGCCGCGCGGCAAGGGCCGCGGAACCGCCGAGGCGCGCCACATCGACCGCCAGATCGAGGCGGCCCTGCCGCTTGGCCGGGGCGTCCGCGTGCGGGTTCAACCCGAAGAACAGGCAGTCCGCCGCAGCGACGCGGTCGGCCAGATGCGCCGCGACGATCGCGCCGAGAGAAAAGCCGCAGATGACCGCGCGCGGATCGGCCAGCGCGGCCAGTTCGGGCAGGTAATCCTCGACCGCGGGATGGCGCAACTCGACCACCTGCCGCGCCGCGACCGGCACGCCCAGCGCGTCGAGGAACGGGTCGAACACCGCCCCCGTGCACAGGGTGCCGGGCAGCAGGATCCACCGCCGCTCGTCGCCTGCCTCAATAGCCATGACCCGCCGCCACCGGTGCCTTGACGCGCTGATCCTCCAGCAAGGACCGCACTGCCCCCGACAGGCTGCGCGTCAGATGCGCGAAGTCGTTGCCGGGCGTGACCAGCGCATATCCCTGCGTCAGCCTGTCGGCGGCTTCGGCGGCATCCGCGCAGAAGATGCCGACGGGCACGCCGCGCGCCTGCGCCGCCTTCAACACGCGGTCCATCGCCTGTTCCGACGCGGGTCGCGGGAACCGGACATGCCCCTCGATGGCGAAGGCCATGTCATTGGGCCCGACGTAGATCATGTCGATGCCCGGCACGGCGAGGATCTCGTCGATCCGCTCCACCGCTTCCGCCGTCTCGATCATCGGGATGGCCATGACGGTGTCATTGGCCTGCGCCACGTAATCCGGGCCACCGTAAAGCAGGCCGCGCGACGGCCCGAAGCTGCGGGTGCCATGCGGCGGGTAGCGGCAGGCCGAGACGAGCGCCGCGGCCTCCTCGGGGGTCGAGATCATGGGGCAGATCACGCCATAGGCGCCCGCATCGAGCAGGTGCATGATCTGCGCGGGGTCAAGGGCGGGCACACGCACCATCGGTATGGCCGGCGTGGCCGAGATCGCCTGCAGCATGTGCAGCGCCTCGGGGAAGCCGAACATGCCGTGTTGCAGGTCGACGGTGACGGAATGAACGCCGGAATGCCCGACCCCCTCGGCCGAATAGCTCGACCCGATGGAAAGCCACGCGTTGACGACGCTGTCGCCCGCCGCCAGCCGGGTTTTGACAAGGTTCGCGCGCATCATCCGGCCCGCCTGTAGTGCGGCAGCAGCGCCGCCTTGGCAACGAACCCGCCCGCGTCGAGGCCAAGGCCCACGTCCTGCGCGGCGGCCAGTGTATCCGCTCCGAAGACCGGACGCTTGCGATGATCGCCCGAGATGACGACCAGCGCCTCGGCGCTGTCATCGCCCACGGCCTCGATCGAGCGCACAACGCCCGCGGGGATCGAATAGGTGTCCCACGCGTCAAGCGTGACGCTGACATCGGCGCCATCGTTCAGGGTCAGCTTCATCTGCCCCTTGCGGGTGATCAGCACCATCTTCTCGGAAAGCGTGAAAGGGCTGACGCGGTGGCCGGGTGCGATGCGCAGCCATTCCACCGAGAACCCATGCGGGTTGGTGATGGGCGCGGCATGTTCGCGGTTCTGGGTCAGGCCGTAGCCTATGACCGGCGCAAGCTCGGCACCACACCCCGGCAGGTCGCGGTCGATGAACCCGGGGCGGAAATCGCGGTCGGCTTCCGTCACCACGCGCTTGCGCATCTCCTCGTGGCTCACCTCTCGCAGCGCGGCGACCTCCGCGTCGGGCATAGGCGGGATGCAGGCATCCTCGGCCGGGACAGGATCGCCGCGGGACGTGTCGATCAACGTGTTGTCGGACGAGATATACAGCCCGTAATCCGCCGCCTCGCGGATGATGTCGGGGTGAAAGATCACGCCACCGGTGTTGTCGCCCCCCAGCACGGTGAAGAGCCACCCGTCATCCGGCCCGGTGTTGGTGAAGCCCCGGAAAATCCACGTCGGCACCGAGACGATATCGCCCTCGTGCCCGACGAATTCGTTTTCCCCGTTCGAGCCCCAGCGGAATGTCCAGTCCCCCTTCTGCACGATGAACACCTCGGCGGTGAAATGGATGTGCAGGTTGTTGGTGATCCCGTTCGGCATCGCCGCCGCCCCGATGTTGAAGCCATGCGCCTCGGGCAGGTTGATGACCTGCTCGGACGACGAGGTGACGCCGGGGCCGATGATCGAGTAGTTCTCCTTCAGGTGCGAACCCGGCTTCTTGCAGTCGATAAAGGCGACCGTGCAGGAGACGTAATCGCTGCGCTTGACCCTGCGGGCCTCGGCCTCGGATTGGGAAAGCGTGGTCATGGGGTGGTTTCCCTTCTGTTTTGGTCAGCCGATGCGCTGGCCGGTGGTCTTGTCGAACAGGTGGATGCGCGCGCCCGGCCGGGGGGCAAGCGCGATGGGGGCGTCGATTTCGGCCTCGAACTCGGCCGGTCCGCGCGCGCAGATCGAGGTAGGGCCATTGCGCAGCGTCACGAGCGTCGCCTCGCCGGTCAACTCCAACGCATAAAGCGCGCCGTGGATCGGCGGGGCCTCGGCGTTCGTCAGCTCCAGATCCTCGGGCCGGATGCCGAGAACGACATTGCCCCGCTCCGCCGCCTCGACCGCAAGCGACACGCCCGGCGCTTCGAATGATCCGCCCGCGATATGCCCCTCGATCAGGTTCATCGAGGGCGAGCCGATGAAGCCCGCCACGAACAGGTCGGCGGGTTCGGAATAGATCTTTTTCGGCGTATCGAGCTGCACGATCCGCCCTTCGCGCATCACGGCCACGCGACTTGCCAGCGTCATCGCCTCCATCTGGTCATGGGTGACGTAAACCGTCGTCACGCCCAGCTCATGGTGCAGGTGCTTCAACTCGGCCCGCATGCTGACCCGCAGCTTGGCGTCGAGGTTCGAAAGCGGCTCGTCCATCAGGAAGATCTTGGGCGTCCGCACGATGGCACGCGCCAGCGCCACGCGCTGCCTCTGCCCGCCGGAAAGCTCCGAGGGGCGGCGCTTCAGCAGCGCGCCCAACTCCACCTTCTCGGCGGTCTCGCGCACCCGCTTGTCGCGCGCGGCGCGGTCCACGCCCCGCAGCTTCAGCGGATAGGCGATGTTCTGCTCCACCGTCATATGCGGATAAAGACCGTAGTTCTGGAACACCATGGCGATGTCGCGGTCCTTGGGCGGCTTGTCGTTCACCCGCTCGCCCGCGATCAGGATGTCGCCGCTCGTGATATCCTCCAACCCCGCGATCATCCGCATCGTCGTGGTCTTGCCGCAGCCCGACGGGCCGAGCAGGACCAGAAACTCGCCCTCCTCGATCGTCAGGCTCTGCTTGGGAAGGGCCAGGAAGCCGCCATAGCGTTTCTCCACATCGACCAGTTGCACCTCTGCCATGCGTCCGCCCCCTATTTCACTGCGCCGGCCGTCATGCCGCGCGTGAAGTGTTTTTGTATGAGAAGTGCCATGACGAAGATCGGCACGGTGATCATGACGCCCGCCGCACTCATCAGCTCCCACAGATCGCCGCGCTCGGTGCGGAAATTCACCAGCCCCACGGGCAGGGTGACCGCATCGCGCCGGGTCAGGATCAGCGAGAACAGAAACTCGTTCCACGTCAGGATGAAGCAGAAGATCGACGAGGTCAGGATGCCGGGGGCCGCCACCGGCAGCACGATGTCCTTGATCACCCGCAGGCGCGAAGCGCCGTCGATCATCGCGGCCTCTTCGCTGTCTGTGGGGATCGCGTCGATATAGCCCTTGATCATCCAGATCACGAAGGGCGTCACGATGGCGAGGTTCACGATGATCAGCGCGATGCGCGTGTCCAGAAGCCCCAGTTGCCGGAACATCAGGAAGAAGGGCAGCACGATCACCACCGCCGGAATGAACTGCGTCGACAGGACAAGGAAGAACAGGAATTTCCGCCCCTTCACCCGGAACCGGGAAAAGGAATAGGCCGCCAGCGACGCGCAGGGCACCGCGATCAGCACGGTGACCGAGGCGACGATGACGGAATTCAGCACCATGTGCTGAAGGTTCCACGGGTCCGAGAAGACGGTAACGAAGTTGTTCAGCGTCGGCGTGAAGTTCAGCGACAGCGAATAGGCGTCGCGCGGGCTTTTGAACGCGGTCAGGAACATCCAGGCGATCGGGAACAGGACGATCACCGAGACCATGACCAACAGGGCGCGTTCCGCCCACCACAGGAGAATGCGTTTCATGCCGTCGCCATCTTTCTTTCGCTGAGCAGCATCCGGACATACCAGATCGAGATCGTCATCATGATCGCCGTCAGGATCCACGCCAGCGCCGAGGCATAGCCCATGTCGTACCACTCGAACCCGACGTTGAAGATGAAATAGGCCAGCGTTTCCGTCGATGTGCCGGGGCCGCCGCCGGTCAGCGTCACGACCTGGTCGAACATCTTGAGCGCGAAGATCGTCTTGAGGATCGCGGTCACCAGCAACACGCCCTTCATCTGCGGCAGGATGATTTCCCAGATGATCCGCAGGTTCGACGCCCCGTCGATGCGCGCGGCCTCTTCCGTTTCCCGCGGGATGGAGGCCAGCCCGCCAAGGCACATGAAGGTCATGTAGGGCGCCCAGTGCCAGACATCGGTCAGCACAAGGATCGCCATGGCCAGTTCCGGGTCGGCCAACCAGGGCGTGCCTTCGAGCCCCGGGAATATAGCGGCCAGCCCGTTCGACAGCACGCCGAATTCGGGGTTGAACATGAAGCGGTAGCTTACCCCGATGAGCGCCGGGCTCATCGCGAAGGGCAGGATCAGGACGACGCGGGTGAAGGTGTGCAGCCGCCCCTTGCGCCGCAGCAAGAGCGCCAGCGACATCGCGATGACAAGCGTCAGCGCGACGCTCGTGACGACGAAGATCGTCGTGACCCAGAGCGAATTCAGGAAATGCGACTCGGTCGCGGCATGGATGAAATTGTCGAAACCGACCCAGCCCTCGGGCCTGCGCGACCGCGTCAGGTCCCAGTCCCGGAACGCCGTCGTCAGCGAATAGGCGAGCGGGTAAAAGGTGGTCGCCAACACGATGATGAAGGCGGGCACCAGCAGGACATATTGCAGGGAACGGTCGCGCATGCGCCGACAACCTCCGTCGGAGGGGGGTGATACGGGCAGGCCCCCATGGGCCCGCCCGCGTTCAGTCTAGAGGGATCAGCCGCGGATGCGGGCGATTTCCTCGGCCGCGGCGTCAAGCGCGCCCTGCACGTCGGTCTGTTCACCCGAAGCGAGGCTCGAGATCGCGGTTTCCAGAACCTCGACGATGCGCAGCCAGTCGTCGCCGAACTCGATGCCGTCCGCCGTTTCCAGCGCATCGGCCGCCGCGGCATGTATGCCACCCCAGCGCGCGTTGACCTCCGGATCGCGCATGTTCGACAGGTGGACCGCCACCAGCTCGTTCAGCTCGGGGTCGAGCAGCACGTCACGCTCAAGCTCGGGATCGGTCAGCCAGCCAAGATATTCGATCGCCGCGTCGGGGTTCTCGGACCCTTCCGTCACGCCGAAGATCCAGGTGTTGGTGAAGGTCGTGCGCGGAGCACCGGCCACCGTCGGCAGCGCGGCAAAGCCCAGCTGATCGTCGGTGATCGTCGATTGCTCGGGGTCGGTCAGCTGCGATCGGACCCACCACCACACGGGCAGCATGGCGGAATTGCCCTGTTTGAAGCTGTTGACCGCGTCCTGTTCCACGAACACGGCAGAGCCCGCGGGCGCGACCTCATGCTCGATCAGCATGTCGATATAGGCCTGCGTCGCGGCCACCCCTGCCTCGGAGTTGAAGATCGGCGCACCGGCCTCGTCGAACAGATCGCCGCCATTGCCCCAGAGCATGTTGATCCAGACCATCAGGTTCTGGCCATTGAGCCGCCCATAGGGCAGCGCGATGCCCGCCACGTCGCCATTCGCCTGCACCGCCGCGCTGACCGAGAGAACATCATCCCAGGTCTGCGGCGGCGCGACGCCCGCGGCTTCCAGAAGGTCGGCGCGATAGAACAGAAGTTGCACATGGCCGCGCACCGGCAGGCCGACCAGTTCACCGTCGATCATGCCGTGGCGCATGTGCGCGGCGGGGAAGTCGGACAGGTCCGTGCCCTGTGCCTCGATCCCCTCGCCGATCGGCTGCAGCAGGTTGCGCAGCGACACGACCCACTGGTCCATGACCGAGACGACATCGTAATCGCCGCCGCCGATCATCTCGGCGGTCAGTGCCTCGCGCATGTTGGCAAAGGGGACGTAGTCGATGATCACGTCGATGCCCGTCGCCTCTTCGAAGGCGCCGACGCGCGCTTCGTGCGCCTGGAACTGGCTCGAAGTAACGGCCAGAACCCGTACGGTTTCACCGGCGTAGGGCATGCCCTCGGTGGGCTCCCACGCCACGGCCTGACCGGCCGAAAGGACGGCCGCGATGGCAAGTCCGCTGGTCCAGAGTTTCATGGTATCCTCCCTGTGTGATTGCCGCATCGTTACGAAGGCCAGTGTGTTTCGTCAATAAGATTATCAATAATAATATCGATGACGCCGCTGCGCGTGGTTGCTACACTTGCGTAACGGAAGACGGAGAACGTGATGGCGACGAAGCTGGAGTCAGATCTCGAAAACGACATCATCTTCGGCGTTTACCCGCCGGGCACGCGTATCACCGAGGACAGCGTCATGGAGCTTTACGGCGTGAAGCGCCACGCCGTGCGCAGTGCCTTTTCCCAGCTCGAGTCGCGTGGCCTCTTGGTACACCGGCCCAATCGCGGGGTCGAGGTGGTCGACTTCACCCCCGACGAGGTCGATGCGCTCTACGATGTACGAATCGTGCTCGAGACATCCGCCGCCGAGCGCACGAAACTGCCCGCACCCCCCGATGTGATCGGCCAGATGGAGGACATCGCCGCGCGGCATGCAGAGGCGGTCGAGCGTGGGGATTTCCGCGAGGTCTTCTGGCTGAACCAGGAGTTTCACGAGTTGCAGTTTTCGTGCTGTGCGAACCCGCGCCTTGCGGCGCTGATTGCAACGCATGCCCGCATGGCCCAGCCGATCCGCGTGGTGAAATACGATGACAGTGCGCACATGGCGACCGTGGTCGCGCAGCACCGCGCCATCATAGACGCGATGCGCGGTACGGATCAGGCGGCCTATGTCGCCGCCACGCGCGAGCATCTTCCGGCATCGGCCAAGGCTTACCGTACGCTCTACGCCCGCCGCTTTGGCGGCATCCGTGCCGCTGGGTGATCCTTCGCACGGTGAAGGCTCTTGGCGTATCGGAGGAATGGCGTGCGTCTCTCGGGTGAGCTAGGGCTGCCCGATGGGACCTGATCGTTGGCGATGTTCATCCGGTCCACCCGCGATCCTGGTCCGATCGGGCCAATCCTCCGACGAGCAGGCTACTCGGCCGTTGAGCCGTCTCGCCGGAAAAGAAGACGTTCCAGAGTGTAGACGAGGATTGCGCCGCCCACGGCACCCATTGCGGCGATGCCGAGGAAGACGATCACGTCAACCGGTCCGCCGATGTCGGACAGGTGGCTTTCGGTCATGACCATCACGAACCAGACGGCCAGAACCGCACCAACCGGCATGAACAGCTGAGCGATCAGGAATTGCCGCATGCCAAGGCTGCGGTCACGGATCAGGACGTAGAGCCAGCCCAGTGTCACAAGGGCCGCCGCAACGACCATGGCCCAGAACAGGCCGCGCCCGAAGATCTCTTCGAAGACGGCGATCAGGGTTCCGAATGTAAGGTCTTTCATTCTCTCGTCTCCTTATGCGCGGCCGCGCAGCATGGCGTTGTAGGTGGCTTTCAGGGCGACCTCCTTCATCAGCCAGCTGATCCACAGCTCTTCCAGCGGCGCGATCAGGCCGGGGAAGGAGGGGGTCAGGTTGTTGTGGTAGTCGAACTCGACCAGCATCGCGCGCCCGATTCGGGTGATCAGCGGGCACGAGGTATAGCCGTCATAGGTTTCGGTCCCTTCGCGCCCCTCGATCGCGGCGACAAGGTGATCCTCGACCACCGGCACCTGCCATTTTACCGAGGCTGCGGTCTTGCCCTTCGGCACGCCCGCCACGTCGCCCACCGCCCAGATATTCGCATAGCGGTTGTGGCGCAGCGTGGCCGGGTCGCATTCGACCCAGCCCTGGTCCGTCCAGCGATCGGCCCAGGCCAGGCCCGATTGCACGACGAAATCCGGTGCGCGTTGTGGCGGGATGACGTGGAGGTAGTCGTAATCCTCTTCATGGGTGCCCCCCTCCGCGTCAACGAAGGTGGCGATGCGGGCGTCCGCGTCGATGGAGCTCAGAGTGCGCTGGTAGGTGTAGTCGATGTCACGATCCCCGAAGAGCATCCGCACGCGCTCAGAGACGATCGGCACCCCGAAAAGCGAGGTCTGGGGCACGATGTAGTCGATCCTTGCCGTATTACGGGCGTCGGCCCGGCGCAGGCGGTCGTCGATCAGGAAAGTGTGCTTCAGCGGCGCGCCCGCACATTTCATCTCGGTCGAGGGCCGGGTGAAGATGCCGCGCCCCCCGTCTTCCACGAAGCGGCTGGCCGCCGCCCAGGTGCGCGCGGCATAGTCTGGCCCCGCATAAAGGGCGCCGATGCCGTTCTCGCCCACCATGTCGAGCGAGAACCCCTCGATCGCGTCATGGTCCAGGATCAGGCCGGGGGCGACGATGAGGAAATCATATGCCAGCGTTTCACCCCCGTCGGTCGAGACGGTTTGCGCCTCGGGGTCCACGGCAGCGACACGTTCCGGGATCAGCGTGACGCCATCGGGCAGCCAGTCGGTCGTCTGGCTCACGACGTAGTCGGCGGGTTTGAGCCCGGCGGCAACCAGCGTCAGGCCCGGTTGATAGAGGTGCTGGGCGCGGGGATCGATCAGGGTGATCTGCGCGCCTTCCAGCCTGCGCACCAGGCGGTTGGCAAGCGCGGTACCCGCGGCGCCAGCGCCGATGATGACGATGCGCGCAGTCGTGGCGACGGCCTGCGCTTCGGCCTCGTAAGCGGGCAAGGCGGCAGCTGCCGCCCCTGTGGCGGCCAGCGCAAGAAAGGCGCGGCGGCTGGTCTGAAACTCGGTGGGCATGTCGTGTCTCCTCCGGGGTGGCTGAACGCCTCTGTCAGTTGTCTCCGCCAAATACGGATTATCGACTTTGAGATGGATCAATCAGGCGCTCTGCTCTGCGGGCATGACCTGTGCGGAACAAGCGTTTTGCGGCGGCACCCGTGAGCGCCGCCGCGACTGCGATCAGAAGTTCAGGACGCGGGTCTCGGCATCCATCAGGCGCGCGGCCATCGCGTCGGGGGCGGCCACGCCGACGCCCTCCAGCAGCACCGACGCATCCTCGCCGCGGCCGGGCAGGTAGATCGCGCAGACCTCGACCGTGGCGCCGGTTTGCGCGCGGATCATCTGCATCAGCCCTTGCGGGCTCATGTCGCGCGGCGGCTGGCCCGCGGTGGCGCTTTCGGGCGCGTCGTTCAGCGCGATGTCACCGGCCGGACCGCAGAGCATGATATGCGCGTTCGCGCCCTGTTGGGCCGCCTGGAAGGTCAGCACGAGGGCCATCAGCTGCGTCTGCGGCTCGGGCGAGGTGATGATCGTCACGAGGTCGGCCCCGTCCTGCGCGGCGGCCATGCCGGCGGTGAGGGTGGTTGCGGCGAGGGCGACGGACGCGAGAAGGTTTTTCATAAGTCTCTCCAGAGGGTTGGGATGCGCCAGACGGCGCTTGGCGTTGCAAGGAAAAGAGGGGGCCATGATCCGTGATCGGGCACGGCCCCCAGTGAACTTCGAAGGGATGATCGAAGTTGTCTCGGGATCGGGGGTCAGTCCTCGTGCTCTTCGGCGAGGACCTGGTCTTCGCGCATCTCCAGCCACATGGCGTTGACGACGGCGAAAAGGGCTGCGAGCGGAAGGCCGAGAAGCCAGGCGAAATACCACATCTTGGGTCTCCTTCAGTAGACGGTGTCGGAGTTGGCAGTCACATCGGCCTCGGTCACCTTGCCCCAGAGCACCCGGTAGACCCAGGCGGTGTAGGCAAGGATGATCGGCATGAAGATCGCCGTCACGACAAGCATGATGAAAAGCGTCAGGTGCGAGCTGGAGCTGTCCCAGACGGTGAGCGAGCTGTTGGGGTCCACGGTCGAGGGCAGGATGAAGGGGAACATCGTGAGGCCCACGGTCGAGATCATCCCGAAGATGCCGAGCTTGGACCACAGGAGCGTGCCGACCTCGGAGCCCGACCGCAGACCGCGGATCGCCATGGCAGTGCCGAGAAAGCCGAGGGCAGGGGCCAACACTATCCATGGCCGCGTGGCATAGGCCGAAAGCCAGCTACCGGTGCGGGCGACCTCGGACATCAGAGGGTTCGACGGGCCATCGGTGACGACCGGGCCGGTGAAGGCATAGCCCTCGACGCCGACGGCCAGCCACAGCCCCGACAGGGCGAAGCCCGCCATGGTCACGATCCCCGTGATTGTGCCGATGCGCCGCGCGCGTTCCACGATCACGCCTTCGGATTTCAGGCCAAGCCAGGCCGCGCCATGGGTCAGCAGCATCGCCAGCGATACCACACCGACCAAGAGCGCGAAGGGATTGAGAAGCCCGAGGAACTTGGCGTGGAAGCTGCCGTCATACATCGGGTAAAGCGTGTCGGTCAGGTGAAAGGGCACGCCCTGCAACACGTTGCCGACCGCCACGCCGAAGATCAGCGCGGGCACGGCACCTCCGGCGAAAAGCGCCCAGTCCCAGGCAGAGCGCCAGGCGGGCGCGACCCGCTTGGAGC
>CAZVQL010000006.1:0-19390 GCA_964629305.1 uncultured Roseicyclus sp.
CCTCGACCACGGTCGTCTCGGCGCCCAGCGTGTTGTAGAAGCTGGCGAACTCGATGCCGATGGCACCCGAGCCGATGACCAGCAGCTTCTTGGGCATATGCGGGGGCACCAGCGCGGCCTTGTAGGTCCAGACGCGCTTGCCGTCAGCCTCGAGCCCCGGCAACTCACGCGCCCGCGCGCCGGTGGCGAGGATGATGTTCTTCGCCGTCAGCTCTTCGGTGCCCTTGTCGGTCTTGACGGTGACGCGGCCCTTGGCGGGGATCGTCGCCTCGCCCATGAAGACCACCACCTTGTTCTTCTTCATCAGGTGGCCGACACCGGAATTCAGCTGCTTGGCCACACCGCGCGAGCGCTTCACCACGGCATCAAGATCGTAGCCGATCCCATCGGCTTTCAGGCCAAACTCCTTGGCGCGGTGCATCAGGTGGAACACTTCCGAGCTGCGCAGCATCGCCTTGGTGGGGATGCAGCCCCAGTTGAGGCAGATGCCCCCCATGTGCTCGCGTTCCACGATGGCCACCTTCAGGCCCAGCTGGCTGGCGCGGATCGCGGCGACATAGCCGCCGGGGCCCGCACCGATCACGATGACGTCGAAATTCTGCGCTGCCACGGGTCGTTCTCCTCCGGTATGCGTTTGTTCAACGTTAAACGATTTCCCGGGCCCCGGACAATCGGCGTTGGGTCGCAGGCGGGTTTGCGCCCTGCGCAAGGCTGGATGGGCCCAAATCAGCGCGCCGCGGTGTCAAGTTCCTGCAGGATCTCGCCGTAACCGCCGCCGGACAGGAACGCCTTTTCTTCAGGCGTGGACGCCCGCCCAAGTGCCGCGTTGCGATACGGGAAGCGCCCGTAGCGGCGGATGATCTCGCGATGCGCGCGGGCATGCAGCAGGTTGTTCGTTCCTTCCATCCGCGCCTTCATCAGCCGGACGGACCGGTCCTGGTCGGTCAGGTGCTCGGAATGCATGAAGGGCATATAGAAGAACTGTCGCAGCGGCCCGTCGATCTTGAGGTCCCAGCCGCGCGCAAGTGCCAGGCTCGCGAAGCGCAGCGCCAGCGCATCGGTGTAGAAGGCGCGCGGACTGTCACGGAACATGTTGCGCGGGAACTGGTCGAGAAGGACGATCAGCGCAAGCGCCCCGCGCGGGCCGCGCGCCCAGTGGTTGCAGGCGCCGGTGGCGGCGCTGTCCCAGAGCGTGCCGAAGCGGTCGCGGAGCGTGAGGTCGAAACTGTCGTCTTTCTTGTACCAGGCGTCGGGGCCCGCTTCCTCCCAGAAGGTCAGAACCTCGCCCGCCCGGTTCGGCGTTTCCCTCAGCATCATCGGCACGCCCTCCTCTGCGTGTCAGCCCCCGGTGCCCGTTGCGGCCGTCGTGCCGCCCTCCTCGCTCGCCTCCGCCATTTCCTCGGCGGCCTCGACATACAACTCCTGCGCGGTCTCGACTGCAACAGAAGAAGCGGCACCGGGCAGGAGATTGGCGTAGGACACGGCTTCGTAATTGTCTTCCTCGGCATAGGCCGAGGGGCGACGCGTCATCCGCCAGAGACCATAGAGCGATGTCAGGAACAGCCCCAGCGCCATCATCAGCCAGTAGCCGCCCGGTCCCATCCACGACATCGCAAGGCCCGCCACAGGCGGCCCGCCGATCGCACCGAGGCCGTTGAGGAAGATCAGACCACCCGACGCCGCGGGCATCTCCTCGGCCGAGAGGTAGTCGTTGGTGTAGGCGATGAGCAGCGCATAAAGCGGCTGCGACAGGCCGCCCACCAACGCCGAAACGGTCAGCAGCACCCAATAGGTCTGCGCAAAGGCGAACCCTGCCAGACCCACAAGCCCCGCCAGCGCCGCGCAGCCGACGATCAAGACGCGCCGGTCCATCCGGTCCGAGAACCACCCGATCGGGTATTGCAGCACGATCGCACCGAGGAAGATCGCCGAGATGAAGAGCGAGATCTGCCCAAGGCTCAGCCCCACCTCGGTCGCATAGACCGACGCCATGCCGAACTGCATGGCAAAGACCGCGCCCATCACCAGCATGCCGACCACCCCGAAGGGCGAGGCGCGGTAGAGCTGCATGAGGCTCATGGGCCGCGCGGCGTCAAAGGCCGGCGCGGGCTGCACCGACAGGAGGATCGGCGCGAAACTGATCGAGACGAGGATCGAGGGGATGATGAACAGCAGGTACCCCGACGGATCGCCCGCCGACAGGATGCCTTGCCCCGCCACAAGGCCGAACATCTGGACCAGCACGTAGGCCGAAAGCGACTGCCCCCGCGTTTCGTTGGTGGAGGCGTCGTTGAGCCAGCTTTCGGCGGTGACGTAGACGCCCGACAGGCTGAAGCCGAGGATCACGCGAAGCGCCATCCACGCATAGGGGTCGGTCAGCACGGGATAGGAAATCAGCGTCGCCGAGATGAGCGAGCCGAGTGCTGCAAAGACGCGGACATGCCCTACCTTGGCGATGAAGACCGGCGCAAAGCGCGAACCACCGAGAAAGCCGACGAAATAAGCCGAGGCAATGAGTGACAGCTCGAAGGTCGAGAACCCCTCGATCGCGCCCCGCACCCCCATGAGCGAGCCCTGAAGACCGTTGCCGATCTGCAAAAGGAACATCCCCAGCAGAAGCGCCCAGGACGCGCGAATAACATTGATCATGGCAAGGGCCGTCCTTTCCTGTGGGGTCAGTCTCGGGGGGCGGTCCGGCCCCGGTCTGTCACATCCGCGACGGAATCAGCAAGGAGGCGTCGCCGTAGGAAAAGAACCTGTAGCCCTCGGCGATGGCGTGGGCGTAGATCTCGCGGATACGGTCCTGCCCCATCAGCGCCGAGACCAGCATCATCAGCGTCGACTTCGGCAGGTGGAAATTGGTCATCAGCGCGTCGGTCACCTTCCACGCGTAGCCTGGGTAGATGAAGATATCCGTATCACCCTCGAAAGAGCGCATCGTGCCGTCCGGGGCCGCTGCCGTCTCGATCAGGCGCAGCGCCGTGGTGCCGACGGGAATGATACGCCCGCCCGCGGCGCGGGTGGCGTTGATCTCTTCGGCTGCCTTCTCGCGCACCTCGCCCCATTCCGCGTGCATCCGGTGCGTCGTCACGTCGTCGACCGTCACCGGCAGGAACGTGCCCGCGCCGACATGCAGCGTGACGAAGGTGAAGTCGATGCCTGCCGCGGTCAGCGCCGCGATCAGCGGCTCGTCGAAATGCAGCGACGCGGTGGGGGCGGCGACGGCGCCCGCGCGTTTCGCCCAGACGGTCTGGTAATCCTCGCGGTCGCGCTCGTCGGGCGCGCGCTTGCCCGCGATGTAGGGCGGCAGGGGCATGGCGCCCGCGGCCTCGAGCGCGCCGTCGAAATCCGCGCCCGTCAGGTTGAAACGCAGGCGCAGACCGCCCTCCAGCGCCGCAACCTCGGCCGAGAGGTCGCCCGAGAAAACCACCGTTTCGCCCAGCGCGAGCTTGCGCAGCGGTTTGGCCAGCGCCGACCAGCTACCGTCGGCCTGCGGCTCCATCAGCGTGACCTCGATCTTCGCCGTGACCCTGCCCTGCGCGCTGTCTCGTGTGCGGTGACCCGACAGGCGTGCCGGGATCACGCGGGTGTCGTTCAGGATCAGCCGGTCGCCCCGGCGCAGGATACCGGGCAGGTCGTAGACATGCGCATCCCGCGTCACCGGGCCATCGGCCACCAGCAGGCGGGCCGAGGACCGCGGCCGCGCAGGCCGGGTGGCGATCAGCCCCTCGGGCAAGTCAAAGTCGAAATCGTCTAGTTTCATTGGCTTTCGGGCAGCGTCGGCGGCGGGCGGCGGAAGATGTCGCGAAACAGGCCGGGGGTCAGAATCGACAGCGGGTTGACCGTGACCTGCGGGTTTTCGGACGGCCCCGTCAAGCGGTAGGAGAAACCGAATAGCCCCTCGCGTCGTCCCGAGAACAGCACCCCCACCAAACCGTTGATCGCGTTCAGCGGTGAGATCACGCCGGCCATGTCCAGCACCTGGGCCCCCAGGATGTAGCGGCCGTCCATCGACAGGCCCAGCGCCGGGCCCACCGCGACGCCCTCGCTCACGATCACCTCGGTCGGTGTCAGGCGAAACCTCGCCTCGACCTCGCCGAGATTGATGCCGTCGCCACTGAGTTGTTCGAGAAGGCCGATGACCGACACCAGGTTCAGAAGCTCGGCCATCGCCGGCGCGTCGCGCAGGCGCGGCGAGTCGATTGTGAGCGTGCCGTCATAGGTTCCTGCGGCACCGGTCGCGCGCAGAATGAGCTCCATCGCCCCGCCATAGGCCGAGCGGAAGACCCGTGCCGAACGCAGCACCGCGCCGCCATCTTCGGCGCGGATGCGCACGGCCGGCCCCGCCTCGGTCGCGACCAGCGTGCCGAGGATCGCGGCCTCGCCGTTCACCTGCCCACGGAATTGGCCCGAAAGGCCGCCCTCGGTGGTCAACTCCGCGACAAGGCCCGTCAAGGCGATGCCTTGCGTCACCTGTAGCCGGTCGAGCGTCACCGTGATCGGCCCGCCGCCCGTCGCGGCCGTGTCGCCGCCCTGCCGCTGCGGTGCCCCGCGCAGATCGACCGTACCGCCCGAGACGCGCACCTCGGGCACCCGGCCCGGCCCACGCCCCAAAAGCGCGCCCGTGACATCCAGCCAATTGCCGATGCGAAGCTGCGCGATGTCCAGACGCTCCAACCCTCCGTCGCCCGCCAGGCTGGCCTGCCCCTCCATCAGCAGGGCCCCCGCCTCGAGCCGCAAGGCCGTCACCGCGGGGGACGGACCCAGCCTGACCTGCGCCTCGAGTCGCCCGGTCGAGGCCCGCGACAGCCCCCATCCCAGTTGCGGCAGAGCCAGGGCTACCCCCTCCAAATCCGACGACAGGTCCATCACCGGCGGCGCGCCCGTCGGCAGCGACAGGGACAGCGCCACCTCCGTTTCGCCAGCCATCATCCAGGGCGGAAGCCCCACGCCGAGGGCCGCCAAGCGGTCGCGTGTGATGAGCGCGCGCGCATCCACACGTGCGGCCTCCGCCGCGCCCGGACCGATCGGGCGGCTGAACGTGCCCGACAGCGGCAGACCGTCCAGACGCGCCTGGCCCGTGACCCGGACCATTTCCGGCTCCACCTCGATCCCGAGCGTGTCGGCGGACAGGGTGCGCCCGGGGATCAGCCCGTCCGAGGCGAACCCCGTCACGCGCCCCGAGACGCGGAAACTGGTGCCGTCCATCCCCTCCTGTCGCGCGAGCCGCGTGTCGATCCCGGCCCTGAGCGCCACGGTGCCCCGGCCCAGCCGGTCGATCGTCATCTCCCCATCGCGAAACAGCCGCACCGGCGGCTCCTGCAACAGGCGCAGAACATCCTGCAGCGCCCCCTCAACGCCAAGGTCGATCCGCGCCGGCGGGCCCTGGATGCGCGTGTCGGCGACGGTCATCACCGACCCGTCCAGCGCCACCGCGCCACCATCGGGCGCCGTGACCTGCCCGCTGTCGATCCGAAGGATCATGCGCGGGCCGACGAGGCTGAGGTATCCCTCGCCCTGCTGGATTGGAGGCAGATTGCGCAGGGCGCGCAACTCGACCTCGTCGAAATCGAGGCTCAAGGCGTGTTCCGGCGCCTCGCCCGCCGCCTGGCGCAGCGCGAAATCGACGCCGGACACATTCCCCCCGATGAGGTTATCGGCGAGCCAAGTTCGGGTGCGCGACAGCGCGGATTCGGGCCAGTAGCCCAGCACGGTGCGCACCTCGGCCGCGGGCACGCTCGCGTCGATCGCCAGGTCGAGCCCCTCGGCGCGGGCGGCGATGCGGCCCCGTGCGCGCAGGTCGATCCCGGCGTCATGGATCACCGCCTGCCCGATCTCGATCACCGGCTCGGGCCCAAGCGTCAGGCGCAGGTCCAGGACCGCCCCGTCGATCGCCAGCGGTTCGGGGTAAAGGTCGGCCGGCGCGATCATGATCTCTGACATGCGCAATTGCGCGGTGTAGCGGTTGCCGCCATCCGAGACATCCGCATGCCCCTCTGCCGCGAACGCCATCTCGGGGGCCAAGAGATCGAACCGGTCGAAACCGATCCGTCCCGAGGACGCGTCATAGCGCAACGCCGCCGAGATGCCGTCAAAGCGCACAGGCGTGCTTTCGGCGGCGAGTGCAAAATGCCCCGCTCCGATGTCGAGCTGCATCCGCAGATCGCCCAGCGTGCCGTCCTGCAACAAGGCCCCGCCGATGAAGCCCGAAATCGGCGCGCGCATGAGGTCCACCCAAGCCAACGCCGGTCCGATGGTGGCGACATCGCGCGCGGCCAATCCCTCGAAGGCTATGCCCAGGTTGGTGGTTCCGCTTGTTGCGGACCGTGTCAGCGCAATATCGATCGTCGCGTCGCGGCTGCCCTCGAGCGCGCCACCCACCGACAGGCTGAGCACGCCGTCCTTGCGATCGAGTCGGAACCGGGCGTCGCTGACGCGCATGATCTGGTTGGTCATCGCGTCGGCCATCAACAACTCGAGCCCGGTGCCCGCGATGACCTCGAGCTCTTCGAATACGGGTGACGCAAGCATGGCGTCGAAGCGCGCCAGCGTGTCCGCCAGACCCAATTCGCTGGCCATGTCGCCTGCCGTCAGTGCCAGGTCGATCCGCCCCTCCACGTCGCGCGCCAGCCTCAAGCCCGCTCCTGCCAGGTCGACCCGCACCGGATGCACACGACCACGCAACAACGCCTCGGTCGAAAGGCCCACCGTCAGAGTCGGGAGCGCGGCGCGCAGACCGCCGTCCGGATCGACAAGGCGCACACCATGAAGAACAAGATCGAGACCGCGATCGCCGGCCTCGGGGCGCGCAACGTCGATCCTCTCGATGGTGAGGGTGTTGGCGGTCATGGCACCGTCGATCCGCGCCTCGACGCGCCTCGACACCGCGGCGGGCAACGTCACCGGCCCGGCACCCAAGCGCACCCAAAGCCCGCCGGCCAGAAGCCCCGGCAGCAGGACCACCACCAGCGCCACCGCGATAACCAGCGGCCAGCGGCGCCACGGTCGCCGCGCGGCGCCGTTCGTCTGTTCTGGCTCACTGCTCATCGGTTGCGCCGGATGCGCCATTCCTCTGCCACGACTCTGGCCTTTATCTTCGCTCCAAAGCCACTAGCTTGCAATTCGATGGCTGGGGTCTCATCCCGGCCCGATCCAGATAGACGAGAGGCCCCCATGACCGAGATCGGCGCGCCCGCCCCGGATTTCACCCTGCCCCGCGACGGCGGCAGCGAAATTTCGCTGTCCGACCAGAAACCCAAGGCCGTGGTGCTGTATTTCTACCCCAAGGATGACACCTCGGGCTGCACCAAGCAGGCGCAGGGGTTCACCGAGATGGCCGATGCCTTCGCCGCCGCGGGCGCGGTCGTGATCGGCGTGTCCAAGGACAGCGTCGCGAAGCACGACAAGTTCATCGCGAAACACGGCCTCGGCGTGATCCTCGCCTCCGACGAGGAGAGCGACGTGTGCGAGCGCTACGGCGTCTGGGCCGAGAAATCCATGTACGGCAAGAAATACATGGGCATCGAACGCTCGACCTTCCTGATCGACGGCTCGGGCATCCTGCGCGAGGAATGGCGCAAGGTGAAGGTGCCCGGCCATGTCGAGGCGGTGCTCGAAGCGGTCAAGGCACTCTGACATCTGGCGGCGGCGCGCTTGACCCTCGGGGCGGCGCGCTGCACATGCCCCGCATGACCGAGATGTTACCCCTAGCCCAGATGGCCGAGGCCGTGCTGCGCACCGCCGATGCCCGCGAAAAGACCGCCCTTTCACGCCGGTTTGCTGCCCAATGGCAGGCCGCGCGGGACGCGGGTGAAAGCCCCGCGATCGGTACAGCCGCACCGCCGCCGCAACCCGCCCGGCCAGAAGAGCCCGCGCTGCTCGACCCGCGCGACGTGCCGCGCCGCCGCCCCGGCACCCCTGAGGGACGCATCGCGATCCTGCACGCGGTCGCCCATATCGAGCTGAACGCCGTTGACCTGCATTGGGACATCATCGCGCGCTTTACCGGCACGCCGATGCCACCCGGCTTTTACGATGACTGGGTGCGTGCCGCCGACGAAGAGTCGAAACATTTCAACCTGATCGCCGACTGTCTTGAAGCGATGGGCAGCCGCTACGGGGCGTTGGCCGCCCATGCCGGCATGTGGCGCGCAGCCGAGGAAACGGCCCACGACCTGATGGGCCGTCTCGCCGTCGTACCCATGGTGCTCGAGGCGCGCGGGCTGGATGTGACGCCCGGCATGATCGACATCTTCCGCCGCGCCAAGGACGACCCTGCCGCGGGGCAGGCCGTCACCGCGATGGAGGTGATCTATGCGGAAGAGGTCCACCATGTCGCCTACGGGTCGAAGTGGTTCCACTTTCTCTGCGGGCGCCACGACATGGACCCGAAGGATGCCTTTCACGCGCTCGTCAGGCGCTATTTTCACGGTCAACTGAAACCACCCTTCAACGAGGAAAAACGCGCCGAAGCCGGTTTGCCGCCCGATTTTTACTGGCCCCTGAGCGAATGATCCCTGCCGCATAGGCGGATTTTCGCCGGATTTGCGCATTTTTCGGTGCTTTTTCGGCAACATCCCGATACTGTGTTGAGGCAGTCGGCGGCCTTCAGTATTCCCTCAGCGGGGCCGCATCCGGACGGGGACACCCGGCGCGGACCAAAAAGAACGAGGGGAACATGGGGCAAAGAACGTGACAGCACGTCTGATGGGCCGCTTGAATGCGGCACTCGAAACCCGCCTGCCCGAGCAGCGACTTTTCCTGAAATCCGACCAGGGCACGCGGTTCATCCGTCTGCGACCCGCCACGCAGGCCGCGATCCTCGCGGGTTTCGCCGGCGTCGTGGCATGGTCTGTGATCGTGACCTCGGTGTTTCTCATCGACACGATCTCGGCCGGCAATGTCCGCGACCAGGCGCAGCGCGAACAGATCATGTACCAGACGCGTCTCAACGCTTTGTCGGAAGAGGTCGAGTTGCGCACCGCCGAGGCCGTGCAGGCGCAACAGCGGTTCTCCGGCGCGATGGACCAGGTTGCCGCGATGCAGCTGCGGCTGCTGGACTCCGAGGAACGCCGCCGCGAGCTGGAAACGGCGGTGAACGTCATCCAGTCCACGCTCCGCCGGACCATCGATGAACGCGACACTGCCCGCGAGCAGGTGGCGACACTCCAGACCGAGCTTCAGGCCGATACCGGCACGATCCAGACCGCCGCCTCCCGCGAAGCAGAGCTTCAGAGCACTGTAGAGCGCCTTGCCTTTGCCCTTGAGGCGACGGCCGGTCAGCGCGACACTTCGGCGGTCCTCGTGGCCGAGGCCGCGCAGGAAATCGACCGCCTCCAGTTCGAGGCCGCCCTGACCGACGAACGGCAAGAGCGTGTCTTCCGCCAGCTCGAAGAGGCCGTGGCGATGTCGATGGAACCGCTCGACCGGATGCTTTCGGCCTCGGGCCTGTCGACGGACAGCCTGATCGGCCAGGTCCGCGCGACCTATTCCGGCCAGGGCGGTCCGCTGATGCCCATCGCGGTCTCGACCCGCGGCGACGAGCCCGACGCCATGTCGCTGCGGGCCAACGAGCTGCTGAGCCAACTGGACGAGATGAACCTCTATCGCATCGCGGCCGAGCAACTGCCGTTTTCGATCCCGGTCCGCGGCAGCTATCGCAACACCTCGGGCTTCGGCTATCGCAGCGATCCGTTCAACGGCGGTCGGCGGCTTCATGCCGGTGTCGATTTCGCCGGCGCACGGGGCACGCATATCGTGGCCGGTGGCGACGGACGGGTTGTTTTTGCTGGCAGGCAAAGCGGTTACGGCCTGATGGTCGAGATCGACCACGGCTTCGGCATCACCACGCGCTACGCGCACCTGACCCGTCTGCACGTCAACGAGGGCGAAAGGGTCTCGCGCGGGGAGCATATCGGTGATATGGGCTGCACCGGACGGTGTACCGGCACCCACCTGCACTACGAGGTGCGGCGCAACGGCGATCCGGTGAACCCGATGACCTTCATCACGGCAGGACGCGATGTTTTCTAAATCCAAGATCAATGAACCAGGGCCGAAGTCGTCCGGTGCCGACCAGGGCACTGCCGATGCCGCCAAGTCCGACCAGAAATCCAGCCCCAATGCGGGAGCCAGCATGTCGACCTCTTCCTCTTCGTCCCCGAAATCCAAGCCCGCGCCGTCGATCCTCAGCTCGGACCTGACCGTGACGGGGAACCTGCGCACCACCGGCGACATCCAGGTGGAAGGCACGGTTCAGGGCGACATCCGCGCGCATCTGCTGACCGTTGGTGAAAGCGCCAATATAGAGGGTGAGATCGTCGCGGACGACATCGTCGTCACCGGTCGCGTCGTCGGCAAGGTGCGCGGCCTGAAGGTCCGCCTGACCTCGACCGCCCGCGTCGAGGGCGACATCATCCACAAGACCATCGCGATCGAAAGCGGCGCCCATTTCGAAGGATCGGTGCAGCGCGCCGAAGACCCGCTGTCGACCGGATCGTCCTCCTCGGCAATGGCCCCGCGCGCACCCGCCGCGCCCGCCCCGTCGGTGCCGCGCCCGGCAGCCGCTGGCCCGACCCCTGCCGCCGAGGCCAAGAGCTCCTGATCTTTCGATCTTCGCGAGATTTGAAAAGCCGGGCCCTTGCCCGGCTTTTTTCATGCGCCGCTCAATCCAAGCTCTGCAACGCGCGCCGGTAGATGTGCCAGGTCGCGTGCCCGAGAACCGGCAGCACCACGAAAAGCCCCAGCAGCCCCGGAAGCATCCCGAGGAAGGTCAGCGCGGCGATCGTGAAGCCCCAGCTCAGCATGACCGCGGGGTTCTTTTTCACCACGGCGATCGAGGTCAGCATCGCGGTCACGAAATCCAGCTCCTTCTCCAGCAAGAGCGGCAGCGACACCGCCGTCAGGCAAAAGAGGACAAAGGCGAAACCTGCGCCGAAGGCCGTGCCGACCAGAAGCATGGTCAGCCCCTCGGCCTGCATGAGGTAGGCGTAGGACGTGGTCACGTTCGTCAGCGCCGAGGGCCCGAGGAACAGCGCGAAAAGCATGTGGGCGAAGAAGGACCAGAACAGGAAATATACGATGATCACCCAAGCCATGCTGGGCAGTTGCCTGAGCCTCTGGCGCCAGATCACCCCGAAGATGTCGTTGCGCTTCCACTCCGTCTGCCCCGCTTCCAGCCGCCGCGACACCTCGTAGAGGCCCACGGCCAGGAACGGTCCGATCAGCGGGAAGCCCACCGTGATCGGGATCGCCCACCAGACCTGGTCGGTCACGAAAAAGAAGATGTAGAGGAGCCAGCCCCCCACCACGTAGACATGCGAAAAGAAGAGGCCCATCATCGGCTTGCGCAAGTAATCGCGCAGTCCCGCGCGCAGCGCGTAGCCGATGTCGCCCATCGCCATCTCGCGCAACTCGGGCACCTTCGAGGGTGCCAGCGGCGCCTCGGTCATGTCGCTCATGGCCCATCCCTCCCCGATCAGGCCGCGCCTCCCGCTCGGAGTGTAGACCGGCCGCGCGGTTCCCGCCAAGGGGGATCAGGGGTCGGTGGGCGGCCTTTGCCCCGGCCAGTCGGTCGCCGCGTGATAGGCCCGCCCCAGTGCCAGGATTGTCGCGTCGGCCCCCGGCGCGCCGATCAGCTGGAGGCCCGCGGGCAAACCATTGGTGCCGAAGCCTGCAGGCATCCCGAGCGCCGGAAGCCCGCCGAGGCTTGCCGGCACAACGACCTCCATCCAGCGGTGGTAGGTGTCCATGGCCTGTCCACCGATCGTCTCGGGCCAGCGATCCTCGACCGGGAAAGGCCAGACCTGCGTCGAGGGCAACACCACCGCGTCGTAGCGCGCGAACATCTCGCGCGCCGCCGCCAGCCAGGCCGCACGCGTCTCGGTCGCCCATTGCACCTGTGCGCCCTTCAGGGCGAAGCCATGGCTGACCTCCCAGCGCGCCTGCGCGGGAAGCAGCGCCTGTTCATACTCGTTGCGCCAATGGACGCCGAGGTTCATCGCGACGGCGAACTGGCGCAATGTGACCCAGGCCTCCCACAGCGCCTTGGCCGGATAGGGTGCTGCCACCGGCTCCACCTCCCAACCCAGATCCTGCATCGTGGCGAGCGCCGCCTCAGCCTGCGCGAGGATGCCGTCCTCCATCGGATAGGCCCCGCCCCAGTCGCCCAGCCAACCGATCCGCGGCCGCGCGGGCGCCTTGCCCGAACCGGGGCGATAGGCGCCGTCCGAGAGCACCCCAAGCAACCGCTCAAGGTCCTCGACATCGCGCGCCATCGGTCCGTCGGTCGACAACCGGTGCTGAAACACGCTTTCGCGCGCCTCGCCCGGCACCAGCCCCGCCGTGGGCCGAAAGCCGTAGACGTTGTTCCAGGCGGCAGGGTTGCGCAAGGAACCCATCATATCCGACCCGTCGGCAACCGGCAGCATCCTCAGCGCCAGGGCCACAGCCGCCCCGCCCGAGGAGCCGCCCGCGCTAAGCGACAGGTCATAGGGGTTCTTGGTGGCCCCATAGACCCTGTTCACCGTGTGCGAGCCGAGGCCGAAGGCCGGCACGTTCGTCTTGCCGATCACGATCGCGCCCGCCGCCTTCAACCGCCGCGCCAGCCCGTCATCCACAGTGGGCACATTGCCTTTCAGGATCGGCGAGCCCCAGGTCGAGGTCACACCTTTCACCCCCACAAGGTCCTTGATCGCCATCGGGATGCCGTGGAGCGGCCCCTCCGCAGGCATCGCCTCGGCCAGCCGCGCCTCGCCCATCAGCGCCTCGCGATCCCTCAGTGCCACCACCGCGTTCACCGGCCCGTTCACGGCATCGATCCGTCCCAGCACCGCGCGCATAAGGTCCACCGGCGAGAGCTCCCGCCGCGCGATCATCCCGCTCAACCGCGTTGCCCCCAGACGCCACAGATCCGCCATCGCGTCCCCTCTCCCCTTCATCTTGGCAAATACAACTCCCGCCGGAGGCTCCCGCACCCTGCACCCGCGCAAGACCCCGCAAGCGCCCGGACACCGCCCCCGCCACCGGGCCCCCTCGCCCGCGCGAGCGGCCCCGAAGGGGCCCGAGCAAGGGCGACGCCCGGTCGGGCGCGGCAGCGCCCGAGGTTCAATCCTCGGCCCGCGCCTCCGCGCGGCTCTTGCCGGACACGTCCATCGCCAGCACGCTTGCCATGACCCCGTCGAGATCCCCGTCCAGCACACCGCCCGTATCGCTTGTCTCGTAGCCCGTGCGCAGGTCCTTCACCATCTGGTAGGGCTGCAGGACGTAAGACCGGATCTGGTTGCCCCAGCCCGCGTCCCCCTTGTTGTCATGCGCCTCCTGGATCGAGGCCGTGCGCCGCTCCAGCTCCATCTGGTAGAGGCGCGATTTCAGCGCCTTCATCGCGATGTCGCGGTTCTGGTGCTGCGATTTCTCGGAACTTGTCACCACGATGCCCGTCGGCAGGTGGGTGATACGAACGGCGGAGTCGGTGGTGTTCACGTGCTGACCGCCCGCACCCGAGGAGCGGTAGGTGTCGATCCGGATTTCCGAGGGGTTCACCTCGATCTCGATGTTGTCGTCGACCACCGGGTAGACCCAGACGGACGCAAAGCTCGTCTCGCGCGTGCCCTTGCCGAAGGGCGAGATGCGCACCAACCGGTGCACGCCCGACTCCGACTTCAGCCAGCCATAGGCGTTCAGCCCCTTGATCTGGTAGACCACCGACTTGATCCCGGCCTCGGTGCCGGGTGACAGGTCCTGCTGGTCCACCTCGTATCCGCGGCTCTCGGCCCAGCGGACATACATCCGCGCCAGCATCTGCGCCCAGTCGCAGGCCTCGGTGCCGCCCGCGCCCGCGTTGATCTCGAGGAAGGCGTCGTTGCCGTCGGCCTCGCCGTCGAGAAGCGCCTCCAGCTCCTTCTTGGCAGCCGTCTCGACCAGCTCGGCCAGCGCCGCCTCGGCCTCGGCGACGACCTCGGCATCGTCTTCCATCTCGCCCAGCTCGATCAGCTCCGCATTATCCTCGAGGCCCTGCTTGATGGCGTCATAGGTGCCCATCCGGTCGACCAGCATCTGCCGGTCACGCATCAGCTTCTGCGCGCGCGCAGGATCATCCCAGAGCGTCGGGTCCTCGACACGGGCGTTGAACTCCTCCAGCCGGTGCGGCGCGGTCTCGATATCCATCCGCTGGCCCAGAAGGGTCAGGGATTTCCGGATCTTCTCGATATTGGCTTGCGTCTCGGCGCGCATCTGGCTCGGCCTCTTCCTGTCGTTCAGCCCCGGAGATATATCAGCCCGCCCGCGCGCCACAAGCCCGCGGCAAGTAGGGTGGGCAAACCTGCCCACCGCGTGATGGTGATCAGTACAATCCGCCCGAACTGAGCGTGCCGAACCCCGAGGTCGTGGGCACGCGCGCGTCCTCGCCGGTCGAGGTGGTCACGGTCTGGCCTTCGTCCACGACGAGCTCGCCATCAGCCCCCTCGCCCCGCCCGTAAAGCGGCAGGTCCGAGCCCATGCCCCAGCCCCCGTCGATGATCGACAGGATGCCGAAATAGGGCTCTTCGCCCTCGCGGAACAGCTCGTAGACGACGTTGTCGCCCTGCGCGCCATCCGGCAGACGCTGGCCCGAGAAACGGTCGATCGGGTAGAACACGCCGCCTTCGGGCACCGCGAAGGCACCACCGCCGTATTCGCGGATCGCCTCCTGCATGAACTCGTTGAAGACGGGGCCGCACATGCCCCCGCCCGAAGCCCCGCGGCCCAGCGGCTGCGGCTGGTCGTAGCCGATGTAACACCCCGCCGCGATCGACGAGGTGAAGCCGACGAACCACACGTCGCGCGCATCGTTGGTCGTGCCGGTCTTGCCCGCGGTCGGAACCGGCAGGTTCACCGTGCCCGAGGCCGTGCCGCGATCCACCACGCCCCGCATCATCGAGGTCAGCTGGTAGGCGGTGATCGGGTCCATCACCCGCTCGCGGTTCGACACGATCGCGGGCGCCAGCCCCGGCTCGAGCGAGGCCAGCTCGCAATCGGGGCAAAGCCGCTGGTCATGGCGATAGACGGTGTTGCCCCAACGGTCCTGGATCCGGTCCACAAGCGTCGGCTCGACCCGCTCGCCGCCATTGGCGAACATCGCGTAGGCCGCGACCATGCGGAAGAGCGTCGTCTCCTGCGATCCAAGCGCATTGGCGAGGAAGGGCTGCATGTCGTCGTAGACACCGAAGCGCTCGGCGTAGCGCGCGACGGTCTCCATGCCCACGTCCTGCGCCAGGCGCACGGTCATCAGGTTTCGGCTACGCTCGATGCCCGTCCGCAGCGGGGAAGGCCCGTAGAACTGGTTCGACGCGTTCTGCGGCCGCCAGATGCCTTCCGGCGTGCGCAGTTCGATCGGCGCGTCGATGACGATGGTGTTGGGGCTGTAGCCGCTGTCTAGGGCCGCGGCATAGACGAACGGCTTGAAGGACGAGCCCGGCTGCCGCGTCGCCTGTGTCGCGCGGTTGAAGCTGGAATGCTGGTAGGAGAACCCGCCCTGCATCGCCAGCACGCGGCCGGTGTTCACGTCCATCGCCATGAACCCACCCTGCACCGCCGGCACCTGCCTGAGCGTCCAGCGCAGGAAACTGCCATCGTTGTCGCGCGTCATCGCGCGCACATGCACGACGTCGCCGACGCTGAGCAGATCACCGGCGACGCGCGCCTGGCTTCCGCGGTTGCCGTCGGCGTCGACGGGGCGCGCCCATTGCACGTCCTCGGCGGGGATGAAGTGGCCGTCCTCGTCCTCCTCCACGCCCTCGATGCCGATGCGCGCCGCGCTTTGGCCGACCTCCAGCACCACCGCGGGATACCAGCCGTCGATGTCGCGGGCGATCTCGGCCTCTGCCAATGCGTCGCGCCAGCTTGCCTCGTCGGCCAGGCGGGCGGGGTCGATGGTGTCGACCGCACCGCGCCAGAGGCCGAGGTTGCGGTCATAGCGTTCCAGCGCGCGGCGCAGCGCCCGCTCGGCCACGCGCTGCAGGTCTTCGTCCATCGTGGCGCGCACGGCATAGCCGCCGGTGAAGAACTCGTCCTCGCCGTATTGCGCCGACAGCTGGCGGCGGATCTCGTCGGTGAAGTAGTTACGCGGCGGGCGCGCGGTGCGGAACGGCTCGATATGCCCGCCCTGCACCGTTTCGAGCGGCATGTCGGTCGCGCGCTCCATGTCCTCGCGCGAGATGTAGCCGTTCTCGAACATCTCGCGCAGCACGTAGTTGCGCCGGCTGATCGCCCGGTCGTAGTCGCGGACCGGATGGAAATTCGACGGCGCCTGCGGCAGGGCCGCCAGGTAGGCCGCCTGCTCGAGCGTAAGGTCTTCGAGGTTCGCGTTGAAATAAGTCTGCGCGGCCGCGGCCACGCCATAGCTGTTCTGTCCGAGGAAGATCTCGTTCAAGTACAGCTCGAGGATGCGATCCTTGGTCAGCGCGGTTTCGATCCGCGCGGCAAGGATGATCTCGCGCACCTTGCGCTCGATCGTGCGCGAGCCGTCGAGCAGGAAGTTCTTCATCACCTGCTGCGTGATGGTCGAGGCCCCGCGCACGTCGCGGCCCCGGCTTCGCACCGCCTCGACAAAGGCCGCCGCGATGGCGCGGGGGTCGTAACCGCCATGCTCGTAGAAATTGCGGTCTTCCGCACTGACAAAGGCCTGGCTGACAAGATCGGGGATTTCCTCGGCCGGGACAAACAGGCGCCGTTCGGTCGCGAATTCATCCACGATCATCCCCTCGCGGGAATAGATCCGGCTGATCGTGGGCGGCGTGTAATTCGCCAACGCCTCGTGATCCGGCAGGTCGCGGGAATACATGAACAGGATGCCGCCCACGGCAATGGCCACGGCGATGATGCCGAGTGTCACGGCGGTAAAGATCGCGCCGAAAAAGCCAATGGTGAATCGGATCATGAAAGCCGCCCGTACCTGTTGCGCAGCATATACCCGTCCTGCCCCTGTCGATCAAATGTCATGGGCAACTTTCCGCCCCATGAGTTCTCACCATTCCGTGCGCCGCGCCCGGCCATCTCGGGCAAGCCGCGAAAGGGGGTTTTTGCCCCCTACTGCCGCGCCAGCGCCATGCGAGCCGCATCGGCATCGGCCCAGGCGAGAATGCCCTCGACCAGCGCCGCCTGCATCCGGGCACGCCACTCCGCGTCGAGGATGTTCTCGAGGTCGCGCTCGTCCGACATGAAACCGATTTCCAGCAGGATCGAGGGGATATCGGCCGCGCGCAGCACGGTGAACCCGGCCTCGCCATGCGGTCGGGAATGAAGCCGCAAGTCGGCCCCCGCCATCTCGTCCACCAACGCATCGGCCAGCGCGATGCTGCGCGGCGCGGTTTCCAGCCGGGCGAGGTCCATCAGCACCCCCGCCACCACGTCATCGGCGCCATGCAGGTCGATGCCCTGCAACAGGTCGGCGCGGTCGTGCTGCTCGGCCAGGGCCTCGGCGGCCGCGTCCGAGGCGGTTTCGGACAAGGTGTAGACGGTTGCGCCCCGCGCCACACCCTCGGCCAGCGCGTCGGCGTGCAGCGAAATGAACAGGTCGGCCCCCGCCGCACGCGCCAGCGTGACGCGGGTCGGCAACGGCACGAAAAGGTCGCTGTCTCGGGTCAGCACCACCTCGACACGGCCCGTGCGGCGCAGCGCATCGCGCAATTCGCGCGCGAAGGTCAGAACCAGGTCGGCCTCGGTGTGATCGCCGCGCACGGCACCCGGGTCGACGCCGCCATGCCCGGGGTCGAGCATGATCACCAACCGCCCATCCCCAGCGCCATTGCGCGCCTCGGCCACGGTCGCGTCAGGCCCCGCGGCCTCGGGCGGTTCCGTGGTTCCGGCACGGAACGTGGCCTCGTCGACCGGGGCGAGCGTCAGCAAGACCGCTGCGCGACCCGTCTCGGGGTCGGTCGTCATCGCCGCCGTCTCGGGCGCAAGCGGTGTGTCGAGTGTCAGGACCAGCCGCGTCCAGCCCGCCTCGCGCGCGGGGCCCGCGGCGATCCCGGACAGGCCAGCCGGAACCTCCTGCGCGTCGGCCCATCCGCCAAAGGCCACCTCGCGGAAATCCATCACCACACGAGCCGGATCGGCCAGCGTGAACACCCGGAAGGGAACGGCCTGGCTCAGGCCGAGGATGACGCTCAGGCCATTGCCGTCAGCCTCGATCCGGCTTTCCTCGGGCAACAGGCGGGCAAGCGCGCCAAACCCCTGCGCGGTGGCTGACAGGGCAAGAAGGCAAACACAAAGGCTTGCCAGCAAACTGGTGAAGACTGCTCTCTGCACGGGCTTTTCCCGGTCTGGGTCGTTGTTGAGCATACGCTACCAGAGCCGCGCGCATCGCCCAAGGGGCTGCGGCATCCGCCTACGAAAAACCGCCGAAGAACCGCGTCAGCCGGGCCACGCCCTCTTCGATCTCAGGGGTCGACCGCGCGTAGGACAGCCGCAGGAACCCCGCCCCCCGAGCCTTGTCGAAATCAAGGCCGGGCGTCACCGCGACGCCCGCCTCGTCCAGGATGCGCGAAGACAGCGCGAGGCTGTCGCCGGTCAGATGCGACACGTCGACATAGACGTAGAACGCCCCATCCGCGGGGGCGGTTCCGGTCAAGCCTGCCTTGGAGAGGCCATCCAGCAAAATATCGCGATTCCGCGCGTATACGACGCGATGTTCATCCAGTTCAGCACGGCCTTCAGGGCTCAACGCGCCAAGGGCCGCGATCTGGCTGGCATGGCTGGGACAGATGAACATGTTCTGCGCCAGACGCTCTACCACGCGGACATGACCCTCCGGCACGACCATCCAGCCAAGCCGCCAGCCGGTCATCGAGAAATACTTGGAAAAGGAGTTGATGACATAGACATCATCTGTGACTTCCAGCGCGCTGACCGCGCGGCCCTCGTATTGCAGGCCGTGATAAATCTCGTCCGAAATCAGTGCGATATCGAGCGACGTTGATGCATCCGCCAGCGCCTGCAACTCGGGCTTGCCAAGCATCGTCCCGGTCGGGTTGGCGGGGCTTGCCACGATCAGCCCGGCCAGATCGGCGGTCAGCTGCGCGGGCACGGGCTGGTAACGCGTCTCCAACTCGGTCCTCAGCGCGACGGGCTCCAGGCTCATCGCTGTCAGGATCTGGCGGTAGGACGGGTAACAGGGCTCGCCCAGCCCCACACGGTCGCCAGCGTCGTAAAGCGCCGAAAACGCAAGGATAAACCCGCCCGACGCCCCCGAGGTCAGGATCACCCGGCCCGGATCGAGATCGACATCGTACCATTCGCCGTAAAGCGCCGCGATGGCCGCGCGCAGGTCGGGGCGACCGAGCGCCACGGTATAGCCCAGCGGCCCCTTCTCCATCTCCTCGGCCAGCCTGCGCCGCGCCGCTGCGGGGGCACCTGT
>CAZVQL010000006.1:19400-24426 GCA_964629305.1 uncultured Roseicyclus sp.
GGGCTGGCCGACCTCCATGTGGATGATGTGGCGCCCGGCCTCTTCGGCGGCGCGGGCGGCCTCCATGACGTCCATGACGATGAACGGATCGACGGCGCTGCGGCGCGAGACGCGCATGGGACCCTCCGATGACTGGTTGCCCGCCTTGAACCAGCCCCACCCTCCCGCGTCAACGGTCACGCTCCTGTGAGAGGGGTCGGTGCTGGCAAGCGCGCGCGGATATGCTAGTCAGGGCCGATCTTGTAACGAAAGAGCGACCGCCGTGTTGAAAAACCTTTCCGCCCTCGCGCTGACCGCCGTCCTCGCCCTGCCCGCCGCGGCGACCGACCTCGACAACCTGAGCGACGCCGAGCGCGACGCCTTCCGCGCCGAGGTGCGCAGCTACCTGCTGGACAACCCCGAAGTGCTGATGGAGGCCATCGCCGTCCTCGAACAGCGCCAAGCCGAGGCCGAGGTCGAACGCGACGTGATGGCCGTGGCCGCCAATGCCGATGCGCTGTTCTCGTCGGCCTATGACGTGATCCTCGGCAACCCCGAGGGCGACATCACCGTGGTCGAGTTCATGGATTACCGGTGCAGCTTCTGCCGCCGCGCGCACCCCGAGGTCATGGACCTGCTGGAGTTCGACGGCAACATTCGCCTTGTCGTGAAAGAGTTTCCGATCCTTGGTGAGCAATCCGTTCTCGCCTCGCGCTTCGCCATCGCGACCCGCATCGCTTTGGGCGACGAAGGTTACGAGGCGATCCACCACGCGCTGATGGAGATGCGGGGCGATGTGACCCAGCCCGCGCTCATGGCCATGGCCGAGGACCTGGGCCTCGACAGCGCAGCGATTGTCGCCTCGCTCGACGACCCGCTGGTGCAGCAGACGATCGAGTACAACCACGCGCTGGCGCAGCGGTTGCAGATCTCGGGGACGCCCAGCTTCGTCTTCGGCGACCAGATGGTGCGGGGCTACGTGCCGCTCGACGGAATGCTCGAGATCGTTTCGATGCTGCGCGACACCGCGCAATAAATACCTCAGGCGAAATGGAAAAGGGCGCCCGCTGGGGCGCCCTTTTTTCGTGTCTGATGCTGCCGCTCAGCCCTTGGACCACCAGCCGCGCCGCTTGGGCTTCGGCGCCGCATCCGCGGTGGCGGGTTCCATCGCCGGTTCCGGCTCTGGCTCAGGCTCCGGCTCGGGCGCGGATTGAGGGGACTCAGCCACGGGTTGCGGCGCAGGCTCGGGTTCCGGCGCAGGCTCGGGCTCAGGTTCCGGCGCGGCCACTTCCGAGGGCGCCTCGGCTTCGACCGCTGGGGCCTCTTCTGCGACGGGTGCCTCGTCCACGGGTTTCTTCCGGCTGCGCGTCGCGCGTTTGCGCTTGGGCTTCTCCTCGGGCTCGGGCGCTACCTCTTGCTCTGGGGCAGCGGGAGCTTCGGGGGCGGGCTCGGCTGCGACCGGCTCGGCGTCGGGCGTTGCCTCCTCGGCAGCGTCGTCCGCGTCGTCCTGGTCCTCGGAGCGATCATCCTGATCCTGCCCCTCGTCCGACCGCTTGCGACGCCCACGCCCGCCACGGCGGCGGCGGCGCTTCTTCTTGGGTTGGTCGTCGTCGCCCTCGGCCTCGGGGCGGCGCGGCGGCTCTGGAGTTTCGACGACCTCGGCCTCCTCGATCGTCTCTTCTTCCTCGATGTCATCCATCAGCGTGGCATCCATCGAGACGATGGGGGCTGCCGCCACGATGCGGCGCGTCGCGACCTTGGAGCGATCGATCTTGTAGTCGGGCGCGACCAGCATCGCATCCGCCTCGATCCGGATCGACAGGCCATAGCGCGCCTCGATCGCGGCGAGGTAGTCGCGCTTCTCGTTCATCAGGTAGTTCACGATGCCCACGGGTGCCGTGACCGTCACTTCCTTGGCGCGACGCTTGGGCCCCTCTTCCTCGAGCTGGCGCAGGATCGACAGCGCAAGGCTGTCGTCCGAGCGGATCAGGCCCGTGCCGTGGCACGCCTTGCAGGGCTGCGTCGTCGCTTCGAGCATGCCGGGGCGCAGGCGCTGGCGCGACATCTCGAGCAGGCCGAAGGCCGAGATGCGGCCGACCTGGATGCGCGCGCGGTCGGTCTTCAGCTTGTCCTTCAGCTTCTTCTCGACGGCGGCGTTGTTGCGACGCTCGTCCATGTCGATGAAGTCGATGACAATCAGACCGGCCAGGTCGCGCAGGCGCAGCTGGCGGGCCACTTCCTCGGCGGCCTCGAGGTTGGTCTTGAGCGCCGTTTCCTCGATCGAGCCTTCCTTGGTGGCCCGGCCAGAGTTCACGTCGATCGCCACCAACGCCTCGGTGATGCCGATGACGATGTAGCCGCCCGACTTCAGCTGAACGGTCGGGTTGAACATGTCGGCGAGGTACCCCTCGACCTTGTGCTTGGCGAACAAGGGCGTGGGATCGGTGTAGTTCTTCACGTTCTTGGCGTGGGACGGCATGATCATCTTCATGAAGTCCTTGGCCTGCCGATAGCCGGCCTCGCCCTCGACGATCACCTCGTCGATATCGCGATTGTAGAGGTCGCGGATCGCGCGGTGGATCAGGTTGCCCTCTTCGTAGATCGGGGCGGGCGCGATCGACTTCAGCGTCAGCTCGCGGATCTGCTCCCACTGGCGTTGCAGGTATTCGTAGTCGCGCTTGATCTCGGCCTTGGTGCGCTGGCTGCCCGCGGTGCGGATGATCAGGCCGGCACCCTGCGGCACCTCGATCTCCTGCGCGATTTCCTTCAGCTTCTTGCGATCCGCGGCATTGGTGATCTTGCGGCTGATGCCGCCACCGCGCGCTGTGTTGGGCATGAGGACGCAATACCGGCCCGCGAGGCTGAGATAGGTGGTCAGCGCCGCACCCTTGTTGCCGCGCTCTTCCTTGACGACCTGCACCAGCATGATCTGGCGGACCTTCACGACCTCCTGGATCTTGTACTTCCGCGGCCGCGGCTTGCGGGCCGGGCGGATGTCTTCCTCGGTGTCGTCATCGGCGACCGTCTCGGCGGTCGGGCCGCCCTCGGCCTCGTCGCCGTCATCGTCCCCGTCGTCGCTGTCGGCGTCATCGCTGTCCGCGGGTTCCTCGACCGGGGTCTCGGCCACGGTTTCCATCGGCGACAGCCCTTCGACCGAGGCATCGGCCTCGTTCGTTTCGGTGGCGTCCGCGGCCTCGTCCGAACCGTCCTCGTCCAGGTCGACGACATCCATGCCCGAGGGCGTGGACACCTCGCCGCGTGTCACGGCGTCGTTCGACGCGGACTCGGCCCGGTTGTCGGTTGTCTTGCGGCGGCGCGACCGGCGCGAGCGCTTGGGCTTCTGATCCTCGGCCTCGGCCTCGGCGGCCTGCTGTTCCGCGTATTCGCGTTCCTCGGCGAGCAACGCTTCGCGATCCGCAACGGGGATCTGGTAGTAATCGGGGTGGATTTCGGAAAAGGCGAGGAAGCCGTGGCGATTGCCGCCGTAATCGACAAAGGCGGCCTGAAGCGAGGGTTCGACCCGCGTGACCTTCGCCAGATAGATGTTGCCTGCCAGTTGCCGCTTGTTCAGCGACTCGAAATCGAATTCCTCGACCTTGTTTCCGTCTGCCACGACAACCCGGGTTTCCTCGGGATGGGTGGCATCGATGAGCATCTTCTTTGCCATGATGTCCTTGCCCGCGACAGGACAGGCCCTTGCCCGGGCGGCGCACCGCATCGGACGGGAAGTGTCATGTCGCGTTGTGTGTTTGGCGCGGTGCCACGGGGCGTGGCAGCAGGCAGAGGTCTGGCCCCTGCCCGTCTCACCATGTTTGCGCCCCTGCGCTGCATCGCGTCTGTCTCCGGCCGCGCCGGGCATGCCGGTCGGCCCATTCTGCCCCGGATCGGGACGGTTTCGGGTGGGCCCGGGCGCGAAACGCGCCGTCGGCCCGAGTGACCTGCGATCCCTGTCGCGCGGTTTTTCAGGCGCGGAGCGGAGATGCAGAGAAACTGGTTGGCTGGCGCAGTGGCCAGTTCCGTCACATTAAGGGCCGGTTGTGCGCAATGGCAATGGCAATTCGTGCAGAAGGCGAGCGGGTCAGAGGTAATCCGAGCGGCTCAACCCGTATTTCGCCATTTTCTCGTTCAACGTCCGGCGCGGAAGGCACAATTCATCCATCACATTCGCGATGGACCCGCGGTGCCGCCGCATGGTGTTGTCGATCAGCATCCGCTCGAAGGCCTCGACATATTCCTTGAGCGGCTTGCCCTCGCCGATCGCCTGAGGCGCGATTTCGGCATTGTCGGCCATCAGAAGCGAAGCGATGGACCCCGACCCACGCCGCTGCTGCAAGATCGCGCGCTCGGCGATGTTGATCAACTGTCGTACGTTGCCAGGCCAGGGCGCCTGCAGAAGCTGGGCGGCCTCCTGCGCGGTCACTTGCGGGCTTTCGGTGCCGTATTCCTCGGCGAACTGCTCGCCGAAACGGGTGAAGAGCGTCAGGATATCCTCGCCCCGCTGGCGCAAGGGCGGCAGGTCGATGCGCATCGCGGCCAGCCGGTAGAACAGGTCGGGCCTCAGCGACGCCTCGCAGGTCTCGGGCTCGGGCGCGTTGCAGATCGCGACGATCCGGGTTTCCGCCGGCGTCCCCTGCTCGTTGATCACCGTCAAAAGCCGCGCCTGGAGCGGGCCCGGAAGGCTCTCGATATCCTCGAGCACCAAGGTGCCGCCGCGCGCCTGCTCGACCAGCGGCTTGTCCTGATCCTCGCCCACCGGGCCAAAGAGCTTGGCCGCCAGCGTTTCCTCGTCATGGGCCGCGCAGGAGAGCGCGACAAAGCTTTTGCCCGCGCGCGGCCCCACCGCGTGCAGCGCATGCGCCACCAGCGTCTTGCCGGTGCCCGTCTCGCCCACGATCAGCACGTGACCATCGGCCTGGCCGAGGTCGAGGATATCCTCTCGCAGCCGCTCCATCACGGGGCTCGAGCCGATCAGCTTGCGCATCAGGACCGTACCGTCCGACAACTCGCGCCGCAGCGCCCGGTTGTCGAGCGTCAGGCGCCGCTGCTG
>CAZVQL010000006.1:24501-31948 GCA_964629305.1 uncultured Roseicyclus sp.
CATCCTCGGCGGAGGCGTAAGTCTCCGTCTCGAAGCCCGACAGCGCCAGCCACTGGCTGATCGACTGCCGCATGTCCTGCTCGTCATCCACGATGGCGATTTTCATCGGCCCGCGTCCTTTCTTGTCATTCCGCCGCCTTCGCCCCGTCCTCGCCGATCAGCGGCAAGCGGATCTCGAAAACGGCGCCGCCGTCCTCGCCGTTGCGCGCGGTAAGCCGCCCGCCCAGGTCCGAAACGATCCCCGAAGAGATTGCAAGGCCAAGGCCCACCCCCTCGCCGGGCTTCTTCGTCGTGTAGAATGGCTCGAACAAGGCGTCGAGATCGTCAATCCCCTTGCCGCTGTCACGCACGCTCAGCACCGCCTCGTCGCCCTCGGCGATCAGCAGGTCCAGCTCGCGCTTGTCGGCATCCTTCATCGCATCCAGCGCGTTGCGCAAAAGGTTGATCACCACCTGCTCGAGGCGCAGCCGGTCGGCCATCACCATCACCGGGCGGCGCGGCAGGCTTTGGGTGATCTCGACCTTGGTGGTCCTCAACTGCGGCTCCATCATCGTCATCGCGCCCTTCAGCGCGTCACGCAGATCCACGGGTTCGAACGCCTCGCCGCCCTTTCTCGCATAGGATTTCAGTTGCCGCGTGATCGCGCCCATCCGCTCGATCAGGTCGTCGATCCGCTGAAAGCTCGAGGCCGCCTCTTCCACCCGCTTGCGCTGCAACAGCAGACGCGCGCCGGCAAGATAGGTCTTCATCGCCGCAAGCGGCTGGTTCAATTCGTGGCTGACGGCCGCCGACATCTCGCCCAGCGCGGCCAGTTTCTGGCTCTGAGCAAGGCTTTGCTCGGCCTCTTCCAGGGTCCGCTCGACCTTCTGACGTTCGGCGATTTCCCGCTGCAGCCGCGCGTTCAACCGGCGAAGCTCTGCCGACTCGCGGGCCAGCCGGACCGACTGCAACCGGGCGCGGCGGCTCAGAACGTAGAAGCCGCCCGCCAGAAGCAGCGCGAATCCCATGATCTCGAGCGCGAGAACCGCGTTCACCCGCTCCCGCACCGAGGTGTAGGCGGTATAGCTGACGATGCGCCAGCCGCGGAACGGGATGCGGCTTTCCAGACGGATCGTGTCCGAGCCGAAGAAATCCGGCCGCCGGTCGCCAAAGGCGAACTCGCCCGTCGCCTCGAGCGCACGCTGGATCGCGCTTTGCGGCGCCTGCAGCGCCAGCGCCTCCGCCTCGGTCCGGCCGCGCCAGCGCGGCTCGGTCGACAGGATGATCTCGCCCTGGCTGTTGGTCAGGAACACCGCCTCGGTCGTGCCGCGCCAACGGTCGATGATCCGCGCCAGGTCCACCTCGACCAGGATCACCCCCAGAAGCCGGTTCTCGGTCCCGCGCACAGCGCGCGAAAAGGTGAAATCATAGCGCCCCGTTTCTGGCTCGTTCGAGGTGAAAACCGTGTCGGGCGACCGCGTCGCCTGGACGAAGAAAGGGTCCGAATTGCGCAGCTGCCCCAACCGCTGCCGGTCGGTCGCGGCCACGATCCGCCCCTCGCGGTCCAGCAGCACGAGCGAAGCCGCGCCGATCTCGTCCACGTAGGAAATCAGGCGCTGCGAGGTATCGGTAAAGCTGTTTTGTTCCAGCGACCGGATCAGCACCGGGTCGCGGCTCAGCAAAAGCGGCACGACCGAATGGCGCTGCAATTCGGATTGCACGGTCCCCGAATAGATCGCCAGCCGGATCTCGGCACGGTTGCGGGTGGTTTCCGTGAAGCGCTGCGTGAGCCAGGTGTTCGAGACCCAGATCGCGGCGATGGCCGCGACGACGAAGACGACCAGAAGCCCACGCAGCACCCACGTGCGGCGGCGCTGCGCCGGGTCCGGCACACTCTGGCTGTCGATCAGGCTCATGATGGCCATGGTAGGCGCGCGCGCCGTTCCGCTCAAGGCGGCACGGGCGTCAGGCCGCGACAAGGGCCTCCGCGAGGGCGCGGAACATCGGCGCACCGTCGGTGCCGCCCTGTGCCGCGTCCACAACCCGCTCGGGGTGCGGCATCAGCCCCAGAACCCGGCGGTTCGCGCTGAGGATGCCCGCGATGTCGTCCATCGCTCCGTTGGGATTGCCCACATAGCGGAACGCGACACGGTCCTCGGCGCGCAACATCGCGAGCGTCTCGGGGTCGGCCACGTAATTGCCGTCGTGATGGGCGATGGGCACGGTGATCTCCTGCCCCGCGGCGTAGCCGGCGGTAAAGGCGCTGTCCGTCGTTTCGACCCGAAGCGCCTGCATCCGGCAGACGAACTTCAGCCCCGCGTTGCGCATCAGCGCGCCGGGCAGAAGCCGCGTCTCGCAAAGCACCTGGAAGCCGTTGCAGATGCCCAGCACGTGGCCGCCCGCCTCGGCATGACGCGCCACCGCGCGCATGATTGGCGATTGCGCCGCGATGGCACCGCAGCGCAGGTAATCGCCGTAGGAAAAGCCGCCCGGAACGCCAACGATGTCGGTGCCCGAGGGCAGGTCGGCATCCTTGTGCCAGACCATGTCGACCGTGAAACCCGCCGCGCGAAAGGCCACGGCAAGGTCGCGGTCGCAGTTGGAGCCCGGAAAGACGAGAACCGCGGCCTTCACGGCTGCATCTCCACCCGGTAGCTTTCGATGACGGTGTTCGCGAGCAGCTTCTCGCACATCGCGGTCACGTCGGCCTCGGTCGTGCCGTCAGCCAGGTCCAGCTCGATCACCTTGCCCTGCCGCACGCCGTTCACACCCGAAAACCCCAGCGCGCCCAGCGCCGATTTCACCGCCTCGCCCTGCGGGTCGAGCACGCCCTGCTTCAGCATCACGGTCACGGTGGCCTTCATCGCGCCTCTTCCCTTCATCTTTCCAAAAATACGCATGACCCGGCCTACACCGGGTGCTGCATCAGTTGATCAGCGTCGGCTTCGTCGTGCCCGTCTCGCGCTGCGGCATCACGCCCAGGCGGCGCGCGACCTCGGTATAGGCATCGGCCAGGTTGCCCAGGTCGCGGCGGAACACGTCCTTGTCGAGCTTCTGGCCGGTCTCGATATCCCACAGGCGGCAGCTGTCCGGGCTGATCTCGTCAGCCACGATCAAGCGCATGTAGTCGCCATCCCAGATCCGACCGATCTCGATCTTGAAATCCACCAGCTTGATGCCGACGCCCAGCATCAGGCCCGACAGGAAATCGTTCACCCGCAGCGCGAGCGAGACCATGTCGTCCAGGTCCTGCTGCGCGGCCCAGCCGAAGGCGATGATATGCTCTTCGCTGACCAGCGGATCGCCCAGCTCGTCGTTCTTGAAATAGAACTCGACGATGGGCCGCGGCAGGGCCGTTCCCTCCTCGATGCCCAGGCGCTTCGAGATGGAACCGGCGGCGACATTGCGCACGACCACTTCCAGCGGGATGATCTCGACCGCGCGTATCAACTGCTCGCGCATGTTGAGGCGGCGGATGAAATGCGTCGGCACGCCGACCGAGTTCAGGCCGGTCATGAAGAACTCGGACAGGCGGTTGTTCAGCACGCCCTTGCCCTCGACGGTGGCGCGCTTCTCGGCGTTGAAGGCGGTGGCGTCGTCCTTGAAATACTGCACCAGCGTGCCCGGCTCTGGACCCTCATAGAGGATCTTGGCCTTGCCCTCGTAGACCTTCTTGCGGCGTGCCATGCTGTGTTCCCGGATGTGCTCTTGCGGGCGGTGTATGGTCACACGCCCTTAACCTGCGGCGGGCTATAGGGCAAAGCGCGCTGTGTCGCAAGCGAGCGGGGGCATCGGCGCTTGCAGCCGGTCGTCCCGGGGCCGTAAACTGCTGCGCGACAGGCCTATAGGAAGATGGAGAGCCCGATGACCACCTTCGACGACCGCGAGAACGCGTTCGAGAACAAGTATGCCCACGACCAGGAGATGCAGTTCCGCGCCGAGGCACGGCGCAACAAGCTGATGGGCCTCTGGGTGGCCGAGATCCTCGGCAAGTCGGGCGACGAGGCCGACACCTACGCGAAAGAGGTCGTAAAGGCCGATTTCGAGGAAGCCGGCCACGAAGACGTGATGCGCAAGGTCATGGGCGACCTGGGCGACCGGGTGGCCGAGGCCGAGGTGCGCAAGAAATATGACGAGCTTCTGGCCGTGGCCAAGGCCCAGCTGATCGCCGAAGACTGAACCGCGCGCGCCCCGCGCGGTGAACGGCCCTGCCCCAAGGCGGGGCCGTTTCGCGTTGCAGCACTTGAGCGCCGCTCATGATCTTCATGCGAAATTTGCGCCTTGCTCATATGCGGTGAAACCGCCAAGTGGGCCGGGCGCGCCCCTACCTGACGGAGAATTCGATGCCCAACGCCCTTGCCGAGCTTTTGCAGACCCGCGACTGGCTGATGGCCGATGGCGCGACCGGCACGACGCTCTTCAACATGGGGCTGCAGTCGGGCGACGCGCCCGAGCTGTGGAACGTCGATCACCCCGACCGGATCGCCGCGCTCTACAAGGGGGCGGTCGACGCGGGCTCGGACATCTTCCTCACCAATTCCTTCGGCGGCACCCGCGCGCGGCTCAAGCTGCATGACGCGCAGGACCGTGCCTACGAACTGAACAAGCGCGCCGCCGAGATCGGCCGCGACGTGGCCGATGCGGCCGGCCGAAAGGTCATCGTCGCGGGCTCGATGGGCCCCACGGGCGAGATCATGGCGCCGATGGGCCCCCTCACCCACGAGGCCGCGGTCGAGATGTTCCACGAACAGGCCGAGGGCCTGCGCGACGGCGGCGCGGATGTGCTCTGGGTCGAGACGATCAGCGCGCCCGAGGAATACGCGGCCGCCGCCCAGGCTTGCGCAATGGCCGGCATGGACTGGTGCGGCACGATGAGCTTCGACACCGCGGGCCGCACGATGATGGGCCTGACCTCGGCCGGGATGGCCGAGATGGTCGAGAAACTGGATCACGCGCCGCTGGCCTACGGGGCCAATTGCGGCGTGGGCGCGTCCGACCTTCTGCGCACCGTCCTGGGTTTCCGCGCCGCGGGCTCGGAACGGCCCGTGATCGCCAAGGGCAACGCGGGTATCCCCAAGTATCACGACGGCCACATCCACTACGACGGCACGCCCGAGCTGATGGGCCGCTACGCGGTGATGGCGCGCGATGCGGGCGCCACGATCATCGGCGGCTGTTGCGGCACCACGCCCGAGCACCTGCGCGCCATGCGCAAGGCGCTGGAAGAGACGCCGCGCGGCGAGGCCCCGACGCTCGAGCAGATCGCCGAGGTTCTCGGCGGCTTCTCCTCGGGCTCGGACGGCACCGACGACAAGGGACCGAAGCGCGAGCGCACCAGCCGGCGCCGCGCCCGGGGCTAATGACCCGGCTTTCGCGCAATGAAATCAACCAGCGCGGACCGGCCCGAGTGGCCCGTCCCCTCGTGGATCTCGGCGTCGTAATCGGCGCTGTGAAGGACCTCCCAGTCCGTAAAGGCCTCGGCCAGCATCGCCTCTGTGTACATGTGCTCCCGCACGCCCGGCCCTCCGGTGCCATACTCGACCTGCCGCGGCGCGTAGCCGTGCAGAAGCAGAAGGCCACCGGGCCGGATGGCTTCGTCGAAACGCGCGAAAGCCGCCGCGCGGCTGGCGGGCGGCAGGAACTGGATGAAGACCGCCACCAGCGCATCGACCGGCGCGGACCAGTCCCAGCCCTCCAGCGTCGAAACGTGGAATGCCACCTCGACGCCTGTCTCGGCGGCCAGCGCGCGGGCCTTGGCCACGGCATTGGGGCTGAGATCGAAGGCGGTCACGTCATGACCGAGCCCCGCAAGGTGCACGGCGTTGCGCCCCTCTCCATCGGCGACGGACAGAACACGAGAGCCCGCCGGGATGTGATGCGCCTGCGCCGTCAGAAACGCGGCGGGCGCCCGCCCGAAGAGGTAGTCCTTTCCAGCGAAACGGCTGTCCCAGTCCATTCTATTCCCTGCTCGATCTTGACCGAGACAAGCCTAGCGACAGGCAACGCCCTAGAACAAGCTCAACTGATCCCCCGTCCGCAGCGGCGGCGCAAACAGGTCCGTCCGCAGGGGCGGCATGCGCTCCACCATCCCAAGCGCCCGGACCGCGCGGTGAAACCGCTGCCGGATCAGGTCCGCCCACAGCCCCTCGCCGCGCATCCGCTTGCCCCACTCGGGGTCGTAGTCGTGCCCCCCGTGCATGTCGCGGATCTTGGTCATCACGCGACCCTGCCGGTCGGGGTAATGTTCGGCCAGCCAAGCCTGCCACAGCCCCGCCACCTCGCGCGGCAAGCGCAGCGGGATGGTCGAGGCCGCGACCGCCCCCGCATCGCGGGCGGCAGCGAGGATGCCTTCAAGCTCGTGATCCGTCAGCCCCGGCACGATCGGCGAGACCATCACCCGCACCGGGCAGCCCGCGCGGGCCAGCGCCTCGATCATCTGCAACCGGCGTGCGGGCCCGGGGCAGCGCGGCTCCATCTTCCGGCTCAGTGCGGCATCGAGCGTGGTGATCGAGATCCCCACCCGCGCCAGCCCCGCCTGCCCCATCTCGCCCAGGATATCGGCATCGCGCGTCACGAGGCTGCCCTTCGTCACCACGCCCACCGGGTGGCGAAACCCCTGCAAGACCTCCAGCAGCCCGCGCATGATCCGGCGGTCCCGCTCGATCGGCTGGTAGGGGTCGGTGTTGGTGCCGATCGCAATGGTATCAGGCACATAGCCGCGGCGGCGCAGCTCCGCCTCCAGCACGCGCGGCGCCTCGGGGCGGGCCACCAGCCGGGTCTCGAAATCAAGGCCGGGCGACAGGCCGAGATACGCGTGGCTGGGCCGCGCGAAGCAGTAGATGCAGCCATGCTCACAGCCCCGGTAGGGATTGATCGAGCGGTCGAAACTGATGTCGGGCGACGTGTTGCGCGTGATCACGCGCCTCGGCCGTTCCTCGGTCACCTCGGTGCGCAAGGGCGGCAGATCCTCGTCCCGGTCCCAGCCATCCGGCTCGGCCACCCGCGCATAGCGCTCGAACCGCCCGGCGTCGTTCGTGGCGGCGGCGCGCCCGCGGGCGCGGGCCGAAAACGGGGCTTGGATCGGCAGCGGCATACTCGAAAACTAGAACGGATAGAGAACATCGGCAAGCCCGGGTCGCCCCGCGCGCGTGCCAAGTCGCAATTCGGCATTCGCCGAGACGGAATTCCACTACCAACCAACCCTGACGCGCATCGCGCGGGGCCAGAAGACAGGAGACGCGCCCATGTCGGATGAAGAAGACATCATCCTTTCCGAGCTCGACGACGACGAGCTTGTCAGCCAGATGTTCGACGACCTCTACGACGGTCTCAAGGAAGAGATCGAAGAGGGCGTGAACATCCTGCTCGAGCGCGGCTGGACCCCTTACGACATCCTCACCAAGGCGCTTGTCGGCGGCATGACCATCGTCGGCAACGACTTCCGCGACGGCATCCTCTTCGTGCCCGA
>CAZVQL010000007.1:0-29308 GCA_964629305.1 uncultured Roseicyclus sp.
GCACGAGGCTGTTGATGTCGGCGAAGCCCAGCGGGAAGGCGCCCGAGGCGACCTTGGGAATGGCATCGAGCGAGCCCTGTCCGGCGGCGATTTCGACCGACAGGCCCTCGGCCGCGAAATGGCCGTTGTCGATGGCGAGGAAGTAGGGCGCGGCAGGCCCTTCAAACCGCCAGTCGAGGGCGAAGTTGATGTCCATGTCCTGCGCAGCGAGCGGGGTCGCGGCGATCAGGGCGGCAGCTAGGGTGGGGATGGCACGGGTGAACAAGCGGTCTCTCCTTCGGCTTGGCAGCACGTTCGTCTTGAGGCGTCGTCACATCATCGGGGCGCCGACCGCAGGTCAACAGACCGATGCCGTGGCGGCGGTGCCGACGGCCCGAGACTGTCTCATTGCCGCAGGCAATGCCAGTTTTTTATGCGGCTTGGGGTTTTTCGCTCAGATCTTCATCATGAAGCGCGCGAAACCGCTGGTGGCATTCCCCTGTTGGCTGAGTCCAAGCGCCCTTGCTCGCGCAAGATGCTCGGTGGCCCCCGGGCCGGTTTCATAGATCACCTCGACCCCGCCGAGCGGCGTCAGGGACCAGCCGGGCACGATGTCGGGCGCGATCGGGCCGCGACGCGTGGTGATGTACTCGACAAGGCGGTCGCGGACCGGATCGGCCGTCTCGTACACCACCTCGCACGAGGCGGCGGCCGGGTAGTGGCCGCCCCCGGCGGCGCGGTAGCCGTTGGTCACGACGAGAAAGCTGTCGGTGTCGGCCACCGGCCTGCCATCGGGGCGACGCAGGTTGCGGATGCGGCCGGGACCGTCGTGCAGAACACGCCCCTCGGCATTGGTGCGGGCGGGGCGGCTGACGTCGATGTCGTAGAACAGCCCGTCCATCCGGTCGAAATTGTAGCTGGCGAAGGCGTGGTCGATCAGCGGCTGCGGCCCCGGCGCGCCGGGATCGATCCGGTGGAAGGCCGTGGCGCTGCGCTCCAGCCAATCGCGGACCTGTCGCCCGCTCGCCCGCAGAAGCGTGAGCCCGTTGGTGTAGATGTAGAGATCGGCGGCGTGGCGCAGCAGCAGGGCACCGGCCGGGATGTCGGTGTAATAGGCCGGCCCGCCGTGCCCGCCCGCCTTGAAGGGCGTGGTGCAGGACAGGAGCGGCAGATCGGCCAGCGCGGGGTCGCGGGCGACGATCGGCGCGACCGCCGCGCGCTGCGCATCCGCGATGAGCTGGGTGGCGGCACAGGGAGCGCAGAGGCTGAAGTAGGTCTCCAGCGGGACGGCGCTGCGCCCGATGACGCGGGCGGCGTAGCTGCGGGTCAGCCGGTGGCCACGGGCAAGCTGATCGCGGAAGACCGGCACGTTGCGCAGATGGCGGCGGAGGCTGCGTTTCGCCTCGGGCGCGGCGTCGATGGTGGCGACCACGCGGCTTGTCGCGCGGGCGACGGCCCAGTGCCCGGACCCCGCGGGGGGGCGGTGCAGCACCAGGTCGATCTGGCCCAGATGCGAGCCGTTGGCGCCTGGCTGGACGAGGGCCGCGGCACCCGGTTCGGGCGCGGCGCCGCCGCCGGGCGGGAAGGTGCAGTGGGTGTGGCCGGCGACCACCGCGTCCACGCCCGGGAGCCGGGCGATGGCGCGGCCGGCGTTCTCGGCCCAGGGGTCGGCATTGGCGGGGCCGAGGCCGCTGTGGGCGAGGACGACAACGATGTCGGCCCCCGCTTCGCGCAGGGCGCGGGCGGCGGCGGCTGCGGCAGGCACCATCGGTGCCACCTCGATCCGGCCGGCCAGCTGCGCGTGGCCCCATTGCGCCAGCTGCGGCGGCGCCACACCGGTCACGCCGATCCGCAGGCTTTGGGCCTGTCCCGCGGCGTCGGTCACGGTGCGGTCGAGCAGAACGTGCGGCGGCAGGAAGGGCGACCCGTCGCCCGCGTTCAGCGCATTGGCGAGGATCACGGGGTAGCGCGCCGCAGCGAGGGCGCGGCGGAGCGCGTCGAGGCCGAAGTCGAAATCATGGTTGCCGAGCGTGGCGGCGTCGTAGCCGAGGCCGTTCATGGCGGCGATCATCGGGTGGGTGTCACCCTCGGGCATGAGGTCGGAGACGGCGGCATCGCCCAGCGGCGCACCCTGCAGCGTGTCGCCGTTGTCGACGAGCAGCGTGTTGGGGCATTCGGCGCGGGCGCGCTCGATCAGCCCGGCGAGCAATGCAAGCCCCACGCTGTCGTCACGTCGGTCGGTGTAATAGTTGAACGGAAAGAGATGCGCGTGCAGATCGGTGGTCGCCAGAAGGCGCAGGTGCATCTCTTGAAGCTGTCCGGAAGAGACGGCCCTGACCGCCTGCGGTGTCTCTGTAGCAACCATTACTTACACCAACCTTTCCGGTTGAAACTATGGGCGTAAGTTCCGGCAGGGTGAATTCGTGCCGGGGCTGGCGGGGCGAATTCAATCGTGCATTGCGCGCGATGTGACCCCCAAGCCATACCTATGGCGAGCGAAATGATGAAGGGGCGGGCAATGCGGCATGCGGAGCGGGTGACATTCGGCGGATCGGACCTGGATCGTGCGGCCGCCGAGCGGCGCAATGCCGAGGGTTTGGCCGCCGAACTGGCGGCAGGGGCAGGTGTCCTTCCGCTGTGGCGCGGCAAGCCGCTGGTCACCGGCGACCCGGCCGAGGGGCCCTGCCGCCTGACGCTGCTGCCCGCCGGGCACCGCGCGCTCGCCGAAGCGGAGGAGACGCCGCTGTTCCTCGGCCGGATCGAAGGCGCAGCGGTCTTTGCGCAGGACATCACCGGTTGGGAGCCGCCCGAGCCGGTGGACGAGGCGCAAATCGGCGCGTTCCTCGACCCGACGGTGCAGCGCCACCCCGACACCGACGACGACACCGCGTTCCGCGAACTCAGGGCGGTGATGACGCAGCTTGGCCCGCGCGACGCGGAGCTGGCGGCGACGGCGCGGGCGCTGTTGAACTGGCACCGGAGCCACGGGTTCTGCGCGAAATGCGGCGCGCCATCGGAGATTGCCGAGGCGGGTTGGCAGCGGCTCTGCACGGCCTGCGGCGCGCATCATTTTCCGCGTACGGACCCGGTGGTGATCATGCTGATCACGCGGGGCGAGCGGGTGCTGCTGGGCCGGTCGCCCGGCTGGCCCGAGGGGATGTTCTCGCTGCTGGCGGGGTTCGTGGAACCCGGCGAGACGGTGGAGGCCGCGGTGCGGCGCGAGGTCTTCGAGGAAACCGGCGTGCGCGTCGGCGCGGTCGACTACCTCGCCGGGCAGCCCTGGCCGTTTCCCGCGTCGCTGATGATGGGCTGCCGGGGCGAGGCGCTGAGCGACGACATCGAGATCGACCCCGACGAGATCGAGGCCGCGCGTTGGGTGACACGCTCGGAGATGCTGACCGTCTTTGCAGGCACCCACCCCGAGATCCGGCCCGCCCGCCGCGGCGCGATCGCGCATTTCCTGCTGGAAGCCTGGCTGGCCGACCGGCTCGACTAGGGCAGCCCCGCAACAAACGCCGCCCGCCCCTGCCTGCGCAGTTGTCGCGTGGGCTGCTTCTCTGCTACTGTGGATAAAAATACGAAAAATAAAAAACAAATCGAGCAGAGGTCAGGCCATGCCATACATCATGCCCGCGGAGCGGATGGCGTTTTTCTTTTCGCCGAAGGCCGGGGGAACGTCCCTCCGGGCGTTCCTTTTTCACGCCGAGAACGGCTTCGCGTTCCGCGACTACTCCGTGCAGGGGCAGCGGGTCGACGCGAACATGCTGATGGCGAACTATCGCTTCAACCGCGTCGATCACGCCCCGCTCGAGGACTATCGGCGCTTCGCGCTGGTGCGCGATCCGGTGAAGCGGTTCCTGTCGGGCTATTCCAACCGGGTGCTGCACTACCGCGAGCTGTCGATCGAGGCCGCGGGCAAGGAGTTGCTGCGCGAGGGGCTTGCGCCGGATCCCGATATCGCGACCTTCGTCGAGAATTATATCGGCTACCTGCGCTGCTCGAAGCCGCTGGCCCGCCATTTCCTGAAACAGCAGAAGTTCATCGGGCAAGACCCGGCGTATTTCGAGCAGGTCTTCAAGCTGGAAGAGCTGGATACGCTGGTCGATTTCGTGAACGCGGAATGCGGCACGCAGGCAAAGATGCCGCGGCTGCAGACGGGTGGCCCGAAGCTCGACTTCTTCGCGCTGGAGGAGGATGTGCAACTTCAGATCCTGGATGTTTGCCGGCACGACATCGCGTTCCACATCTTTCCCGAATACTGGACGCCCTACGCCGCGATCGTCGACGACGAGGCGGGGCATTCGGATGCGGTGACGCGAACCGGCACCGACGGCTGACGGCCGCGGTCATTTGGGTACGGAGTGCTGAATGAAGTTCAAGGTTTCTGAGGATGTGGACGCACCGCGGGACATGGTGTGGAAAAAGTTCACGGATTTCTCGGGCTTCGAGGAAGACGCGCGCGGCCGTGGCGCGACCCTGACGCGGGTCGGCAACTGGGCCGAACCCTCGGAAGGCGTCGAATGGCGCGGCGAGGTGACGATCCGCGGCAAGGCGCGTGCGATCTCGTCCAAGGTGACGCGCCTGGTGCCGCAAGACCTGTGCGTCGTGGAAAGCCGCATCGGCGGCATGGATTGCTACTACGAGATGAACTTCGTTGCGCTGTCGAAAGACGTCACGCGCGTGGCGTTGGTGCTGGACCTGTCGGCCAACACGCTGACTGCGCGGCTGCTGCTTCAGACGCTGAAACTTGCGCGCGGCAAGGTCTTGCAACGGCTGCAGGGCATGATCGCCCGGCAAGGCAACGCGGTCGAGGCCGCCTATCGGCGGGGCACGTCGAGCTGAGACCGGGGCTTATTGCGGCTGGCTTGGCCCGGCCTTGCGCTGGCGCGCGCGTTCGAGGCCAAGCTGGCGCTCGCGCCAGATGATCAGGATACCGGCGGTCACGACCATCACCGCCCCCGCGAGGGTGGCGGCGCCCGGCACCTCTCCGAAGATCGTGTAGCCGACGATGATCGACAGGATCATCGATGCGTATTCGAACGGCGCGATGAGCGAGGCGTCGGCGTGGCGGTAGCTGGTGGTCAGCAGGATCTGCCCCACCCCGCCAAGGAGGCCCGCGCACACGAGCAGGGCCAGAACCTGCGGACTTGGAACGCTCCAACCCCAGGGCAGGGTCAGAAGTGACAGAAGCGTGGCGGTGATCGAGAAGTAGAAGACGATGGCCGACACCGTTTCGGTCTGGACCATCTTGCGCACGAACACCTGCGCCAGCGCGGCGCAAACCGCCGAGAGCAGGACAAGGACGGCGCCGAGCGTCTCGCGCGTGTCCACCGCCGCAGGATCGAGTTGCAGCCTTGGGCTGAGCACGACAAGCACGCCGGCCATGCCGAGCGCGACCATCGAAAGACGGAAGAGGCGAACCTGTTCGCCCAGGAACATGGCCGCGAAGATCACCACGAGGATCGGCGCGGCGTAGCCGATCGCCGTCACCTCGGGCAACGGCAGAAGGCCGAGCCCCGCAAAGCCGAGGCCCATGGCCGAGGTCCCGACAAGCCCGCGCCAGACATGGCCCATGGGGTTCTTCGTGGTCAGGCCGGTGTGCAGCTCGCCGCGCATGGCCAGCCAGACGCCGATGACGGGGATCGCGAAGAGCGAGCGGAAGAAGACGGCCTGGCCAGGGGGGACGGCCTCGGACGTGGCCTTGATGATCGAGGCCATGGCCACGAAGACGCAGACCGACAAGAGCTTGAGCGTGATACCGCGGAGCGGGGACATTGGGGACCCTCGGGGGTTACCGATTTTCTACGCCCGCATGCGGCGCTGATCAATCGGCGTTCGCAGGGGCCGCGAGGCCCTTGAGGATCGGACAGTCGGGGCGATGGTCGCCCGCGCAGGCGTGGACCAGGTCGGCCAGCGTGCGGCGCATCTCGGACAGTTCGGCCATCTTGGCGTCGATCTCGGCCAGGTGGGTTTCGGCCAGCGCCTTGACGTCTGCGCTGGCACGGTCGCGGTCCTCGTAGAGGGCGAGGAGCGTGCGGCACTGCTCGATCGAGAAGCCAAGGCCGCGGGCGCGCGCGATGAAGGCGAGCTTGTGGAGGTGCGCTTCGGTGAACTTGCGATAGCCGTTGGCGCTGCGATTGGGCGTGATAAGGCCGATATCCTCGTAATAGCGGATGGTTTTCGCGGGCAGGCCCGAGGCTTCGGCGACGTCTCCGATGTTCATGCGGCCTCCATTCTGCGCAGGCGAAGCGCGTTCAGCACGACGAGGACAGAGCTTGCCGCCATGGCGCCCGCCGCCAGCATTGGGTTTAGGAAGGGGCCGCCGAGAAGGGCCAGAAGGCCCGCGGCGACGGGAATGAGCGCGACGTTGTAGCCGAAGGCCCAGACGAGGTTTTGCGCGATGTTGTTGAGCGTGCGGCGCGAGACCTCCATCGCCGTGGCGACGCCCGTGGGCGCGCCGGAAACGAGGACGACATCGCCCGCTTCGATCGCCACGTCGGTGCCGGTGCCGAGCGCGATGCCCACGTCGGCCTCGGCCAGCACGGCGGCGTCGTTCAGGCCGTCGCCGACAAAGGCGACCTTCAGGCCGTCCTTGCGCCAGCGCGCGACCTGTTCACGCTTGTCGGCGGGCGAGAGGCGCGCGTGGGCCTGGTCGATGCCAAGCTCTTGGGCGACCGCGTTGACCGGGCCCTCGGCATCGCCGGACAGGAGGGCCACGGTCACACCGCGCGCCTTGAGCGCCGCTATGGCGCGGGCGGCGTCGGGCTTCAGCGGATCGGACAGTGAGAGGTGGCCGAGGTAGAGCGCGCCACGGGCGACGTGGACCTCGGTCGCGGCGGAGGGCTCGGTCGGGGGGACGGCGACACCTTCCGCTTCGAGGAAGGCACGGGAGCCGACGCGGAGGGTTTCACCGTCAAGCGTTGCGATGACGCCAGCGCCGGTCCTGGCGTCGAAGGTATCGACGGCGGCGGGGGTCAGGCCGCGGGCCTCGGCCTCGGAGAGTATGGCGCGGGCGAGCGGATGTTCCGAAGGCCCCTCGGCCCCGGCGGCGAGGGTCAGGAGCGTAGCGGCGTCGCAATCGCTGGTGGGGGCAATGGCGGTGACGCTGGGCCGCCCCTCGGTCAGGGTGCCGGTCTTGTCGAAGGCGACGAGGGTGACGCGCGACAGCTCTTGCAGGGCGTCGCCCTTGCGGAAGAGCACCCCCAGTTCGGCGGCGCGGCCGGTGCCAGCAAGGATCGAGACAGGCGTCGCAAGGCCCATCGCGCAGGGGCAGGCGATGATCAGGACGGAGACGCCGATCACCAGAGCCTTGGCCGGGTCGGGGCCGAAGATCAGCCAAGCGCCCGCGGCGACCAGCGCAATGGCGAGGACGACGGGCACGAAGATCGCGGTGACGCGGTTGATGAGGGATTGCACCGGCAGGCGCGTTGCCTGCGCATCCTCGACCATGGCGACGATGCGGGCGAGCACGGTGTCTGCCCCCACGGCGGTGGCACGGTAGAGAAGCGTGCCGGTGCCGTTGACGGTGCCCGCGGTGACGCTATCGCCCGCGCGCTTGGCGACGGGAACGGGTTCGCCCGTAAGCATCGCCTCGTCGATGTAGCTTTCACCCTCGATGACCTCGCCGTCCACGGCGACGCGGCCGCCCGGCTTGAGCCGGATCAGGTCGCCCCGGCGCAGGTCAGACAGCGGCACCTCGGCCTCGCGGCCCATGTCGACGCGCAGCGCCGTGTCGGGGCGCAGCGCCATGAGGCCGCGAATGGCGGCCCCCGCCTGACCGCGCGCGCGACCCTCCAGCCAGCGCCCCAGAAGGATCAGGGTGACGATGACGGCGGCGGCCTCGAAATAGACGAAGCGGCCGGTATCGGGGACCAGCTGCGGGGCGAAGGTTACGACGGTGGACCAGGCCCAGGCGGCGCCCGCTCCGAGCACGACGAGGCTGTTCATCTCGGGCGCGCCCTTGAGCAGCGCGGGGACGCCGAGGCGGAAGAACACGCGGCCCGGGCCGAAGAGCACGGCGGTGGTCAGTACGAATTGCAGCAGGCGCAGGGGGAAGGTCCCGAAGGTCCGCATCTGCCAATGGTGGAAGGCAGGGACGAGGTGGCCGCCCATTTCCAACACGAAAACGGGAAGGGTCAGCACCGCGGCCCATAGGAAGGCGCGGCGGAGCGCGGCGGCCTCGTCGTCGGGCGTTTGGGGCTCGACGGCGGGGCTGTCCGTCTCGATCGGCGTGACGGGGTAGCCAGCGGCCTCCATCGCGGCTTCGACGCGGGTGAAATCAGCACCCTCGGCCAGCCGCAGGTCGGCGCGTCTGAGCGCAAGGTTCACCTGCGCTTCCAGAACCTCGGGCAAAGCCGTCAGCGCGGTTTCGGCGCGCGAGGCGCAGCCGCCGCAGGTCAGGTTTGCGACCACGACGCGTATCTCGTTGCCACCAGTGGCATGCACCGGGTAGCCCGCGCCACGCATCGCGGCATCGAGGGCAACGGCATCGAAACCCGCGTCCGTGACGAGATCGGCGCGGCGTGTGGCGAGGTTCACCTGGGCCGACAGAACACCGGGCACGGTCGCCAGCGCAGCCTCGACCCGCGAGACGCAGCCACCGCAGGTCAGGTTCTCGACGGCGTAGCGCCGTGTCTTGTGCTGGGTGTCGCGCGGCATGAGCGCCTCCTGTCCGGAACTTGGCACATAGGCCTTCCAGTGACTGGAGGGTCAAGCCCCGACCTGCGGAGCGTCGTCTTTTCAACCCCGGTTCGGTCGGCTACTCCTGTCGGTGTGGACCATTCGGCCAAGGTGACAGGCCCTTGAGAGGACGGCATATGAAGCCTGCGGATATCCTCCTCGAGCAACTTGGCGACACCGGTCTGCACCAGCAGGAAATCGAGGCGCTTTTCGACGGTCACGTGACGTGGAACGGGCGAAAGCCGGTGATCCCCCATCCACTGGTCGTGATCGCCTTCACCAACAGGAGCGGCTCGAACTACCTGGCGGAACTGATGCGGTCGACCGGCCGGCTGGCCGGTCTGGGCGAGGCGCTGAACGCCGATACGGTCGCCAAGCGCTGCGATATGTGGGGCGTTGAGGACTTTCCCGGCTATTTCGCCGCGCTGGCGCAGCGCAACCGCGTGCCGTTCGGCGTCAAGGCATCGTGGGACCAGTTGCTGATGCTGCTGCGGTGCCGGATCCACGAGATGCACCGGGGACTGCATGTCGTGCATATCCGTCGGCGTGATGTCGTCGGACAAGCGATTTCGCGGGATATCGCGTGGCAAACGGGGAAATGGACCAGCCTGACCAAGGTCGAGCAGGAGGTTACCCCGACCTATGACGCCGGCCGTATCACAAGCCAGATCGCGGCCATCCACCAGGAAGAGGTGTTCTTTCCGCTGATCTTCGAGGCCTTCGACCTGCAGGTGACAGAAGTGGTCTACGAAGAGCTGTCCCGCGATCCGATGACCGTGGTGCAACGCACGATGCAGGAAATCGGACTGCCCTGCCCCGAGTGGTACCCGGCACAGACTCGGATCGGCAAACAGGCGAACGCCACGAACGACGCGTTTCGCGCGGCCTATCGAGAGGTCTTGGTGCGCGCCTGTCTCGGGGCTGATCGGGACCGGACCTGACGCGGGGCACGTGGCCTGTCACTCGGCCGCCTGGATCAGGCCGTGGCGCATAGGCGCATCGGGCATGACCACGCGCGTCCCCCGGTGTCGGTCGAAGGTGGCAAGAATGGCGGCGGCATGGTCGCCATCGGGGTCGAAAGGCATCGTCACACCATTCGACGCGCGCCTCAGTGCCTCGCCCTGCGCGCCGATGTCGAAGCCGTAGACGGGCAACCCGGTTGCCAGCGCCTCATGCGTGACGAAGGAAAAGGTTTCCGGCCAGATCGAAGGGACCAGCCACGCCGTCACCCCGTAGCGTCCGGCAAGATGGGCGATGTCGGCCTGGGTATAGCTGCCGTGCAACCTGACGGAGCGCGGAAGCGAGAAGGTCGTATCGACATTGCCGATCACGACAAGGCGCGGACCGGCGCCGCGGTGGGCGATCCGGTCGGCGAGAGAGACGAGGACCCCCGCCCCTTTTTGCAGGTTGAGGTTGCCAAGAACAGCGACGGTGCCCGCCCCAGAAGCGCCATGCGCGGCGGCATGGACGCGTGGGATGCGCGCGATGATGGAATGCGGGCGACAGACGACGCGCCCGTGCAGGTCGGGGTAGGTTTCCAGAAGGTGCGCGCGACTGGCTTCCGCGAACACGGTGATCTCGTCGCAGCGCGACAGGAAACGTCCCCAGGCGGTTTGCCAATCCTCCAGCGGCGCGGTTCTGCCGCGGGGACGGCGGGCGACGTGGGCGGGATCGGTGTTGCCGGGACGGACGGGGCCGCGAAAGCGCCCGTCGGAATTGAGCAGACAGTAGGACGGGCTGACGACGAAATAGTCGTGGAGCCGCGCCTCGAGCCGGGTCGGCCTGTCCTCGCGCAGGAGCGACAGGAGCGCGTCGGGCAGCGTCAGCGGATCGGGGTCGCCGACGCCGCAGGAATAGACCAGGCGAAGCGCCGGGACAGGGTCGAGCATGCGGCGAACATGGTCGAGATCACCTGTCGAGCCACAGGTCACACCACCCGGGCCGTGGACTTCGAGTTGCCAGCGGTGCGGGCCGCCGACACGTAGCACGAGGGCATATTGCCCCTGCGCGGTCCGCGCCTCGATCTCGGCCCCGAGGGCCTGGTCGGCGCCGCCGCCCAGGGAATGCGCGAGGTAGAGGGGCAGCGCGTCGACGCTCGACTCGCCCGCGAGAGCGACCGCAAGGGCCAGGCGCGGGGTGCGCAACGGGTCGCGGGCGATATAGGTCTGAACCTCGAGGTCGTAGGAGGGGTAGCGGCGGGACAGCATGGCGTTCGCCTTGCGCACGCGGTCGGCCTTGAGCTCGGCGCCGAAGCTTTGGCCACCGCGGTGCTCGACGAAGAGCGAGGGCAGGCAGACGTGGCGCGCACCTGCCCGGCGGGTTTTCTGGCACCAGTCGACCTCCTCGCCGTAGCCACGGCCGAAGGCAGTGTCGAAACGCGGCGCACGCTCTAGCCAGCGGGCATTCAACGCCATGCAGAACCCGACGCCCGTGGGTGCAGACGGCAACCGCGGTGGCTGGCCGAGCGTCCGGGCGACGGCGTCGATCCGGTCGACCACCCCCTCGGGCAGCGGCATGGACTGGCAGATGTTGGGAACCGAGAAGATCTCGGCGTCGTTCGACATCGGCGTCACGGAGGCGATGGAGGGATCGCGGTCAAAGGGCGCGACGAGGCGAGAGGCCCACCCATCGGGCACCAGGACGTCTGAGTTCAGCAGCACGACATGGCCGGTGTGCCCCCCCGCCTCATCGAGGCCGCGGTTGACGGCGCCGACGAAGCCGAGGTTCTCGGCCAGCTCGATCAGGGTGACCCTTCCAGGCCGCTCGTCACGCCACATGCGCAGGAAGGGGCGCACACGGGCATCGGTCGAGGCATCCTCGACCAGGATCAGATGCCAGGCGCAATCGGTATGCTCCTCGAGGCGGTTCAGCGTCTCGGGCAGAAGATCGAAGGCGTTGTGAACCGGCAGGATCACCGTGATCGGCTGTCGCGACGTCGCCACCGTGACGGGGGCGAAGTACTGGAGATCGAGTGGCAGACCGGTCGTGACAGCCTCGAGCCCGAGGACACGTTTGACCCGGGTGCGGGCGACGGGATCGCGAGTGGCGAGCCAACGCAGGCCCGCGGGTACCGCACGCAGAAGATCGAAGAGGAAAGAGCGGCGGAGTCGACGCAGCGCGGTTGGCGTCGGCGGATCGGAGGGGTGTGGAACCGGCAACTCCAGCACCGACCCGTTCGACAGGGGCACGTGAAGGCGCAGCGGGTGCATCCCCGCAGGGGCATCGATCTCGAAGCCGGAGAGAAGCGGAAACCCGAACCGCCGGACAACGTCGGGACGCGCGATGGTCGGCTCGACGCGAACCTCGCCGCCGGGCCAGGTCAGCCGTATCGCGGGCGCCGTTGTCCAGCCCACGATCCGCGTATGGCCCGGGTGGCGCATGACCTCTTCGACGCGGCCGAGACGCAGACGCCTGTCGCGGGAGAGGGAGAACCCGCAAAGGCGGCCCTCATGCCGGGCCGTGTAGCGCAAGTAGAGCGCATGGAAGCGCAAGAGCACCGGCAGGCGGCCGAGCTGCCAATGCCCCCTCATCCGGCGACGCCCCGGCCGGGCTTGATGCGCGAGGTTTGCCCAGCCAGCACGTGACGCGCGCCGACGCGATGCAGGGTGTTTGGGCCCGTGCAGAGATGTTGCAGCTTGCAGACAGGGGGCGGGTGATCGGGGAGGCCAGCGGCGTTGCCCTGCGCCCAGGCGCAGCGCAGGGCCTGACGATCGAAGCTGTCCGCGAATACCGTTTGCATCGTCCGACCTGGCGCGCTCTGTTGCCCTCGGATCCGGTGTGCGCCAGCGACCGTTAAGATCAGGTTACCGGCCAGCGTGATCGCGGCAGGACGGGCAGGCCGAGACGGCTTGGCACGGCTCGGTGGGCCAGGGCCCTTCGCTCGGGCCCGCAGCAGATGGGTGCAACTGGCAGAACCCTGTTCCGCCCCCGACGCGCGGGGGCAAGCACAGCGTTACAACAGGGATAGCAGGTAGCGCCCGTAATCGTTCTTGCCGAACTTGGCAGCGCGCTCGGACAGCTGGTCGGCGGAAATCCAGCCTTGGGTAAAGGCGATCTCGTCGGGCGATCCGGTCTGCATGCCCTGCCGTTCCTCCAGCGTGCGGACGAAATTGCCCGCATCCAGCAGGCTGCCATGCGTGCCCGTGTCGAGCCAGGCATACCCGCGGCCCATGCGGCTGACGCGCAGCGCGTCATCGGCAAGGTAGGTTTCGAGAAGCGTGGTGATCTCGAGCTCTCCGCGCGCGGAGGGCTGGACCGTGGTGGCGCGTTCGGGCGCGGTGCCGTCGAGGAAATAAAGGCCGGTGACGGCGAAGTTGGACGGCGGGCGCTCGGGCTTTTCGATGATCGACTTCACCGATCCGTCCGGGCGGAAATCCACCACGCCGTAGCGCTCGGGGTCGGCGACGCGGTAGCCGAAGACGGTGCCGCCCGCCCCCTGTGCATCCGCCTCGGCCAGCAGGTTCGGAAGGCCATGACCGAAAAAGATGTTGTCACCCAGCACCATCGCCGAGGGGGCACCGTTCAGGAAATCCCTTGCGAGGATATAGGCCTGAGCGAGGCCATCGGGGCTCGGCTGCACGATATAGGTGAGCGACAGGCCCCATTGGCTGCCGTCGCCCAGCGTGCGCTGGAACTGCTCCTGGTCCTGCGGGGTGGTGATCACCGCGATCTCGCGGATGCCCGCCAGCATCAAAACACTGAGCGGATAGTAGATCATCGGCTTGTCGTAGACCGGCAGAAGCTGCTTGGAGACGCCAAGCGTGACCGGGTAGAGCCGGGTGCCGGAGCCGCCGGCCAGTATGATGCCCTTGCGTTGGGTCACGATGCGGGTCCTTTCACGACGAGGTCACTGAGAATATCATGCAATCCCGCGCGCCAGTCGGGCCGTTCGATCCCGAAGACGGCCTTGGTTGCGGTGCAGTCCAAGCGCGAGTTGAGCGGGCGGCGCGCGGGTGTGGGATAGGCGCTGGTCGGGATATCCTCGACCGTGCAGGCCAGGCCTGCCACCTCGAAGATCGCGCGGGCGAAGCCGGCCCAGGACGTATCGGGCGCGCCCGAGAAATGGTAGGTGCCGGACCGGGCCGGGTCGGCTGTCAGCTGCTCCGCGATCGACAGGCAGGCCTGCGCGATGGCACGGGCGGGCGTGGGCCCGCCGATCTGGTCGGCGACGATAGTGAGCTTGTCGCGCTCTGCGCCGAGGCGCAGCATCGTCTTGACGAAGTTGTGCCCATGGGCCGAGACGACCCAGGACGTGCGCAGGATCGCGTGAACCCCGCCCGCGACGCGCACGGCCTTTTCGCCCTTGAGCTTGGAGCGTCCGTAGGCCCCGAGGGGGGCCGTCGGATCGTCGGGCCGCCATGGCTTCTCGCCATCGCCGGGGAATACGTAATCGGTTGAGATATGCACGAAGGGGATGCCGAGATCGGCACAGGCCTGCGCCATGGCGCCGGGCGCGGTGCCGTTGACGGTGGTGGCGAGCGCCTCGTCCGTCTCTGCCTTGTCGACGGCGGTATAGGCGGCGGCGTTGATAACGGCGGTTGGCGCATGCGCCCGGATCGCGGCGGCGCAGGCGTCGGGGTCGGAGAGATCGGCGGCGTCACGGCCCAGCGCCGTGACAGGGGCCATGGCGCGCAATTCGGTCGCGACCTGGCCCGAATGGCCGAAGACGAGGATGGTCATGCTCAGCCCGCCTTTCCCAACCTCTGGCCGACCCCGTCGCGGGCCTGCAGCGCGCGCCACCAGTCCTCGTTCTCGAGGTACCAGTCGACGGTCTTGGCCAGCCCCTCTTCGACCGTGACGGAGGGCCGCCAACCCAGCTCATTCGTGATCCGCGTCGCGTCGATGGCATAGCGCAGGTCATGGCCGGGGCGGTCGGTGACATAGGTGATCAGCCGGTCATGCGGCGCGCCCTCGGGGCGGCGTTCGTCCAGAAGCGCGCAGATCGTGCGGACGAGGTCGATGTTGCGACGCTCGTTGTTGCCGCCGATGTTGTAGCTGCGGCCCAGAGCGCCCCGTTCGCACACGAGCAGCAGCGCGTCGGCGTGATCCTCCACGAAAAGCCAGTCACGCACGTTCAGGCCCTGCCCGTAGACCGGGATGGGCTTGCCCGCGAGCGCGTTCAGGATGACGACCGGGATCAGCTTTTCGGGGAAGTGGAAGGGGCCGTAGTTGTTGGAACAGTTCGTGAGAACGACCGGCAACCCGTAGGTCTCGTGCCAGGCGCGGACCAGGTGGTCGGAGGCGGCCTTGGACGCGGAATAGGGGCTGTTGGGGGCATAGGGCGTCTCTTCGGTGAAGAGGCCAGTCTCACCCAGCGTGCCATAGACCTCGTCGGTCGAGATGTGGTGGAAGCGGAAGCCCTCGGGCTTGCCTTGCGCCGTCCAGTAGGCGCGCGCCGCTTCGAGGAGCGTGTAGGTGCCGGTGATGTTGGTGTCGATGAAGGTGCCCGGGCCGTCGATGGAGCGGTCCACATGGCTTTCCGCGGCGAGGTGCATGATCGCGTCGGGGCGATGGTCGGCCAGGATGCGATCCATCGCGACGCGGTCACAGATATCGGCCTGCTCGAAGGCATAAAGCGGGCTGTCCGCCACGCTCGCCACGTTGTCGAGGCAGGCGGCATAAGTCAGCTTATCGACATTGACGACGGCATGACCGCGCGCCACGGCAAGCCGCACCACCGCGGAGCCGATGAAGCCCGCGCCGCCTGTGACCAGAAGCTTCATGCGCCCGCCCCTTCGTAGGTGAACGGGCTGTCGAAGCCCGCAAAACCGCCTGCCGCGGCGTCCTTCTCGGACAGGATCGGCGCGGTGTCGCCAAGGCCCCAGTCGATCCCGATGTCGGGGTCGTCGAAACGCAGCGCGCCCTCGGTCTCGGGCGCGTAGATGTCGGAACACTTGTAGACGATCTCGGTATCCGGGGTCCGCGTGACGAAGCCGTGGGCAAAGCCCGCTGGGATCATCAGCTGCTTGCCGTTCTCGAAGCTCAGTTCGATGCCGAACCACTTGCCGTAGGTTGGGGAGCCCTTGCGGATATCGACGGCCACGTCGAAGAGCACCCCGCGCCCGCAGCGCACCAGCTTTGCCTGCGCATGGGGCGGGGCCTGGAAGTGCAGGCCACGCACTGTGCCGACCTGCGCGGACAGCGAGTGGTTGTCCTGCACGAACGCGGTCGTGATCCCAAGCTCTGCCAGCTTCGCCGCGTTGTAGGTTTCGGCAAAAAAGCCCCGCGCGTCACCGAAGCGGCGCGGCGTGATCACCACGAGACCCGGAATACCTGTTTGATCGATCTGCATCTGCTACGCTTTTCCCGTCGGTCTCGAACATGGCGTCGAGCGCCACAGCTACGGGCGACAAAAAAGCACGCCAGACCGAAGGCGGCAACCAAGCAAAAGGCCAGACTGGCCTATCCCAAAGGTCAGGCGGCGATCCAGTCGAAGAAGTCTTCGCCAGCCTCGGCCCGAAGTGCCCGCGCCATCTCGGCGCCCAGCGCGGCGCCATCTTCGATCGGCGCGCTGCGGTCGTCGGTCAGGACCTCGGAGCCGTCAGGGCGCAGGATCTCACCGCGCAGGCGCAGCGTGCCCCCGTCCAACTCGGCCAGCCCCGCGATGGGCGTTTCGCAGGACCCGTCGAGCCCGGCGAGAAACGCACGTTCCGCAGCAAGGCGCTGGCCGGTGGGGCCATGATGAATCGCCTCGAGCATCGCGGCGGCGCGCGTGTCATCTACGCGGCGCTCGATCCCGATGGCGCCTTGGGCCACGGCGGGCAGCATGTCCTCGGTCGCGATGGCGGATTTCACCACCTCGGTCATGCCGAGGCGGCGCAGCCCCGCCATGGCGAGGAAGGTCGCGTCGGCGACCCCGTCGCCAAGCTTCTTCATCCGGGTCTGCACGTTGCCACGAAACTCCACCACGCGCAGGTCGGGGCGGCGTGCGGCCAACTGCGCCCGGCGCCGCAGGCTGGAAGAGCCGACAACCGCCCCCTCGGGCAGGGCGGCGAGGCCGTCGTGGTGCAACGCCACGAAGGCGTCGCGCACATCTTCGCGCGGCAGGTAGGTGTCGAGCAAAAGGCCCGGCGGCTGCAACACCGGCATGTCCTTCATCGAGTGGACAGCGATGTCAATCTTGCCTGACAGCATGTCCTCCTCGATCTCCTTGGTGAAGAGGCCCTTGCCGCCCAGGGTCTTGAGCGCGATGTCGGCGTCGATCAGGCTGCGGTCATCGCCCGTGGTCTTGATCACAATGATCTCGAAGGCCTGCTCGGGAAGGTCGAAGGCTGCCATCAGGCGCGCGCGCGTCTCGTGCGCCTGCGCGAGCGCGAGCGGCGAACCGCGGGTTCCGATGCGAAGCGGTTGGGCGGGGGTGGGGAGATCGGTCGTCATGGGGCCTTTCTATACCTGTCAACTTTACTTGACAATCGCCTTCGGGTTGACAGACTCTGTTGTGCGGACAATTCCTGTCCTGCAAACGACCGAAGGACAATTCCCATGTTTGACGCGCCCCCCACCGGCCAGAAGAAACTGCTGCGCTCGCTCGCCGGAGAGGCGATGGATGTGCCGCCCGTCTGGCTGATGCGGCAAGCGGGGCGCTACCTGCCGGAGTATCGCGCGACGCGCGCGCAGGCGGGGGATTTCCTGTCGCTCTGCTACAATTCCGAGCTTGCCGCCGAGGTGACGCTGCAGCCGATCCGCAAGTACGGGTTCGACGCGGCGATTCTCTTCGCCGACATCCTGCTGATCCCCGACGCGCTTGGCGCGGACCTGTGGTTCGTCACCGGCGAGGGGCCGCGTCTTTCGACCATCACGGGACCGGAGGGGCTGAAGCCGCTCAAGGGCAAGGACGACATCCACGACCACCTCGCCCCGGTCTACGAGACGGTGCGCATCCTGAGCCGTGAGCTACCCGAAGAGACAACGCTGATCGGCTTCGCCGGTGCGCCCTGGACGGTGGCGACCTACATGATCGCGGGCCGCGGCACGCCCGACCAGGCGCCCGCCCACGCGCTGCGCGAGGGGGACCCCGCGACCTTCGACGCGCTGATGGACTTGCTGACCGAGGCCACGATCGAATACCTCGACATGCAGGTGCAAGCAGGCGCCGAGGTCGTGAAGATCTTCGACAGCTGGGCCGGATCGCTGAAGGGCGAGGCCTTCGATCGCTACGCGCTGGAGCCCGCGAAGCGGATCACCGCCGAGATGAAGCGCCGCCACCCCGGGCTGCCGGTTATCGCCTTCCCGCGTGAGGCGGGCGAGAAATACATCGGCTTCGCCAAGGCTGTCGGCGCGGACGGCCTGGCCATCGACACCAAGGTCGACCCGGCCTGGGCGGCCAAGCACCTGCAGCCCGACAGCTGCGTTCAGGGCAACCTCGACCCCAAGCACATGATCACGGGCGGCCAGGCGCTGGTGGACGAGACGCGACGGATTGTCGATGCGCTGAAGGGCGGGCCGCATATCTTCAACCTCGGCCATGGCATCACGCCCGAGGCCGACCCCGACAACGTGCACCTTCTCCTGGAGACGATTCGCGGCTGACCGGACCGGCGCGCCTGTGGTTGGCCGGTCGCCGTGCGTATTTGGAGAAAGATGAAGGGGCCCGGCAAATTTTAGTCGAATTGTCCTTCATCTTTCCAAAAATACGCATGCAAGACGGGTCGTGGTCGGGAGGAAGGCCGGGGTGAAGCGCGCGGAGATCGTCGTCGTCGGACGGGGCCTGATGGGCACCGCCTGTGCGCGGCATCTGGCCGAAGCCGGGTGCGGGGTGGTGCTGGTCGGGCCGGACGAGCCGGTTGACCGCGCCAGCCATGACGGACCTTTCGGCAGTTTCCATGATGCGGGGCGTATCACGCGCGCCATCGCGCATGACCCGGTCTGGGCGCGGCTTTCGACGCGGTCGATCGCGCGGTACCGGGAGATAGAGGCGCGAAGCGGGATCGGCTTCTACACGCCCTGCGGCGGGATGATGGCGGGGCCCTTGCAGGGACCCATGGCGGAGTTCACGGACGGATTTCTCGGCAGTGCCGCGGCATTGGGTCTACCCCATGAGCGGCTGGAAGGGGCGGCATTTACCGCGCGGTTCCCGATGCTCGCACTTCCCGCCGGCAGCGTCGCGGCCTTCGACCCGATCGGCGGCGTCATCGACCCACGCGCGATGCGCGCGGCGGAGGAGGCGCTGGCCGTTGCCGCCGGGGCAGAGGTGATCGCGGCGCATGTCACCGGGCGAGAGGGCCGCAGGGTGCGGCTGTCGGATGGCCGCGACATGGAGGCTGCTCAGGTGGTGCTGGCAACCGGCGGGTGGGCATCGGCCGCGCCCCTCACCCCGATGCGTCCGGCAATGCGCGTCTACCAGCGAACGATCGTCTTCGCCGAGGTCGACGAAGCCGAGGCCGCGCGGCTGGCGGACATGCCGAGCCTGATCTGGGTACCTGAAGGGGGCGAGACGGACCTCTACCTGCTGCCGCCGATCCGCTATCCGGACGGGCGGCTCTACCTCAAGATCGGGGGCGAGAAAGACAGCCCGGAGGCGCGCGATGGCGCAACGCTGAACGCGTGGTTCCGCGGCGACGGAAGCAGCGCGGCGGGCGAGGTCCTGCTGACGGAGTTGCGGCGGCTCATGCCGGATCTAGCGATCCGTGCGAGGCGGACGGCGGGCTGCGCGGTGAGCTTCACGGCGAGTGGTTACCCCTATGTCGCGCGCATCGCGGACGGCGTCACGCTCTTGGCCGGCGGCAACGGCGCTGGCGCGAAATGCGCCGACGAGCTGGGACGGCTGGGGGCGGTGGCAACCCTCGGCGGCGACGTGGCCGCCGAGGGGTTGGGTGCGGATTTCGCACCGGTGTTCGAGCCCGCCTAGAAGCGGAAGTTGACCGAAACGGCAGCGGTCGTCGCATCGACTTCGAGACCGGGAGCCAGATCGAAGTCGTCGAACTCGTGGTAGAGCACCTCGGTCCCGATGGAGATGGCATCGGTCACCAGCACCTCGTAGCCGACGCCGGCGAACCACCCGTCCCCGTTGCCGAGCGAGGAGGTGTCGGCCCGTGCATAGCCCGCGGTGCCGTAAAGCCAGTTCTGACCGAGATCGATACCGGCACGCGCGCCAACACGGGTTACAGAGTCAAGCGTCGTCGCCCCGCCGATATCGAGGTTGGTCGCGTCGTATTGCAGACCGCCACCCAGCACGAAATCGCCGAAGTCATAGTCGTAGTAGGCGCGGACACCGTACAGCACATCGTCGCCCGAGAGGCTGTTGGACGTATCGACGTCGGCATAGCCCAATTGGGCACCGACGGAGAAACCGGTCCAGTCATTGCCGGAAACGACGGGGGTGGGGGCCACAGTGACAGGGCCGGGCGCGGGCTGGGCGGCGCCGCCTGCAAGCGCGGGCGCAGCGGCCAGCGCGACGAGGCCGGTGGCGAGGATCAGGGATCGTTTCATTGTGTCGAGAGCTCCTTGCTCGAAGAATCGTTATTTTCGCTGTCTGGCGACAGGATGGCCGCCAACTGTCCGAGAGGTCGGGAAAACAGCCCCATTTTTCAACAGCACCCCCGGACACGATACCGAGAGCCTTCGTGAACAGGCCACTATCCGCCGACGCCTGCCGCCGCGGTGCGCGACAGGCTGCTTGTGACAGGTCCGGGCGGCAGGTATGCGATTACGCCATGACCTCACCCGATCCTGCCCAGCTCGACGTGCTCGCGCCCAATTTCAAGCGCCGCTTGTCGGGTGTGACTTCGACGGTGGTTCGGCTGGTGCCGATCCAGGCGCGGATGATCGGGATCGCCGCCGTGGCCCCTGCCCTGCCGGATCACGTGCCGCAGCTGCGCCCGATCGCGATGCTTGGCCTGTCGAGGCGCGGCCCGTCCGGGGCGCGGGTCTGGCATGCGCGGCGCAACTCCGAGATGCTCGCAGGGCTGTTCCTGAAACACGTGCTGCGCAAGAAGCTGAGGCTTCTGTTCACCTCGGCCTCGCAGCGGCGGCACACGGGGTACACGAAGTGGCTCATCCGGCAGATGGATCACGTGGTGGCAACCTCGGCCAAGACGGCGGCCTATCTCGAGCGGCCTTCGACCGTGATCCTGCACGGGATCGACACCGAAGGCTTCTCGCCCGCGCAGGACAAGGCGGCCCTGCGCGCCCGGATGGGCTTGCCTGCCGGACCGCTCATCGGGTGCTACGGGCGGATCAGGGCACAGAAGGGGACGGGTGATTTCGTGGAGGCGATGATCGCGGTGTTGCAGGCGCATCCCGAGGCGACGGCCATCGTGATGGGCCGCGCGACGGAAAAGCACCAGGCCTATGACCGGTCCTTGCGCGATCGGGTGGCCAAGGCCGGGCTGTCGGACCGCATCCTCTTCAAGCCGGAGGTGCCGGTCCACGAGATCGCCGACTGGTACCGGGTGCTCGACCTGTTCGTGGCGCCCCAACGGTGGGAGGGGTTCGGCCTGACCCCGCTTGAAGCGATGGCCTGCGGCGTCCCGGTCGTGGCCACGCGCGTGGGAGCCTTCGAAGAGCTGATCGCGGAGGGCGAGACCGGGATATTGGTCGCGCCGGAGGACGTGGCGGGAATGGCGGAGGGCGTGCGCGGCTACCTCGACGCGCCCGAGCGCATGGCGGCGGGCGGACAAGCCGCCCGCGACCATGTGGTGGAAAACTTCGACATCGAGGGCGAGGCCGCCGCGCTGGTCGACGTCTATCGCGCCCTGCTCGAAGGCCGCACGCCCGAGGTGCCACAACCCGCGCGCGACTGAAGCACTAGCGCCGCCTTACGTCCACTTCGCGATGGGTGGCAGGCTCATCAGCACGGCATTCGCGTCATGTCCCGTTTCCAGGCCGAACTTCGTGCCGCGGTCGTAGACGAGGTTGTACTCGGCATAGAGACCGCGGTGGACAAGCTGCGCCTCTCGGTCGGCCTCGGTCCATTCGGTGTGGCGGCGGCGTTCGACGCAAGGAACGAAAGCCGGCAAGAAGGCGCGGCCGACGTCCTGGGTGAAGGCGAAATCGGCCTCCCAGTCGCCGGTGTTCAGATCGTCGTAGAAGATGCCGCCGACGCCGCGGGCGCGGTGGCGGTGGGGGACGTAGAAATACTCATCAGCCCAGGCCTTGAACCGGTCGTAGTAGTCGGGCTGGTGGCGGTCGCAGTGATCCTTGAGGACGGCATGGAAATGCGCGGTGTCCTCGTCATACTCGATCGCGGGGTTCAGGTCGGAGCCGCCGCCGAACCAGTGCGCCACGGGCGTCCAGAACATCCGCGTGTTCATGTGAACGGCGGGCGCATGGGGGTTCTGCATGTGCGCGACAAGGCTGATGCCCGAGGCCCAGAAGGTCGGATCGTCGCGCAGCCCGTCCATGTTCTTGCGCGAGGACATGGCGGCGACGGCGCGGTCGCCCAGCTGGCCGTAAACGGTCGAGACATTCACGCCGACCTTCTCGAACACGCGGCCGCCGCGCATGACGCTCATCAACCCGCCGCCGGCGTCCGAGCCGTCATCGGACTGGCGCTTCGTCTCGGTCACTTCGAAGCGGCCTGCGGGCGCATCGCCGCCCTGGCTGTCCTCGAGCGCCTCGAAGGCGGCGACGATCTCGTCGCGGAGGGTGCGGAACCACGCGGAAGCGCGGGATTTGCGGTCGTCGTAATTGTCCTTCACGGGGGGCGTCCTTTCTCGTCTCGTCGTTTCATACCAGAGCGCGCGCCGGGGTGCCACGCGCCCTTTCGTCCCCGTCCTTGCGGGCGTCTCAGAAAACGCGGCGAAATCTTGCGGTTGCGGGCGTAGCAAATGCCACATGTGCCCGGCCGTTTCGCCGCGGGTCTCAGGTGCAGAAAAACGCGCAGTGCCCCATGGATTTTTCCCGCCGGATCGCTTAGGCTTTGCTTAACCGCCGCAACAGACGGCACCCCGAGGCAGAGCGAGCAGGCTCCGTGATACATCGACCGAGTTTTCCGGCCCTTGTGGGGCTGGTCCTCATCTTCTGTGTGGCCTTGGCCGCGGCCCCGCTTCGGGCAGCGCCCTATGCGGCGATGGTGATGGATGCGCGCACCGGCGAGGTGCTGCATTCGCGCAACGCCGACACGCGGCTGCACCCGGCCTCGCTCACCAAGATGATGACACTCTACATCGCCTTCGAGGCGGTGCGGCTGGGCGAGATCGGCCTCGACACGCCGGTACGCATCTCGGACCGCGCCGCGGCCGAGCCGCCGTCGGAGCTGGGGTTGCGCGCAGGCTCGACCATCCGCTTCCGCTACCTCATCCGCGCCGCCGCGATCCGGTCGGCCAATGACGCGGCAACCGCCATCGCCGAGGCGATCGAAGGGTCCGAGGCGGCCTTTGCCCGACGCATGAACCGCACCGCTCGGGCGCTGGGGATGACGCGCACGACCTTCCGCAACGCCCATGGCCTGACCGAGGACGGGCACCTGTCCACGGCACGCGACATGACCACGCTGGGGCGGCGGCTGTTCTACGATTATCCACAGTATTACAACATCTTCTCGCGGCGCGAGGATGACGCCGGCATCGCCACGGTGCGCAACACGAACCGCGCGCTGCTGAACGCCTATCGCGGGGCGGACGGGATCAAGACGGGCTACACCCGCGCGGCGGGCTTCAACCTGGTCGCCTCGGCCGAGCGGGGGGGCGTGCGTGTCCTTGCCACCGTCTTCGGCGGGCGGTCGGCCGCTTGGCGCAACCAGCGGATCATGGAACTGTTCGACATGGGCTTTGCCCGTGCCCCGGCGACCGCGCGGGTACGCCAGCCCGACTTGCCCAGCTACGAGGGTGGAGGGGACGACGACGGGCCCTTCGGTCGCGCAGAGCGCGTCAGCGGGCTGGTGTCGCGCTCGATCCGGCCGCAGCAGCGGCCCGGGCCCGTGGCACCGGCCAGCGAACCCGCGCCGGAACTGCTCGCCGCCATCGAGGAAGCCGTGGGCGAAGCCCTGGCCGCGCCCGAGCCCGCGCCCGAGGTCGAGGTTGCGGAAAACGCAGTGCCCCGCCCTGCCCCGCAGGCACCGGAGGAGACTGTCGCGGTAGCCAACGACGTGCCCGAGATCGCGCCGACCCCACGCCCGATCGAGCCGCAGGCGGCGCTTGCCGTGCCGCCGCGCCCCGCCGATGTGCCCGAGCCCGAGGTGGTCGCCGCCCCGCTGGAACCCGAGGTGATCACCCGCGCGTCCTCGACCGGGTCGCGCCTTTACGGCGTTTCGCTGGGGGCGCAGCCGTCGCATCACGCCGCCGAGCGGCTCTTGCTGCGCACCGCGCTGAGCGAGATCGGCACCTTTGACGAGGCGCTGCGCCGGGTCGTGCGCCGCAATGGCGGCTACGAGGCGCGGTTCCAGGGACTGACCGAGGATCAGGCGGCACGCGCCTGCGCCCGGCTGAGCGCCCGCGCGATCACCTGCGAGACCTTCGGCCCCGCCTCCTGACGCCGATCAGCGGACCAGCCGCTCGGACAGGCCCAGCGTGGGCAATTCGCCGGTCAGCTGTGCTTCGTAGATCGCCAGGCTTTCGGTCACGCGCATGATGTAGTTGCGCGTTTCCGAGAACGGGATCGCCTCGATCCAGTAGATCACATCCTCGGCCCGGCGCGGGTCGCCGAAACGCTCGATCCACTCGTTCGCACGCCCCGGCCCGGCATTGTAGGCCGCCGAGATCAGCACCGGGTTGCTGTCGTAGCGCTCGAAAAGACCGTCGAGGAAGGTCGCGCCGAGAAGCGCGTTATACGCCGGGTCGTCCAGCATCCGCGTTTGCGAATACTCGAGGCCGATGTCGCGCGCGGTGTCGCGGCCGGTGCCGGGCATCACCTGCATCAGGCCCAGCGCACCCGCGGGGCTGACCACGTTCGGGTCGAATTCCGACTCGCGGCGCGCGATGGACAGGATGAAAGCGGGCGGCGCGGGCAGATCGGCCTGCGCCAGCGCGGGGACGACGGGGTAATAGGCGCGCATGATCTCGAACCCGCCCTGTGCCGCGCGCTTGGCGATCCGCAGCGCGATGTGAGGGTCGCCCAGGTCCAGCGCGAAATCGCCGAGCATCCCGGCTTCTTCCCGTGACAGGCTTTCGGTCAGGTGCGTGAGGAAGCGTTCGGCGGGCCAGTCCTGCCCGGCCTCGTAATACAGAAGTGCGGCGTGAAAGACGGTGGAGGCGGTGAACCCGGCCTGCCGCCAATCGCCGTACTCCTCGGTGCCGAGGAAGGCGGGATCGACGGGCAGGCCGCCGCGCTCCTGCGCGAGTTGACCGTAAAAGCTGGATTGGTACTGCGCGCCCAGCGCATAGGCCTCGGCGGCGGCGTCGGGGTTGCCGGCCCCCTCCTGCGCGCGGCCCAGCCAGTAGCCCGCGCGGCCGAGCGAGATCGGGGTGAAGACACTGTCGCGGAAGGCTTCGAAATGGCCCACGGCGGTGTCGAAGCGGCCCAGACGATAGGCGCAGTAGCCCGCAAGCCACTCGTTCTCGGAATAGGCGTAATCCTCGCGGGCAGGGTCGATGAAATGATTGGCGGCGTAGGTATAGCAGGTCTCGAAATCGCCTTCGCGCATCACGTCGCGGGCAAGATCGGCGCGGCGGTCGGCCCAGGCAAGCGGCCGCCCAAGGCCGTCGCGCGAGGTGGAGCGTTCGGCCATCAACTCACCCGCGGTGTCCCAGAAGCCCGAGCGCACGCGCCAGAGGAAGCGTTCGTAGGCAAGGCCCGGATCATCGGCCAGATCGGCCGGCACGGCCTCGATAAGCGCATCGACACCGGGTTGCCGGGCGCGCAGCGCAAGGCGGGCCTCGGCCAGGGCTTGCCAGCCTTCGGAGACGAGCGGGAACATGGCGCGCGCGCGCTCTTCCGCGCCTTCCCAGAGCAGGTGATCGAGGCGGTCCTCGTGGTGGGTGCCGCTGTTCAGCACATCGCCAAAGGCCGTGCGAAGGCGGCCCGCCTCTTCGCCCGACATGGTCAGGGTCGTCCAGGCGCGGATCGCCTCGGCCTCGGCGGCGCTGCTGTCGCCCATGACCCGGTGCGCCTGCGCCAGCGCAAGGGCACCGACGCCGGTGGCAGGCGGCTGGCCGTCGAAATAGGCGATGACGGCGGCAGGGTCTGCGCCTGTGGGGATCGACGGCTCGCCCTGCGACCGCAGGTAGGGCAAGCCCGGCCAGTCGGGATTGCGGTCGAGGAACGCGATATACTCGGGCCAGTCACCGCGCCCCGCGCGGAGCCGCGTCCAGCTGAGGATGTCGAGCGCGACGGGGTCGTCGATGCGGCCAACGGCCTCGGCGTAAAGGCCCATATCGCCCTGCGCCAGCGCATCGAGCGCAAGGCCCATCGCCTCGGTATCGGCGCGCGCGGCCAGCGGGGCCAGCGCAAGAAACAATGTCAGCAATACCCGCCGCATGGGCCATGCCCTCCTGCTCTTTTGCCAAGGATAAACCGCGCGGGCCGCCGCGCAACACACGAACTTGGCATTCCTGCGCGCCATCGCTAGTGTCCGCGCGAATTTGCCGACCCGTGCGGTCGCTCCACCCACAGCAAAGGATGCGTGTCATGTTCCAAGGCTCGATGCCGGCCCTCGTCACGCCGTTCTCGGACGGCTCGGTGGATTTCGACGCGCTGAAAAAACTGGTGGAGTGGCAGATCGGGGAAGGGTCCACGGGGCTTGTGCCGGTCGGCACCACGGGCGAAAGCCCGACCCTGACCCATGCCGAGCACGAGCAGGTGATCGAGGCCGTCGTCCAGACCGCCGCGGGCCGCGTGCCGGTCATCGCGGGGGCAGGCAGCAACAATACCGTCGAGGCGATCCGCTTCGTGGAACACGCCAAGGCCGTGGGCGCCGATGCCGCGCTGGTCGTGACGCCCTATTACAACAAGCCCACGCAAAAGGGCCTGATCGCGCATTTCTCGGCGCTGAACGAGATCGGCCTGCCGATCATCATCTACAATATCCCTCCCCGCTCCGTGGTCGACATGCTGCCCGCCACCATGGGCGAGCTGGCCAAGCTGCCCAATATCGTGGGCGTCAAGGACGCGACGGGCGACCTGTCCCGCGTGCCGAAGCAGCGCATCACCTGCGGCACGGACTTCGTGCAGCTCTCGGGCGAAGACGCGACTGCCGTGGGCTTCAACGCGCAAGGCGGCGTGGGCTGCATCAGCGTGACGGCCAATGTCGCGCCGAAGCTCTGCGCCGAGATGCAGGCGGCGACGCTGGCCGGCGACTACCGCGCCGCCTTGGACTACCAGGACAAGCTGATGCCGCTTCACGAGGCGATCTTTGCCGAACCGGGGGTCTGCGGGGCGAAATACGGGCTGTCGGTGCTGGGCCGCTGTTCCGAAGAAGTGCGCCTGCCGCTGACGGGCCTGTCGGACGCGACCAAGGCGCAGATCGAGGCCGCGATGCGGCACGCCGGTATCCTGTGAGCCGCGAGGGCGAAATCGCTCTGCCCTTCGACCCCGCCGACCGGATCGAGGCGGGGTTGAGTTTCATTGGCCATATCCGCTCACCCTGGGCGAAGGGGACGGCGCCGAAGAACCTGCGCGCGGCGCGCGAGACGGGCCAGGGCGCGCGGGTGGAGCTTGACCCGGCCTATGCGCCCGCGCTGACGGGGCTGGAGGTGGGGCAGGCGATCCAACTGCTCTACTGGGTGGACCGGGGCGAGCGGGATCTGCTGGTGCAGAACCCTTCCCACGGCCGGGGCCCGCGCGGCACCTTCGCGCTGCGCAGCCCGGTGCGGCCCAACCCCATCGCGCTGGGGACGGTGGTGATCACGTCACTCGACATGCAGGCAGGCGTGATCGGCATCGACGCGACCGACGCTTGGGACGGGACGCCAGTTCTCGACATCAAGCCGTGGATCGACACCGTGGACGTGCCGCCGGGCTGGCGATCCGGCGGCTGACCGCCTATATCGCGGCAATGGCCAAGGACAGCGAGAACAAGAACTACAAGGTGATCGCCGAGAACCGGCGCGCGCGCTTCGACTATGCGATCGAGGAGGATCTCGAGGTCGGCATCGTGCTGAGCGGGTCCGAGGTGAAGAGCCTGCGCGAGAACACCTCGAACATCGCGGAGAGCTATGCCGCGGTGGAGGATGGCGAGCTGTGGCTGGTGAACAGCTACATCGCCCCCTATGCGCAGGCCAAGACCTGGGGGCACGAGGAGCGGCGGCGGCGGAAGCTGCTGGCCAGCAAACGCGAACTATCGCGGATGTGGAATTCGACCCAGCGGCAGGGCATGACGCTGGTCCCGCTGGTCATGTATTTCAACCACAAGGGCCTGGTGAAGCTGAAGATCGGCATCGCCAAGGGCAAGAAGGTCGCCGACAAGCGCGAGACCTCGGCCAAGCGCGACTGGGAGCGGCAGAAAGCCCGCCTGCTGAAGCAGGGCTGAAAGGGGCGGCGCCCGTCGTCAGGCAGCCTTCGGCGCCCTCCTCCGGGCGCGTTGCCACGGGATGCGTCGCAGGTGGTGCGTAGGCATGGCCGAGGCGTGGGTGTCACCTGCGGGTGCCTCCGGCGGGAGTTTTATCTGCCAAGATGAAGAGAGGACGCGTAGCTGCCCCGCGACTTGCGCCTTTTTCCGCGCGCGGGTAGGGCTATGGCGAGAGACGACGCGCCCCTGCCCGGAGGCCCCGCCATGGCTGCAGACGATCCCAAGACGCTTGTGTCGACCGACTGGCTCGCGGCGCATCTGAACGACCCCGACCTGCGGGTGCTGGATGCCTCATATTACCTGCCCGACATGGGGCGGGACGCGAAGGCGGAATATGCCGAGGGTCATATCCCCGGCGCGCGCCACTTCGACATCGACGAGATCGCGGACGGACGCAGCGCGCTGCCCCACATGGCCGCGCCGGTCGAGAAATTCATGAGCCGGATGCGCGCGATGGGCGTGGGCGACGGCCACCAGGTGGTGGTCTATGACGGCGCGGGCATTTTTTCGGCCGCGCGGGTCTGGTGGAATTTCCGCCTGATGGGCAAGACCGATGTCGCCGTGCTGGACGGCGGCTTTCCCAAGTGGAAGGCCGAAGGCCGCGAGATCGAGGACATGGCCCCGATCATCCGCGACCGGCATATCACCGTTCAGCGACAGGCGCACTTGGTGAAGGACGTGACGCAGGTCGCCTCGGCCTCGAAGCTGGGGGATTGGCAGATCGTCGACGCACGCTCGCCCGGCCGGTTCCGGGGCGAAGAGCCGGAGCCCCGCGAGGGGATGCGCGCGGGCCACATCCCCGGATCGAAGAACGTGCATTACGCGAGCCTGTTGAACGCGGATGGCACGATGAAGGCGCTGGACGACCTGCGACAGATCTTCGAAGCGGCGGGGGTCGACGTGGGCAAGCGCACGATCACGACCTGCGGCTCGGGCGTGACCGCCGCGATCCTGATGCTGGCGCTGCACCGGCTGGGGAACATGGACGTGTCGCTTTATGACGGGTCTTGGTCCGAATGGGGGCGGTTCGAGCAGCTGCGGGTCGAGACGGGATGACGCTGACCCCGGCGGGAACCGAGGTTTCCTACACGATCACCTATCTCGAGATGGGCGCGCGCCCCGATCGGGAGATGCCGCACCTGCCCGACCATATCCGGCTGGAGCGCGCGATCGACCCGCCGGTCTGGTATTTCCTGTCGCTCTACGACGCGGTCGGCCGCGATTACGAATGGCAGGACCGCTTCGACCAGGCCGAGGAGGACCCCGCGG
>CAZVQL010000008.1:0-28762 GCA_964629305.1 uncultured Roseicyclus sp.
AGAACATCCTGCCGTCCTCGACCAACCCGACGATGCCCTACACGGTGAACACGCTCGAGGAACACCTCGACATGCTCATGGTCTGCCACCACCTCGACAAGTCGATCCCCGAGGACGTGGCCTTCGCCGAAAGCCGCATCCGCAAGGAGACCATCGCGGCCGAGGATATCCTGCACGACATGGGGGCCTTCAGCGTCATGGCGTCCGACAGCCAGGCCATGGGCCGCGTGGGCGAGGTCATCATCCGCACCTGGCAGACCGCCGACAAGATGAAGAAGCAGCGCGGGCGGCTGGCGGAAGAGACGGGCGACAACGACAATTTCCGCGTGAAGCGCTACGTCGCGAAATACACGATCAACCCCGCGATCGTGCACGGGATTTCCGCGCATATCGGCTCGATCGAGGTGGGCAAGCGTGCTGATCTCTGCCTTTGGAACACCGCGTTTTTCGGCGTGAAGCCCGAGATGGTGCTGATCGGCGGCTCCATCGCCGTGGCGCAGATGGGCGATCCCAACGCGTCCATCCCGACGCCGCAACCGGTCTATTCGCGTCCCATGTGGGGCGCCTTTGGCCGCTCGGTCGAGCGCTCTTCGGTGACCTTCGTGAGCCAGGCGGCGCAGGCCGCGGGCATCGGTGCCGCGCTGGGGCTGGCCAAGGACACGCTGGCGGTCGAGGGCATCCGCAAGGTCCGCAAGGCCGACATGATCCACAACAACGCGACGCCCTCGGTCGAGGTGCATCCCGAAACCTACGAGGTACGCGCCGATGGCGAACTTCTGACCTGCGAGCCCGCGCGGGAATTGCCTATGGCGCAGCGCTACTTCATGTATTGAAGACAGGGTTGCCAAAAGGGGAGTGGGCGATGCGACAGGTCTGGATCGGTGCAGGTGCACTCTGCTTGGCGATATTGCCCGGGCTTGCCGCGGCGCAAGCCTGCCCCACGGGCATCGCGCGCGATGGTGTCTGGCTTGAGTTTACCGACCGCACCGTGCTGACCCGCGTGCTGTCGGACGGGCGGATCGCCGAGATGGAATATGCCTTCGACGGCGCGCCGGTCTATGGCTACATCACGCTGCCCATGGGGCTGGTGCTGGAAAGCTGGGCGCTCGAGAACGGGCGCACGCCCGCGGCAGACCGCGAAACCGTGACCTATTCCGGAACGCCCGACCCGGTGCCGTTTCCCGCGCCGGGTGTGCGCTTTGACGGGATCGAAACGGCGCGCTTCGCGGATGGTGGACAGACGCGGTACACGATCAACGTGACCGTCGGCGCGGGGGTACCCTTCAGCATCGGCGGCTGCAGCTACACCGGCCTGCCGGTGGATGTGACCCGGATCGAGATGAACGGCACCACCTATCGTGACGCCATGATGCACCTGAGCGAGTTGGGCATCACGATCTACCTCGGCTTTTCGGATGACGGTGGGGTGCCGGTGCCCAGCAGGCCGGTCTCGATCTCGCTGACCCCGCCGATGGCCGGTGGCGCGGTGCCGCCCGGCACGGTCCCGCCGCCGCTTCCCACACCGCCCGGCGGGACGGCGGACGCGCCCGGGAAATAGGCAGACATCCATCCGTTGCCTACGCGACGACCGGCATCGCTTGGTGCCTTCTCCTGGGCGTGGCAGGCTTCCGATCAAGGGAGGACCCACGCCCTGCGCCGCGACAGAACAGGGGTCCCGCGATGATGAGACCGGCCAATCACAACCACTCCCCGCGCCTTGGAGCGCATTTCGATACCTGGTGCTGCGAGACGGGCCTTGTGATCGGGCGCACCGATCTGCGCGGGGGGCGGCTGGCCTTTGCCGCGCAGCTCGATGCGCTGCCGGATGCGGCGCTGGCCCAGATGGGCATTGCGCATGCCGACATCCCCCGTATCGTGTTCCGCGACCTGTTTTCCGGCTGAGGACGAAGCGCCATGACCGACGACATCACCGCGGAGCGGCATCACCGGGCGGGGCATTGGCAGGGTCCGGCCGCGGACCGGCTGGTGCTGGACTACGAGGGGCGGTTCCTGCGGCGCAAGCGGTTGTCGCTTGCCTCGGGCGGGACGGTCCTTGTGGACCTGCCCGAGACGGTTTCGCTCGACGCGGGCGACGCGCTGGAGGCGGAGGATGGGCGGATGATCGAGATCGCCGCGGCGCCCGAGCCGCTTTTGCGGGTGACAGGCGACCTGACGCGGCTCGCGTGGCATATCGGCAACCGGCACACGCCCTGCCAGGTCGCGGGTGATCACCTGCTGATCCGGACCGATCATGTGCTCGCCGACATGCTGACGCGGCTTGGGGCCGAGCTTGAGGCCGTGACCGCGCCTTTCACGCCCGAGGGCGGGGCCTACGGGCACGGGCGCACGCATGGCCATGACCACGGGTCGGGGCACGGGCATTCCCACGGTCACACGCACGCGCATTAGGACGATGGGTGAAGCGGACCTTCTGAAACTGTCGCAATGGCTGTCGCCGGGTTTTCCGGTGTCTTCCTACGCCTATTCCCACGGGCTCGAGGCCGAGATCGACGCGGGCCGTGTGCACGATGCGGACGGCTTGCGCGACTGGGTGGCGGGGGTTCTGTGTGCCGGGGCGGGGCGCACGGATGCCATCCTGATGCTGGCCGCACGGCGGGGGGGCGAGGAGATCGAGGTGTTGACCGATCTTGCCCGCGCGTTGGCCGGGTCCCGCGAGCGGCTGGAAGAGACCGAGGCGCAAGGCCGCGCCCTGGCGGAGACGCTGGCGGGGATCGGGGTGGGCGAGGGGGTGGCGCGCCCTTACCCGGTGGCCTTGGGTCTTGCCGCGCGGGGGCTGACGCTGTCCGACGAGACGGTGGCGGCGCTATACCTCCAGAGCTTTGCCGGTGTGCTTGTCTCGGCCGCGGTGCGCTTCGTGCCGCTGGGGCAGGCCGAGGGGCAGAGGGTGCTGGCGGGCCTGCACGGGGTGATCGAGGCGGTGGTGGCCGAGGTGTGCGCGGCGGGTGTCGACGATATCGGGACGGCGGTCTTCGGGGCGGACCTGGCCGCGATGGAGCATGAGGGGCTGGAGGTGCGGATCTTCCGGACCTGAGCGCAGGTGGAGAGGGCGGGATACATGGGGGCTCTGCCCCCGCCCCTTCGGCCCCCCCCGGAGTTGTATTTGCCAAGATGAAGCAGGGCGGCGGCGGGCCGTGAACCCTAACGGGATGTGAAGGAGGTGAGAGGATGGGCAGTCGGAACGGACCCTTGCGGGTTGGGATCGGTGGGCCGGTGGGGGCCGGAAAGACGACGCTGACCGAGAAGCTCTGCCGCGCGATGGCGGAGGACTACTCGGTCGCGGTCATCACCAATGACATCTACACCTCGGAGGATGCCGAGTTCCTGTTGCGCGCGCAGGCCTTGCCCGCCGACCGCATCCGCGGGGTCGAAACGGGCGGCTGCCCGCATACCGCGATCCGCGAGGATGCCTCGATCAACCTGGCCGCCGTGGCGGAGTTCCGGGCGCGCATCCCCGATCTGGACGTGATCTTCATCGAGTCGGGGGGCGACAACCTGGCGGCGACCTTTTCGCCGGAGCTGGCCGATCTCACGCTCTACGTGATCGACACGGCCGCCGGGCAGGATATTCCGCGCAAGAAGGGGCCGGGCGTCACGCGCTCGGATTTCCTGATCGTGAACAAGGTCGATCTCGCGCCGCATGTCGGCGTCGACGCGGCGCAGCTGGAGGCGGATGCCACCGCGGCGCGACAGGGCCGCCCCTTTGTCATGGCGAGCTTGCGCAGCGGGCGCGGGGTGGAGGAGGTGGTGGCCTTCCTGAAACGGGCGGGTGGGCTATGACGCCGAGGCGGCGGCAAGGCGCGCCGCAAGCTCGATGAAGCGATCCTCTCCGGTGACATCGGCCGCGTAGTCGGCGACGCGCCGGGCGCGGTCGAACTGGCCCTGGGACTGCGCAATCTGGGCGAGCCGCCACAGGTAAGCCGCGTCCGCCCGACGCACGGGGCGAACCAATTCGGCCACGCGGTGCCGGGTGAGCCGACCGTTGACCAGCGCGCGCAGGATCGGGACCAGCAGACCGCCGCTCGCGATCAGGCGATGCGGGGCAGCCCCGCTGAACCGCAGGGGCACGAGCGTGATGGCATCACCCCGGAATTGCGCAGCATGAGCGCAGGATATCGGGTTGGTCGGATCGTAGAGGATGACCGCATGGCGGGCGACTGACAGCATCGTTGGAGCGTCGCCGTAGCGGCTGAAGTCGAGGCCCCGTTCGGGGAGAAAACGGCGCTCGAACCCGGCGCGCTCGGGGTCGAGGGTGGCGGCCGGTGTGCCCGCCAGCACCATGGCACCTGGTGCAGCCGATGAGTAAGCGCAGGCGGCGTGGCCATTGGCGGGGCCGAAGCCGAGGAAGATGACCCGTTCGAAACTGTCGAAAAAGCCTTCCTCCGAAAGCCGGTCGAAGAAATCGACGAGGTCGTCGGAGCGAAACCATGGATCGCTGAGCGACATGATCGAGAGAAGCGACCATTCGCGTTTCTGCACGGTTTCGAAGCCGAGCGGCAGGCCATCCGCCTCTTCGGTGAAGACGCGCGCGGCGCGGTCGAAGCTGACGACGAGGGTGTCGCCTTCCTGCACGAAGAGCGCCATCTGGCCGGAGCCCAATCGCTCGAAAAAGCCATGGCCCCGGCCGATCTCCGCCAAGCGCGAGAACCAGTCGGTCTGGCTGAGACCGGCGGCGCCGGTCCGTGGACTAAGGGCCGCAGGCGCGGTGGAAGGTGTCATTTGATCTGCTCTCGGGTCTTCGCCGGGTTTTGTTGAAGAGCACTCTCGCGGGCAACTGTGGCAAAGCTGCGCACTCCGGCAGGCGATTCAAGGGGGATTGGGTCCGGAAATGAAAACGGTTTGGTGACGGGCAGCGCTGCCCGGGGATTGACGCCCGCCGCCGCGGAGGGGTTGATGGTGGTGGAGAGACGACAGGAAGGCATCGGTATGGCGATGGAGACGATCGACGCGGTGCAGGCGGCGCTGGCGCGGCAGGGCTACGTCTGCGGGCGCGCATTGGCAACGGTGGTTTTCCTGTCGCTGCGCCTGGGCCGACCGCTGTTCCTTGAAGGAGAGGCGGGAACCGGCAAGACCGAAATCGCCAAGGCCATCGCCGCGGCCGAGGGGCGGCGGCTCATTCGGCTCCAGTGCTACGAGGGCCTCGATGCGGCGAGTGCGGTCTATGAATGGAACTTTGCCGCGCAGATGATCGCGATACGGGCCGCCGAGGCGGAGGGGTCGGCCGACAAGGAGATACTGCGCGACGAGCTATTCTCGGCGGATTACCTGATCGAGCGGCCCTTGCTGCAAGCGATGCGGCCCGATTCCGCTGGTGCGCCCGTCCTGCTGATCGACGAGATCGACCGCACAGACGAGCCGTTCGAGGCCTTTCTGCTCGAGGCGTTGAGTGATTTCCAGGTGACGATTCCCGAGCTTGGCACGATCAAGGCACCCGAGCCGCCCATCGTCATCCTAACGTCGAACCGCACGCGCGAGGTGCATGATGCGCTGAAACGGCGCTGCCTCTACCATTGGGTCGATTACCCGGATCTCGAGCGTGAACTGGCGATTCTGAAAGCGCGCGTCCCCGAGGCGTCCGAGGCACTGAGCCGCGCGGTCGTGGCCTTCGTGCAGCGGCTGAGAACCGAGGATCTGTTCAAGCGGCCCGGTGTTGCAGAAACCATCGACTGGGCGAAATGCCTGCTGGCGCTCGATGTGATCGAGCTATCGCCCGAGGTCATCGCCGATACTCTGGGGGCGATTCTGAAGTACCAGGACGACATCCAGAAGTTGCAGGGTTCGGAGGCGAAGCGCCTGCTCGACGAGCTCGCAGTGCAAGCCGTATAATTCTGGAAAAAAAGGAAAAATGGGCTGTCCTGAGGCTTTTCCTTTGACAGTAACATTTGCGTGAGCGTTAATCGGCTCGCGACTTGCGCGAACTTGCTGGGGGAGAACTCGATGGCACGTCTTTTCAAATCTTTGGCGGCGGCGCTTGTCGCGGCGGTTCTTCTTGCAACCGGCGGCACCGGTTCCGCGCAGGCCCAGGCCTGCCCGTCCTGGAACAACCCGACCGTGTTCGGCTCGCATTCCCTGAATGCGGGTTTTCTTCCTGACCCCTACATCCGGAACCTCACGGCAGGCGGCCGCGTCAGCCTTTCGGCCTGCACCAATGGTCAGTGGAGCGGCTACGTTGTCACGCGGCCCGATTTCCGGCTGTTCTACAACGGAACGTCCCCAACCGGGCGTTTGACCTTTGCGCTTGAAGCGCGCTCGAACGTCGATCCGGTGTTGCTGGTGAACGCCCCTGATGGCTCTTGGCATTTCAACGACGATTACCGTGGGTTCAATTCGGCAGTCGTCTTCTTCAATCCCATGGCGGGCCAATATGATGTCTGGACCGGCAGCTACACGCGCTCGTCCAACAACCCGGCGCAGTTGATCGTCACCGAATACGAATACTGACGCAGGATCGGGCCTGGAGGCGTGCGGGCTTGACGACCGAGCTTCGTCACGGTCCCATCGCGCCATGGCCGAACACGCCCCCCTGACGCTGCCGGACGATCCGCAGCTTGTGACGAACATCACCCATTTCGCGCGTGCGTTGCGGGTGGCGGGTCTGCCTGCGGGGCCGGGGCGTGTCGCCGATGCGATCCGGGCGGTGGAGGCGGCGGGGTTCACCGAGCGTTGGGATTTCTACCATACGCTCATGGCTTGTTTCGTCTCGCGGCCCGAACATCGCGCGGTCTTCGATCAGCTTTTCCGGCTTTACTGGCGCGATCCACGTTACCTCGAGCACATGATGTCGCTTCTGACGCCGCAGGTGCGCGGCGTGGCCGAGGAGCGGCAAGCGCGTGCCGCGGAAAAGCGCGCCGCGGAGGCGCTGTTGCACGGGGTGGCCCGCGATCTGCCCGAGCTGCAGGAGGAAGAGCAGCAGGGCACCGAGATCGAGATCGACGCGACGCTGACCATGAGCCGGGAGGAGCGGCTCAAGACGCTTGATTTCGAGCAGATGTCGGTGGCCGAGATGGCCGAGGCGCGGCGCATCATTGCGAAGCTGACCCTCGCCGTGCCACCGCTGCACAGCCGCCGGACGGCCCCGGACATGCATGGCACGCGGCCCGACTGGCGTCGCACGATGCGTCAGTCGATGAAGCGCGGTGGCGAGATGGCCGAGTTCGCCCGCAAACACAGGCGTACGCGCTGGCCCGCGCTGGTGGCGCTCTGCGATATCTCGGGCTCGATGTCGTCCTACTCCCGCGCGGTGCTGCATTTCCTGCACGCGGTGGCGAACGAGAAGGGCGCAGGCTGGGCGCGGGTGCATGCCTTCACCTTCGGCACGCGGTTGACGAACATCACCCGCCACCTTGCACAGCGCGACGTGGATGCGGCGCTGAAGGCCGCCGGCGCCGAGGCGCAGGATTGGGAGGGGGGCACGCGCATCGGCGCCTGCCTGGAGCACTTCAACCGCGACTGGTCGCGGCGGGTGCTGGGGCAGGGGGCGGTGGTGCTCTTGATCACGGACGGGCTGGACCGCGGTGAGCCAGAGCGGTTGAACGCTGCAATGGAGCGGCTGCATCTCTCGGCGCGCCGCGTGATCTGGGTGAACCCGCTTCTGCGTTGGGAAGGGTTCGCGCCCAAGGCCGCAGGCATCCGGGCGATTCTGCCCCATGTCGACACCTTTCGCGCGGGCCATAACATCGCGGCGCTCGAGGGTTTGGCGGCGGCCCTGTCGCAACCCGACGACGCGGGCGAGAAGGCGCGGCTGATGCGAATGATGTCGGAGGGGTGATCCAAAGGAGCGGCTTTGCCGCGTTTCTTTTTGGTCGCTTCGCTCCGCGAGTCTTTTTTAGCGCCTTCGGCGCGGGGGGCTCTGCCCCCATCCCTTCGGGATTCCCCCGGAGTTTTCCTGCCAAGATGAAGGGGTCTTTCGGGGCGCGTGGGGGCGGGGTAAGTTTTGGCCTGGGAGGTGTCGTGCATGGCGGACAATCTGGAACGGATGCCGGAGCTGGCGTTGGAGTGGCACCGGGCGGGCAAGGGCGCGGTCGTTGCGACCGTGGTCGAGACCTGGGGCTCGGCGCCGCGGGCGGTGGGCGCGCAGATGGTCGTCTCGGGCGAGGGCGAGATGGAGGGCTCGGTCTCGGGTGGCTGTGTCGAGGGTGCGGTCGTCGTGGAGGCGATGGAGCTGGTCGGGTCCGGCGCGGCCAAGCTGTTGGAATTCGGGGTGTCGGACGACGAGGCCTTTGCCGTGGGCCTCGCCTGTGGCGGGCGCATCCGGGTGCTGGTGGAACCCGTCGGCGGTGCATTGCCGGTCGAGGTTCTGGAGGAGCTGGTGGCAGCGCGGACCGCGCGGCGGCCGGTGGCCTATGTCGCCGACCTGGAGGGGGAGGCGCGGAGGCTGGACGGGCCGGAGGCCTGGAGCGAGCGGTTCCGGATGGACCGCTCGGGCGTCGAGGAGGACGGGCGGACCTTCGTTCACGTCCACAACCCGCCGCTGCGCATGGTGATCGTGGGGGCGGTGCATATCGCGCAGGCGCTGGTGCCGATGGCGCGGATCGCGGGCTATGACGTGACGGTCATCGACCCGCGCCCGGCCTTTGGCGCCACGGCGCGGTTTCCGGGCGTCGAGATCGTGGAGGAGTGGCCGGACGAAGCGCTGGGGGAGTTGGACCTCGACCCGCGCACGGCCGTCGTGACCTTGACCCATGATCCGAAGCTGGACGATCCAGCGATCCGGGCGGCGCTGGGCTCTGACGTGTTCTACCTCGGCTGTCTCGGCTCGACCCGGACCCATGCCAAGCGCGTGACGCGGTTGGAGGAGGCGGGGTTTTCGGCCGATGACATCGCGCGCATCCATGCGCCCGTGGGTCTTGATATCGGGGCGCGGGGGCCTTCGGAGATCGCGGTTTCAGTGTTGGCCGAGGTCACGCAGAGGCTGCGCAAGGGATGAGGTTCGGGCCGGTTCCCCTGGACGAGGCCGAGGGTGCCGTGCTGGCCCATTCCGTCGCGGTCGGCGGCGGCCGGCTGCGCAAGGGTCATGTGCTGGGGGCAGAGGACCTGGCGGCGCTGGCCGCGGATGGCCTGACCGAGGTTATCGTGGCGCGGCTGGAGCCCGCCGATGTGGGCGAGGACGAGGCCGCGTTGCGCCTTGCGCAGGCCTTGGTGCCCGAGCCGGAGGCGGCCGGATTGCGGCTGGAGGCGCCGTTCACGGGGCGGGTGAATATCCGAGCGACGGGGCCGGGGGTGGTGGCGCTGGATGCCGCGGCGATTGCGCGGCTCAACGCCGTCGATCCGATGATCACCTTGGCCACCGTGCCCGAGTTTCAGCGGGTGACGGAAGGAACCATGGTGGGCACCGTCAAGATCATCGCCTACGCGGTGGCCGAGGTGGCGCTCAAGGCGGCCTGCGCGGCTGGGGCGGGGGCGATGCGGCGGATGGTGCCGGTCATCGGCAGCGCCGACCTGATCGTGACGGAAACTGCGCCGGGCGCCGCCCGTGCCGAGGCGCGTGCCCTGCGCGCGGTCTGGGAACGCGTGGACCGGCTGGGCATCGGCGAAGGCGCGACGCGCGTGGTGGCGCATCGGGCCGATGCCGTGGCGGCGGCGATCTGTGAAAGCGGCGCGGATATGGTGTTGATCCTGACGGGCTCTGCCACCTCGGACATCGACGATGTCGTGCCCGCAGGGTTGCGCGCTGCCGGCGGTACGGTCATCCGCTTCGGGATGCCGGTCGATCCGGGCAACCTCTTGGTGCTGGGCCGACAGGGCGGGCGGCCCGTGATCGGTCTGCCGGGCTGCGCGCGCGCACCTGCGCTCAACGGCGCCGACTGGGTGCTGGAGCGGCTGGCCTGCGGGATTGACGTGACGGCGGCGGATATCGCGGCCATGGGCGTGGGTGGGCTGTTGAAAGAGATCCCCACGCGGCCCCAGCCGCGGGAGCGGCGCGCGAAGGCATGATGGGCGGGCTGGGCTGGCGCGCTAGGTCACATGCCGGAACCGCAACCGAACAGGGGACAGATCCATGAAACGTGCCATTCTGAGTGCCGCGGCCTGTGCCGCGCTTCTTCCCGTTGCAGCCTTTGCCGAGGTGCAGACCCAATACGTGACCTACATGGTGGGCGACATGGCCTTTGAAGGGTTCGCCGCCCATGATCCCGCGCGGGAGAGCCGCGGGACGGTTCTGATCGTCCATGATTGGGACGGCATGACGGGCTACGAGGAAGACCGCGCGCGGATGCTGGCCGAGGCGGGCTACACCGCCTTTGCCATCGACGTCTACGGTGCCGAGGCCGATCCGCAGGGCTTCGAGGAATACCGCGCCATGTCGGGTGCGCTTTACGGCGACCGGGAGACGTTCCGCGCGCGGCTCATGGGCTCGGTCATGGCGGCGGCGGATATTCCCGGCGCGACCGGGGACATGGTGATGATCGGCTACTGCTTCGGCGGTGCCGCTGTGCTGGAAGCGGCGCGCGCGGGTGCGGACCTGGCGGGATTCGTCAGCTTTCATGGCGGTCTGCCCACGCCCGAGGGGCAGGACTGGTCGCAGGCCAACGGCGCGCCGGTGCAGTTCTTTCACGGCTCGGCCGACCCCGTTTCGGGCATCGGTGACCTGGCACAGGTGATGTCCGAACTGGTCGAGGCGGGCATCCCGCATGGTGCCGAGATCTTTGGCGGCGCGCGGCATTCCTTCACCGTGCCGGGCTCGAACGATTACCTCGAGACGGCGGATGCCGAAAGCTGGGACGGGCTGATGGAGTTCCTCGACCAGACCTTCTGAGCGGGGGTATGCCGGGCGGCGCGACTGTCGCCCGGCGCGCCAATTTTACCGTTTGCGTTTCGTCCGTTCCGTGGTTGGATACCGCCCATAACCAAGGGAGGACATGAATGACCCAGGTCACGATGACCGTGAACGGCAAGGCCGTTTCCGGCGACGTTGAAGGGCGCACGCTGCTGAGCGAGTTCCTGCGCGAAGGCCTTCGCCTGACCGGCACCCACGTGGGGTGCGATACCAGCCAGTGCGGCGCCTGCGTGGTGCATGTGAACGGCACCGCCATCAAGAGCTGCACGGCGCTTGCCGCAGACCTCGAGGGGGCCGAGGTGGTCACGATCGAGGGCATGGCGAACCCGGATGGGTCGCTTTCCACGATCCAGCAAGCGTTCCAGGATCACCACGGGCTTCAGTGCGGCTTTTGCACGCCGGGCATGGTGATGTCGGCGGCGGCTCTTCTCAAGGAGAACCCCAAGCCCACCGAGCACGAGATCCGCGAGTATCTCGAGGGCAACATCTGCCGCTGCACGGGCTATCACAATATCGTCAAGGCGATCATGGCCGCCAGCGGTCAGGACGTGTCGGCCATCGCCGCGGAATGAGCCCTGTCCGGGCCGCGGAGGAGGCGGGCCGGGCATGCGTATTTGGGGAAAGATGAAGGGGTGATGAGACGCACCCCGACCCCGGGGCCCCCTATGGTGGAGGGCCGGGGGAGACATCCAAGGGAGGACGACCATGCCCAAAGATCATGGTATCGGCGCCAGCAGCAAGCGGCGCGAGGATTTGCGGTTCCTGACGGGACGCGGGCGCTACACGGACGACATCAATCTTCAGGGCCAGAGCTACGTGCATTTCCTGCGCTCGGACATGGCGCACGGGAAGATCAACAAGATCGATACATCCGAGGCCGAGAAGATGCCGGGCGTCATCCGCATCTTCACCGGCGCGGATTTCGAGGGCGTGGGCGGCATCCCCTGCGGCTGGCAGGTGACCGACCGCCACGGCAACCCGATGCAGGAGCCCCCGCACCCGGTGCTGGCGCAGGGCAAGGTGCGCCACGTGGGCGACCCGATCGTGGGCGTCGTGGCCGAGACGGCTGCGCAGGCGCGCTCGGCCGCCGAGGCGGTCGTGCTCGACATCGACGAGCTGCCCGCGGTCGTGGACATGAACAAGGCGCTGGCCGATGGCTCGACCAAGGTGCATGACGAGCTGGAGAGCAACCTCTGCTATGACTGGGTCTTCGGCTCGGACGATGCCGCCATCGACGAGGCGTTTTCCAAGGCCGCGCATGTCACCACGCTGGAGCTGACGAACAACCGCCTCAGCCCCAACGCGATGGAGCCGCGCGTCGCCGTGGGCGATTACAGCTGGGCGAGCGATGAAAGCACGCTCTACACCACCAGCCAGAACCCGCATGTGATCCGGCTTTTGATGGGAGCTTTCGTGCTGGGTATCCCCGAGCACAAGCTGCGGGTGATTGCGCCCGACGTGGGCGGTGGTTTCGGCTCGAAGATCTACCATTACGCGGAAGAGGCGTTCTGTACCTTCGCCGCCAAGCAGTTGCGCCGCCCGGTCAAGTGGACCTCCAGCCGGTCCGAGGCGTTCATCTCGGACGCGCATGGGCGCGATCACATCACCACGATCCAGCTGGCGATGGATGCCGAGAACAATTTCCTCGGGATCAAGACCGACACGCTGGCCAACATGGGTGCGTATCTATCGACCTTCGCGCCTTCGATCCCGACCTATCTGCACGGCACGCTTATGGCGGGCAATTACAAGACGCCCGCGGTGCAGGTGAACGTGAAGGCGGTGTTCACCAACACCGTGCCGGTCGACGCCTATCGCGGCGCGGGCCGGCCCGAGGCGACCTATCAACTCGAGCGTCTGATCGACAAGGCGGCGCGCGAAGTGGGGGCCGATCCGGTGGCGATCCGGCGGCAGAACTTCATCACCCAGTTTCCCTATGCCACGCCCGTGGCCGTCGAATACGACACCGGGGATTACAACGGGACGATGGACAAGCTCCTTGAGATGATCGACCGCGACGGGTTCGAGGCGCGTGCGGCAGAGTCGAAGAAGAACGGAAAGCTGCGCGGGCTCGGCATCAACTGCTACATCGAGGCCTGCGGGATCGCGCCCTCGGCGCTGGTGGGCCAGTTGGGCGCGCGGGCGGGGCTTTATGAAAGCGCCACCGTGCGGGTCAATGCCACGGGTGGTCTCGTCGTGATGACGGGCAGCCACAGCCACGGGCAGGGGCACGAGACGTCCTTTGCGCAGGTCGTGGCCGACATGATCGGCATTCCCGAGAACATGATCGAGATCGTTCATGGCGACACCGCCAACACGCCGATGGGCATGGGCACCTATGGCTCGCGCTCTCTGGCGGTCGGCGGGTCCGCGATGGTGCGGGCGACCGAGAAGATCATCAAGAAGGCCAAGAAGATCGCGGCCCACCTGATGGAGGCGTCCGAAGGCGATATCGAGCTGAAGGACGGCCAGTTCAGCGTCGCGGGCACCGACAAGTCGGTCGCCTGGGGCGATGTCACGCTGGCGGCTTACGTCCCGCACAACTACCCGCTCGACGAGATCGAGCCGGGGCTCGAGGAAACCGCTTTCTACGATCCCAACAACTTCACCTATCCCGCGGGTGCCTATGCCTGCGAGGTCGAGGTCGACCCCGACACCGGCAAGGTGCAGATCATGGGCTTTGCCGCGGCAGATGACTTTGGCAACATCGTCAACCCGATGATCGTCTCGGGCCAGGTCCATGGCGGACTGGCGCAAGGCATCGGGCAGGCCCTGCTGGAGAATGTCGCTTATGACGAGAACGGGCAGCTTCTGTCGGCAAGCTACATGGATTACGCCATGCCGCGGGCCGATGACGTGCCGTTCTACAAGGTCGACCACTCCAGCATCACGCCCTGCACCCACAACCCGCTGGGCGTGAAGGGCTGCGGCGAGGCAGGCGCGATCGGGTCGCCGCCTGCGGTGGTCAACGCCGTGGTCGACGCGCTTCAGCGTGGCGGCTACGGTCACGTCACCCATATCGACATGCCGCTGACGCCCGCGCGCGTCTGGTCGGCGATGAACGGCTGAGGGAAGGGACAAACCCATGTACAACTTCGAATTCGCCAAACCCTCCACCATCTCCGAGGCCGTCGAGGCGCTGGGACATGAAGAGGCGCAGGCGCTGGGCGGGGGGCAGACGCTTCTGCCCACCATGAAGCAGCGGCTGGCGGCGCCGGCTACGCTGGTCAGCCTCAACGGCATCTCCGAGATGATCGGCGTCTGCGTCAACGACGCGGGCGAGGTCTGTATCGGCGGGGCCACGCCGCACGCCACCGTCGCCCGCGAGGCGGCGGCGCATTACCCGGCGCTGGCGGCTCTCGCCAACCGGATCGGCGATCCGGCGGTCCGCAACCGCGGCACCATCGGCGGGTCGCTGGCCAACAACGACCCCTCGGCCTGCTACCCGGCGGCCGCCCTCGGCTCGGGCGCCACGATCAGGACCAACACGCGGGACATCGCGGCGGATGACTACTTCCTCGGCATGTTCGAAACTGCGTTGAACGACGGGGAAATCATCACCGAGGTGCGTTTCCCGGTGCCGGAAAAGGCGAATTACCAGAAATTCGTCCAACCGGCCTCGCGCTTCGCGCTCGTGGGGGTCTTTGTCGCCAAGTTCGCCGATGGTGTGCGCGTCGCGGTGACGGGCGCGTCGTCAAACGGTGTGTTCCGCTGGGCCGAGGCCGAAGCGGCGCTGTCGTCGAACTTCTCGAAAGGGGCAGTCGACGGGCTCGCGGCGCCCTCGGGCGACATGATCAGCGATCTGCACGGGTCGGGAGACTACCGCGCGCACCTGGTCAAGGTCATGACCGGCCGGGCTGTTGCCGCGGCTGGCTGAAGCGTTCCACATAACCGAGAAAAGCGCCGGGGTCTTCCGGCGCTTTTTTCATGTCGGACCGAGAGGTCAGGCGTATTTCGCCACCATTCGCGCGGCACGTGCCATCTTGCGGACAGCCGAAGGACTGACGCCGAGGTTGTTGCGCACCGACCGAGAGAAACCCGCCAGCGTCTCGAAGCCCGTTGCGGTGGCGATCTCGGAAATCGGCATCGCCGTGTTCCTGAGCAGCTCGGCCCCGTGCCTGAGGCGCAGGCCGAGATAGAAGTCCGAAGGTTTCATGCCCGTCGCCCGCACGCAGCGCCCGCGCAGCGCCTTGCGGCTTAGGCCCATGCTGTCGGCCAACTCGCCCAGCGAGATCGGATCGGACAGATGGGCGCGCATCTTGGTCTCCATCTCGGCGATGATCGGGTCCGCGGCGGCCTGCGGGTCGGGATCGGGACCAGTGGCCTCTGGCAGGCGGCCCGTGCTGAGGGCGCGCGCGACCTCTTCGGCGAGCGCCGGGTTGGCCACGTCGGCGATCCAGGCGCACATGGCATCCCCCACGGCCACGCCACCGGCGATGGTCAGGCGCCTGGCATCAAGCAGATGCGGACGGTCGCATGGTTGAATGTCGGGGAAGGGCCCCTCGTCATGGTCCTGCAACACCGCGCGGCGCCCGTCGAGCTGCCCGATCCGCGCGAGGATCACGGTGCCACCATCGATCCCACCAAGCCGCCCGCCTGCGTCATCGACGCGCGACAGGAACGCCTGGAACCCGTTGGGAATCCTCGTCGGCGTATCCTCGCCGCAGATCACCACGGCCAGATCGACCCTTTCGGCATCCTCCCAATCGCCGCGATCAGGTGCCATGACGGCCCCATTCGAGGCCTCTGCCTTGGAATGACCGGGAATGCGGGTGTCACAGGTGAACAGGTTGTGTCCTGTCATCTGGTTGGCGATATCGAGTGCTTCGCGCGCCAGGGCGTAGGCGAGCATCGGGAAACCGGGAAACAGGATAAAGCTCACATGTGTCATGCGCGGACGATGACGCACGGTTCGGGGCGCTTCAAGACAAGTTTGCGCAAGATATCCACAGACGCGGCGCAGCGGCCACAGGCACGGTCATTCGCCGAAGCCCCGCGTCCGGAGCGGGTCGGGTCCGACCGGATCGGTCAGCAGATCGTCGAGGTCCACCTCAAGGGCAAAGGTCAGGCCGCCATCGGTCGTGCGGCTCAGGCGCATGGTCAGGTCGAGATCATGGAGCAGCCGCGTGCGATGATCGCCCTCGGGTGTCGTGCCGCCGACGATGCCCATCTGTGCCGTGCCGCCGATGTCAAAACCCTCGGCCAGTGCCGGGCCGTGGGGCAGGGCGCAGAGCAGGGCTGTGGCGATGCGGCCGGACAAGGTCATGCTCCGCAATATAGCGGCACCCGGTTCGGCCGGCGACTCACAAAAAGAAAAAGGCGCGCCCTGCGGACGCGCCCGTCTGTCGTTCAAGCCGGTTGGCGCCTACTTGCTGGGGCCGATCATCATGACCATCTGGCGGCCTTCCATCTTGGGCATGTTCTCGACCTTGCCGAGGCCCTCGACATCGGTGGCGACCCGTTCAAGCAGTTCGCGACCGAGGTTCTGGTGCGCCATCTCGCGCCCGCGGAAGCGCAGGGTGACCTTCACCTTGTCCCCGTTCTCGAGGAACTTGGTCACGTTACGCATCTTCACCTCGTAGTCATGGGTGTCGGTGTTCGGACGGAACTTGACCTCCTTGACCTCGATGATCTTCTGCTTTTTCCGAGCTTCGCTTTCGCGCTTCTGTTGCTCGTACTTGAACTTGCCGAAATCCATGATCTTGCACACCGGCGGATCGGCGTTCGGCGAGATTTCCACGAGGTCGAGCCCGGCCTCCTCGGCCATGGCCATGGCGCGGGCTGGGGTGACCACCCCGACGTTTTCGCCCTCGGCGCCGATCAGGCGGATCTCGGGGGCACGGATGCGGTCGTTGACGCGCGGGCCGGTATCACGGGTCGGCGGCGCGTTGTGGGGTCTGCGAGCTATGGGGGCCTCCTGAAGTAGCCGTTTTCAAGGTGCCAAGGTATCCGTGGCGCGCCCGTCTTTCAAGGTGATTTGGGCAAGGCCCCGCCGGCCTCGCGATCATGCTGCCACGCAGCATTGCGCTGTGGACGCGGGCAACATATGTGCGCGCCATGCTAGAAGCCCAATGGGGGAACTCATGAGTCGAATTCTTATCATAATCGTCATCCTCGCCGCGATCGGCGTCGGTGGCTATTTCCTGACGCAAGGCGCGCCTGAAACCACCCAAGAGGTGGAGGCTGTGGCCGAAGAGGCGACCGAAGCCGCCGAAGACGCTGCAGAGACCGCGACCGAAGCCACCGAAGACGCCGCGACCGCCACCGAAGAGGCGGTGAACGAGGTCGTCGAAGAAGCCGAGACCGTCGTCGAAGAGGCCGTCGAGGCCGTGGAAGAGGCGGCAGCCGAGGCTACCCAGGCCGTCGAGGGCGCGATCGAAGATGCTGTCGGTGCAGCCGATGAGGCCGCGGATACCGCGACGGGTGCGGCAGATGAAGCCGTGGATACGGCGACCGGTGTCGCCGATGAGGCGGCGACCACCGCGTCGGACGCTGCCGAAACCGCGACCGAGGCCGCAGCCGAGACCGCCGAAACCGCCGCAGAAGCTGTTGAAGGGGCCGCAGACGAAGCCGTCGCCGAAACCGCGGTTGCCGCGGAAGAGGCGGGCGACGCCGCGCTGTCCGACATCTTCTCGGTCGACGGGTTCGACTACGACCAGGCGATCGCCGCGCTCGAAGCGGCAGACATCTCGCCGCTGACCCGCACCGCCGTGACGACGGCCCTGCAGGGTGCCCGGGACAATCCCGAGCTGCTCGCAGGTGCTCTCGAGCAGGCGCGTACGGCCCTCGGCATCGAGTGATCCGGTCCGCGTGACACGAAAGCCCCCCGCAGCGTTCAGTTGCGGGGGGCTTTTTTGGTGTCGCGGTATCTCGTGGCGTCAGTCGAGAAAGGCCTTCTCGACCACGTATTCGGCGGGCTGCGAATTCGCCCCCTCGCGCAGGCCATACTCTTCCAGCATGTCCTTGATCTCGAGGTTGAAGGCGAGGTTGCCACAGACCATCGCGCGGTCGTTCTCGGGGCAAAGCGGCTTCACCCCCAGGTCCTCGAACACTTCGCCCGAGCGCATCAGGTCGGTGATGCGGCCCATCTTCGGGCTCTCTTCGCGCGTTGTCGTGGGGTAGTAGCGCAGCTTGTCGGCGAAGCCCTCACCGATCAGTTCGGCAAGGAGCTCATCCTCGCGGATGCTCTCGATCAGCTTCGCGCCATAGGTCAACTCTCCCACCTCGCGGCAGGTGTGGGTGACGATGACCTCGTCGTAATCGGTGTAGGTCTGCGGATCGCGCAAGAGCGAGGCGAAGGGCGCAAAGCCCGTGCCCGTTGCAAAGAACCAGATCCGCTTGCCCGGCAAAAGCGCGTCATGCACCAGCGTGCCCACGGGCTTGGGCCGCAGGATGATCTCGTCGCCCGGCTGGATGTGCTGCAGTTTCGAGGTGAGCGGGCCGTCCGGCACCTTGATCGAGTAGAACTCCAGCTCGTCATCCCAAGAGGGCGATGCGATGGAATAGGCGCGCAGCAAAGGCTTCTGCTTGCCCGTCTCGGGGTCCGGGTCGCCCATCAGCCCGATCATCACGAACTCGCCCGAGCGGAACCTGAGCGAGGGCGGCCGCGTGCAACGGAACCGGAACAGCCGGTCGGTGTAATGCTCCACCTCGGTCACTTTCTGCGCATCGGGCAGGGTGGGGGTGGCCTTGGCGGGGGCGGCGTCGATGTCTTTCACGGGTCTCAACTCGGTCATGTTTGGTTGTGGGCCGGTCTAGCCGTCCCATCCTCCTTAAGCCTTGATCTAGGTCAGGGGAAGCCGCGCGTCAGCCACGCAGCCGCGATTGGTAGTCACCCGACCGCCAGTCGGCGCGGGCCAGCCACTGTGCCTCGGGCTGGCGTGCAGCGATTTCGGGGGCGACCTCCACCTCGTCGAAACCCGCGCGGCGGGCCATCGCGTACTGGTCGGCCAGCACATGTCCCGCGGCCCGCAGGCGCCCGGCATAGCCCATCGCGCGCAGCCGCCGCGCCACGGTGAAGCCCCGACCGTCGGCGAACGACGCAAAGCGCACACGGATCAGGTCGATCCGGTCGAGATGAGGGGCAAGGGCGGCCAGGTCTTCGCCCGGGTCGAGGTCGACGCCCTGCACATCCGCCGCCTGCGACAAGACGCCGAGCGGTGCCGTCCAATCCTCGGGCCCGAACCCGTCATCCCGCATGATTACCGTCGACTGTGCTGCCTGTCCCATCGGTCACACTCCATTAAGGTTAACGCGGCCCCCGCGCCCTTCATCTTTCCAAAAATACGCAAGCCCGGCCTGCCGCCCCTCAGGACGCCTGCCGCAAAGGGCCCCGCACGATCCGCCCATCCACGAAATGGATGCCGCATTCCTCTTTCTCCGACCCGCGCCAGCGGCCTGCGCGCGGGTCCTCGCCGGCGGCCACCGGCGTGGTGCAGGGCGCGCAGCCGATCGAGGGGTAACCCTTCGCCACCAGCGGGTGCCGGGGCAGGCGGTTGTTGACCATGTACTCGGCCACGTCCTCGCGCGCCCAATGGGCGAGCGGGTTGATCTTGATGCGCTCCGCGCCTTCCGCCTCGAAGAACTCCAGCGCCGCGCGGCTGCCCGACTGGAAGCGTTTGCGCCCTGTGATCCACGCGTCGAAGGGCGCAAGCGCATGCTCCAGCGGCTCGGTCTTTCTCAGCGCGCAGCAGGCGTCGGGGTTCTCGCGGTGCAACAGCCCCTCGGGGTCATGCGCCGCCATCCGCGTCCGGCTTGCCCGGATCACCCGCACGTCGCGCAGGCCCAGCATCTCGGCCAGCTCGCGCTGGTAGACGAGCGTCTCGGAAAACAGCATCTCGGTGTCGATGAACAGCACGGGCGTGGCCCGGTCCACCACCGCCACCATGTGCAGAAGCGCCACCGATTCCGCCCCGAAGCTCGACACCATCGCAACGCTGCCCGTGTCGCTGTCGGTCAGCGCGTGTTCCAGCACCGAGATCGCCGAGTGATGCCGGTAGCGCGCGTTCAGCCGCTCGACCCGGGCCGCGACCGAGGGGAAGGGACGGGGGTCAGGCCGCATCAGCCTGCGCCCCGTCCACCGCGTCAGTTTCGTAGAGCGCGGATTTGAAGGGGCCGAGCCCGACACGCCGGTAGGCGTCGAGGAACGTCTCTTCGGGTCTTTCGCGCACGGCGAGGTAGGCCAGCAGGATCCGCTCGATCGCCGGCACGATCTGGTCATAGGCGAAACCGGGGCCGGTCCGCTCGCCGATCACCGCATCCGGGCCGCCATCGCCGCCCAGCGTGATCTGGTAGCTCTCCACCCCCGCCCGATCGAGGCCGAGGATCCCGATATGCCCCACATGGTGGTGCCCGCAGGCGTTGATGCAGCCCGAGATCTTGATCTTGAGCGGGCCGATCTCGTGCTCGAGCTTCAGCGCCTCGAACCGCATCGCCAGCTCCTGCGCCACGGGGATCGAGCGTGCGGTCGCCAACGCGCAGTAATCCATGCCGGGGCAGGCGATGATGTCGGAGGCAAGGCCGACATTCGCCACAGCCAGCCCGGCGGCCAGAAGCGCGTCGTGCACGGCCTTCAGATGCCGCTTCGGCAAGTGCGGAAGGATCACGTTCTGCTCGTGGGAGATGCGCAGTTCGTCATGTCCGTAGCGCTCTGCCAGGTCGGCGAGAGTGCGCATCTGGTCGGCCGTCGCATCGCCGGGCGTCGCGCCATGGGCTTTCAGGCTGACCGTCAGGATCGCGTAATCCGGGTGGCGGTGGGTCGCGACATTGGTGTCGGTAAAGGCGCGGAAGACGGGGTCGGCCTGTCGCCAGGTCTCGTAGTCGCCGGGCCCCGCGTCCTCGAAAGCGGGTGGCGCGAACTGCGCCGTGATCGCGGCCAGCAGCGCCTGGTCGGCGCCGCTGAATGCTGCCTTTCGCACGGCGAACTCTTCGTCCACAAGCCGCCTGATCTCGTCGATCCCGGTCTCATGGACCGTGATCTTGATGCGCGCCTTGTACTTGTTATCGCGCCGTCCCAGCAGGTTGTAGACCGCCACGACCGCCTCGAGGTAGGGCAACAGGTCGGGCAGAGGGACGAAGGATTTCAACACCTTGCCGATCATCGGCGTTCGGCCGAGGCCGCCGCCCACCAGCACCTTCGCACCGATCCCCGTCTCTTTCGCGACCAGGCGCAGCCCGATGTCATGGGCCGCCGTCACGGCGCGATCCGCGGGGCTGCCGGTGACGGCCACCTTGAACTTGCGCGGCAGGAACTGGAACTCCGGATGGTCGGTCGACCATTGCCGGATCAGCTCGGCGATGGGGCGCGGGTCCATCACCTCGTCGTCGGCGGCGCCCGCGAAATGGTCGGCGGTCACGTTGCGGATCGTGTTTCCGCTGGTCTGGATTGCATGCATCCCCACATCGGCGAGCGCGTCCAGCATGTCGGGCACATCGGCCAGCTTCGGCCAGTTGAACTGGATATTCTGCCGCGTGGTGAAATGACCATAGCCCTTGTCCCAGCGCTCGGCGATCATGGCGAGCTGCCGCATCTGAGCACCGTTCAGCGTGCCGTAGGGAATGGCCACGCGCAGCATGTAGGCGTGCAGTTGAAGGTAAAGCCCGTTCATCAGGCGCAGCGGCTTGAACTCGTCCTCGGTCAGGCTGCCGTCGATGCGGCGCGCGACCTGGGCGCGGAACTGGGCCACGCGGGTGCGGACGAAACCTTCGTCGAACTCGGAATAACGATACATCAGGCGCGCTCCTGCTTGCCATGGGCGTAGTTCGAGGGGCCGCGGGTGCGGAAGGCCTCGCGGAAATGGACGGGTTCCGGGCCGTGGGGGCCGGGCGTGGCGTCGGCAAGATAGGCGCCCACCACCTCGTGCCCGCGCGCCGCGGCTTCGAGCAGGCGCAGGTCGGCGGTGGCTTGATCCTCGATCAGCTCGGCCTCGGCATGGTGGCGCGTCCATGCGCCATCGGCGGTCATGTAGACGACATCGCCCTCCAGCAGGGCGTTGGCGGTCAGCACCTTGGGAGAAAACGGGCGGGGCATGTCAGGCAAGCTCCTCTGTCAGACGGGGCAGGGCGACGGCGGCGGCGCGCGGCGCGATGCCGTAGAGCAGGACGGCGGGGCCGTTCAGCGCGGCGACTTCCAGATCGGCGGCAAGCCGGCCCAGCGTGGTGGCGATGGTCCGCGCCTCGGGGCGGCTGGCGTTCTCGACGGCCGTGACGGGCGTGTCAGGGGCCGCGCCATGCATCAGCAGACGCCCCTGGATGAAGCGCGCGCCCTTGAGGCCCATGTAGATGGCGGCGACTTGTCCAGTGCGCGCAAGGCCGCGCCAGTCCTGCTCGGCGAAACCCTTCATGTCGTGACCCGTCAGCAGGCGCGCGGCGCTGTTGCGGTTGCGTTTCGTCAGGCTCTGGCCGATCTGGGCGGTCGCGGCACTGGCCGCGGTGATGCCGGGCGTGACGGCCCAGTCGATGCTTGCCGCTTCCAACGCCTCGACCTCTTCGTCGAGCCGACCGAAGACGCCCGGATCGCCGCCTTTCAGGCGCACGACATGCGCGCCCGCGGCGGCGTGCTCTACGATCAGCGCGCAGATGTCCTCCTGCGCCATGGCCGGGCCGAAGCCCTTTTTCCCGGCGTCGATCAGGAGCGCTTCGCGGCGCGCAAGCTCAAGGATCGCGGGCGAGACGAGGCGGTCGTGGATCACCACGTCGGCCTCATCCAGCAGCTTGCGCGCCTTGAGCGTCAGCAAATCCGGGTCGCCGGGGCCTGCGCCGACAAGGTCCACGCGCCCCCGTCGGGGGGCCTCGGCGAGGTGGCGGGCAAGCAGCGCATCGAGCGCGGGCTCGATCCCGTCCTGCCCGGTTTTCTCAAGGGCTTGCGGGCCGGTCTTGAAGTAATACTCCGCCCAGAACTCCCGCCGCTTGCGTCCCATCGGCAGCGCCTCGGCTGCACGGCGGAACCCCTTGCCGATCCGCGCCAACACCCCGAGAGAGGCGGGAAGCCGCGCCTCGAGATCAGCCTTGATCGCACGGGCCAGGACCGGGGCCGCGCCCTCGGTTCCTATCGCGACGGTCACCGGGTCGCGGTCCACGATGGCGGGCGTGATGAACTGGCTGGCCTCGAGGTTGTCGACCCAGTTGGTGAGCGCCCCGTCCGCGCGGGCCAGCCGCGTGACGCGGGCGTCTTCCTCGGCGTCGTCGTTCGCCGCGTAGAACAGCGCCGCGCAGAGCGCGTCACCGGGGGCGAGGGGGCGGGCGACAAGCGCGATCCGCCTCTCGTCGGCCAGCGCGCGCACCGCGGGGTCCGGGTCTGCGGAGAAGACGGTGATCCGCGCGGTGGTCTTCAGCAGAAGCCTGAGCTTGGCGAGCGCTGCCTCCCCCCCGCCCGAGACGATGATGCGGCGGCCTTCGACGGCGAGAAAGATCGGGAAATGGTCCATGACGAGGCAACATCCTGTTCGGCAACTGCCCCATTTAGATAGAATAATTTCCTGCAAAACGGCAGTATGCGCTTGCAAAAAGGAACGCTTGTTCGCTAAATCGCAGCGTCAGCCAAGTGCCGTCCCAAGCCGCCGGAGTGCCCCGAATGTCTGTCCAGATCGATACCCTCGACCGGAAAATCCTCGCCGCGCTACAGGAGGATGCCTCGCGCTCGCTCGACGAGATCGCCAAGATCGTGGGGTCCTCGAAGACGCCCGTCTGGACGCGGATTCGCAAGCTGAAGGAGGCGGGGGTGATCGGGCGGCAGACCGTGCTGCTCGATGCCGAGAAGCTTGGGTTCGAGGCCTGCTTCTTCGTGCTGATCCGCACCGCGGAGCACGAGGCCGACTGGCAGCGGAAATTCCTGGCGGCGCTCAAGGCCCGCCCCGAGGTGCTGGAGGCTCACAGGCTGGCCGGCGAGATCGATTATATCCTGAAGGTGCGCGTGCCGAACGCGCGCGCCTATGACGCCTTCTACCAGGCGCTGATCTCGGAGGTGAAAATCTACAACGTCACCGCGCTTCTCAGCATGGAGGAGATCAAGTCATCGCCGCTTCTTCCACTGGAAGAAGCTCGGTGACGATATGAGCACCATGCTCCAACGTCTTGTGAACGGGGCATTTGTCGGCGATTTCCATAAGCTTGTCCCGCTGTGCCGCGTCCAGATCACCCTCGAGCCGGATCAGCCGGGTGAACCGGTCGATCGGGTTGCCGGGCGTTGCCGCGTCCTGGGCGTGGACACGGTCATGGGTGACGTCGACTGACACATGGGTCAGCGGCAGGCCGCGCCTGCGGGCATACATGCGGATCGTCATCGAGGTGCAGGCGCCCAGCCCGGCTGCGAGGAGCTGGTAGGGGGTGAGCCCGCGATTGGTGCCGCCGTAGCTGAGCGGTTCATCGGCCAGGATGTGATGGCGCGCACCTGCGTGCACGTCCTGAAGAAAACCGTCGGGATCGGCCTCGGACACGCGGGTCACGCCCTCGGGCACGCCGATGGGGGGGGCCGGCGGGCGCAGGTCGAGGTAGCGGCCAGCCCAGGCGGCGATCACCTCGGCGGCGTAGTCGGCATCCTCGGCCCGGGTCAGAAGGTGGTCCGCCTCGTCCAGCGTGACAAAGCTTTTCGGATGGCGCGCCGCGGTGAAGATGCGGGTCGCGTTGTCGATGCCCACGATCTCGTCGCGGGGCGCGTGCAGCACGAGCAGAGCCTTCTTCAGCGTGCCGAGCGCGGGCGCCAGTTTCTCGGCGCGCACGTCCTCGACAAAGCGCCGCCCGATGGTCACGCGACGCCCGCCCAGCGTGACATCGGCCTTGCCCTCGGTGGTGATCTTGTCCAGCGCGTCGTTGAAGTTGTGGGTCACGTGTTCCGGATCGAAGGGCGCGCCGATGCTCGCCACGGCGCGGACGCTGGGGATGCGTCCCGCCGCGCGCAGAACCGCAGCCCCGCCCAGCGAGTGCCCGATCAGAAGCGCAGGCGCCATGCCGCGGGCGGACAGCGCCCTCGCGGCGGCCAGGAGGTCATCCACATTGGACGTGAAGGAGGTGTTGGCGAACTCGCCCTCCGAATGCCCCAGCCCGGTGAAATCGAAGCGCAGCACGGCGATGCCCATGGCGGCCAGGCGGGCCGAGATGCGGCGTGCGGCCGGGATGTCCTTGCCGCAGGTGAAGCAATGCGCCAGCACCGCAGTCGCCAGGTGCGGCCCCTCAGGCAGATCAAGCCGCGCGGCTAGGTCGTGACCGGAATGACCGGGGAAGGTGAAGCGTTCGGTGGGCATGAGAGAACATCCTTTCGGCTCCAAGATGTGCCGCGATCGCCCCCTATCGCAAGGTCCCTGACACCGGTCTCACGCTGACGTGCGCCGGCGTTCCCTTGCGTGATCGGTGCCTAATGCCCCATCAAGGCCCTATCGAACGGGTAGCTCGTCAGGTTCTCGTACCCATCCTCGGTGATCAGCACCTGGTCTTCCAGCTTGATGCAGAAATCGCCGTCTTCCGCCCCCACCAGCGCCTCGACACAGAGCATCATGCCCGGTTCCAGCACATGCTCGAAGGCCCCTTCGACATAGGTGTCGGGATAGGCGATGAGCGGCCACTCGTCACACAAGCCGACGCCGTGGAAGCGGCAGGAGTACTTGCGCTTGTCGTAGATCGCATCGAGTTGGTGGCCCTTGAAAACAAGGTCGCGGAAGGGCACGCCGGGGGCAAGCAACGCCATGTTGGTCATGATGTGCTCATGCGCATGGCGCATCGCGGCGATCATGTCGGGGCGCGGGGCGTCAGGGCCCGTCCACCAGGTGCGGCTGATGTCGACACAGAGGCCGTAACAGCCGACCAGATCGGTATCGAGGGCGCAGATCTCGTTTTCCTGCACCACGCGCGGGCCGCATTCCTGGAACCATGGGTTGGTGCGGGGGCCTGACGCGAAAAGCCGTGTCTCGATCCATTCGCCGCCGCGCTTGATGTTCTCGGCATGCAGAACAGCCCAGATCTCATCCTCGGACTTGCCGGGGGCGATGGCGTCCTCCATCGCCTTCAGCGCGGTCTCGCAGGCATGGACGGCACAGCGCATGGCAAGGATCTCGTCGGCGCATTTCACCGAGCGGGCGCGCTCGGTCAGCTCTTCGCCCTCTTCCAGCGTGAACCCCGCGGCCTCGAGCGCGCGGGCGCCCGAGAGCATGATCTTGTCGACGCCAAGCCGCATGTTGCTTCCCGCATGGGCGGCCATGACCTCGGCCACCTGTCCGGCGAAGCTGCGCGCGGCCTCGGCCCCGCGGTCGCCGGTCGAGAAATAGAACATCGACGCGCCCGAGCGCACCTCGGCCACCAGCGGGTTGTGATCGGCGAGGAAGGGGGAATTCTTGTAGTCCCACAGGACCATGTGCCCATCTGCGCAGACAAGGCAGGCGCGGAACGGGTTGTGCGTGTTCCACAGCTGCATGTTCGTCGAATCGGTCGCGTAACGGATGTTGAGCGGGTCGAACATGAGGACACCGCCCCAGTTGCGCGCGGCCAGCGCATCGACCAACCGCTGAAGCCGGTAGCGGCGCAGCGTGGGGAGATCGGGGAGGGTCAGCCCCGCGTCGGCCCATTCGGCATAGGCCAATTGCGTCGGCCCTATCTCGATCCGGTCCATGTCGTTGAGCGTGCCGTCGGGCAGAAGGACATCGCGGGTCGGGTCGATCTTGCGCTCTGCGCGACGATAGGCTTTGTTCACGGGCGCTGTCCTTGCAGCTGTCTCTCTCGCGCCGAGCGTGACCTGCAGGGCAGGGGCCGCGCGCGCCCGATAACGGCATGGGGCCGGTCGTAAATGGATCACGTTTTCCAGATAAATCTGCCGGTCGCGCCGTGGCGCGAACCCGCGATGGCGCGCCTGCCGGGCGTGCAGCCGCTGGACATGGCCGACTGGCTGGTGACGGACGAGGCCTTTGCCGGGCAGATGGCGCTGCGCGACCAGTTGCTGGCCGAGCGGCGCGACGCGGTTTATGCGATGACGCCCGGGGCCGCGGACGCGGCCGAAGCGTTGCTGGCCTTGGTGCTGCAGCATCTGGGGCCTGGGTACCTCCGCGACGGTGACACGGTGCTGCGCCCCGACGGCGTGCGCGTGGCGCTTGGGGCCGAGCCGCCGCTCATCACCGCGGCACGGCTGGTGCAGGAGGATCTGTGCCTGATGCAGCCGGGGCCGGGGGATGAGCATGTGTTGACCGGCGCCGTCCTGTGCTTTCCGGCCAGCTGGACGCTGGCGGAAAAGATCGGCCGTCCGCTGACGGGCATTCACGGCCCGGTTGATGTCTACGATGCCGGCATGGCCGCGCGGGTGCAGCGGCTTTTTGATGCGATCCGGCCGGGCCGTCCGCTGTGGCGGCAAAACGCGCTTGTCTATGCCGACCCCACACTCCACCAGCCGCGGCCCGAGGCCGCGCCGCGCCGTGAGGCGCCGGGGGCGGGGCGCTACCTTCGGTCGGAAAAGCAATGCCTTCTGCGGCTTCCCTCAAGTGATGCCGTAGCATTTACCATTCATACATATGTCGTCCCGCTCGACGCGCTGCCCGAGGGATGGCGCGCGGGACTTGGCGGCGCGGAGACCGTCACATGAGCCGCGTGACCGAGCAATACGAGGCCTTTCCCTACCCCGAGCGTGACCCGGCGGATGAAGCCAAGCGCCTGATCGCCGGCTCTCCCTCGCATCCGCTCGAGATCGACCATTACCTCTTCGCGGGCCAACGCGACTGGTCAAAGCCGCTGCGCGCGCTGGTTGCGGGCGGTGGTACGGGCGACGCGCTGATCCAGCTGGCGCAGGTGCTGACGAGCGCCGGAAAACCCTACGAGATCACCTACGTCGACCTCTCGACCGCGTCCCGCAAGGTGGCCGAGGCGCGCGCGGCGGAGCGGGGGCTCTCGGGCATCACCTTCCTGACGAAATCGCTGCTCGAGGCGCCCGACCTCGGCCAGTTCGACTACATCGACTGTTGCGGCGTGCTGCACCACCTGCCCGACCCGCAGGCCGGGTTCGACGCGCTGGCGGCGGCGCTTGCACCGGGTGGCGGCCTTGGCTTGATGGTCTATGCGCCCTTCGGGCGGTCCGGCGTCTACCCCTTGCAAGAAGCGTTCGGCACCGCGCTCACGGGCACCGCGCGAGATCGGCTGCGCCGCGCCAAGGCGATCTACGAACGCATTCCCGAAGGCCACCCCTTCAAGCGCAATCAGCAGCTGTCCGACCACAAGGCGAGCGATGCGGGCTTCTACGACCTGCTGCTCCACAGCCAGGACTGGCCGTATCGCATCGGCGAGTTGCTCGAGACGCTGGACCGTGCGGGCCTGACCATGACGGGCAGCCCGCAGGCGCATCTCTACGATCCGCTTCCGATCCTGGGCGACAAGGGGTTGATGCACGGGCTGGACGAGCGCGCGCGCATGGACCTGGCCGAGGCGCTGCGCGGCACGATCCGGACGCATGTCCTCTATGCCGCGCGCGCGGCTGAGGCGGAGGGCAGGGTGGCCACGCCCGGCCCCGACGCGGTGCCGCATCTGAAGGGGGTGGCGGGGCCGAAGCTGGCGCAACATGCTGCGAAGCATGGCGTGATCCCGGTCAGCCACGAAGGCGAGCGCTTCGAGATCCCGGTGCCCGCGCTGGCCGTGCGGGCTTTCGCGCAGATCGACGGGCGGCGCAGTCTGCGCCAGATCGCCGAGGCCGCGCGGACCGACTGGCTGGCCTTCGCACCAAACTGGGCGGGCGTCTCCAAGGCGATGACCGGGCACGGGCTGATGTATTACTCGCGCCTGTTGAGCCGGGGCTGACGCGATTTCTAAATCGCGTGGGCAAGGCCTTTCGAAAGGCCTTTTGCGCTCACGACCGGAAGTGTTTCGAGAGTTTCAGGCCCTGCCCCTGGTAGTTCGAGGCGATCCCCGTGCCGTACAGCGTCTCGGGCGGGCCTGCCATGCGCTCGTAGACCAGGCGGCCCACGACCTGCCCGTGTTCCAGCACGAAAGGCGCCTCGTGGCAGCGCACCT